>NZ_CP104972.1:660312-990469 GCF_025452195.1 Phyllobacterium zundukense | reverse complement strand
GGTCGATGGAGGTTTCTGTCGCGGTTCGGACATCATTAAGGCCCTCGCCGATAGGTGCGGACCTCGTGGGCCTTGGCCGCATGCAGTGCTACGCCCTCGCTGCGGGAGGCGAGGGCGCAATTGTACGTATGCTTGAGCTGATTGAGGACGAAATGCTGCGCTCCATGGCTCTGCTCGGTGTCTCGGCCGTCGGGGAGTTGGATCGCTCATATCTGCATCCGGCGGCTCCAGTCACCATACCAAGCGCCTTGAGCGCATTTCCGCTGATAGATTTGTCGCAAAAATCCGGCAGACCGTCTGAAAAGTCCTTAACCAGATGAGGGCTGGGTAAAATCCTCGATCGTCATCAAGTAGGATTTGCAGGGCGTGCCTCCGTGATGGTCATCGCCGATATACTTCAACCCGATTTTCTCAGCCACTCGCATGGAGGGAATATTGCCCGGGTTGATGTCCGCAACGATGCGAGAGAGCCGAAGAGCTTCGAATGCATGTTCTACGATGGGTTTTGCTGCCTCGGTTGCATAGCCCTTGCCCCATGACAGCCTATTCAGACGCCATCCAATTTCTATTTCCGGACCTGATCCATCGTACGGGATCAGAAGTATCCAACCCAGAAATTGACCAGGTCGATCTCGTGGGAAAATTGACCAGTAGCCGAGGCCATCTCCCAAGGAGTTCTCAATCCGATTTCGGAGAAAGCGCTCGTGTTTCTCAGGGTCATTCCATGGTCCCGGTATAAATTTTGTCACGTCTGGGTCGCGATCCATAGCCAAGCAAGCCTGGAAATCCGCCATTGATCTGGGGCGGAGCATGAGCCTCTCAGTTTCAAAGCTTGGTAACAATGGCCGAACTCCATAGTGGTCGGGAACCAACGACATTTATCCTCAGAGGATTCCGTTTTGCATAGCCTCGTGGTAAATTTTGCCATGACACATCTGTCTGGAACAGATCGATCCCAACCGCCACTTCGACTGGAGGCAGTCGATGATTATATCGGGCCGGGCAATCCGGTCCGCTTTATCGAAGCCTTTGTCGGACATGAGCAGCGCGTGATATGGGCCGAGCTGACTCAGCTCGATGACCGACATCTAATGCTATTCCCAACCGGCTTGCCTCAAATCGTAGCGCAACCTTGGTCATAGCGCGCCCTGTCAGTTTCCAAAGTTGGCTTCGGTTGCGGTGTAGAAGGAGACAGATCGATGACAAATGCAAATGCCCACTATAGCGGCGGTCTGGCAGTTGCCGCCTACGATCTGTTCACTGGAGGCGGCCTTCTTGCCGGCGACATTGCGTTTTATTTGGATTGCGCCCCGCCGCTTTGGTGATCCGGTCCTCGAAATTGGTACAGGCACTGGGCGTATTTCGGTTCCGCTCGCCATTGCGGGAAACGAAGTCGTTGGCCTGGATATTTCTCCAGCGATGCTTGAACGCGCGGCAGCCAAGCTCGCGGATGGCCCCGAGGTTGGAGCTCGCCTCCAGCTTGTCGAAGGAGACATGACCAATTTTGACCTCAATCGACAATTTCCTCTGATTGTAAATACTGCACGCAGCTTCCAGCATCTGCTGACCCCCAGTCAGCAGCGCGAGGCTCTTCAGTGCGCTCATCGGCATCTCAAGCCGGGTGGTCACCTCGTCCTCGATCTGTTTGATCCTTACTTTGAATTGCTGTTTGCGAATGCCTCTACGCCCGCCGCTCCACGCGAGGTGTTAGATGTGAGTTCCGGTCGGAAAAATACGCCGAACGTTGGTATCCAGGCACAATGACCCAATGACCCAAACGATTCAGGAGACTTTGCTTTTCGAGGTATTCGATCAGACGGGTAACATCGTTAAAAGCGAAGAGACGTCTTGGACCCTTCGATGGAGTATGCGGCAGGAAATTGCATATCTGCTCTAACTCTGGAAGTCGCCGAGCAGTTCTCAGATTTCTTTAGGGTCACCACCGGCCTACGGCCGTGAACAACTTTGGGTCGCTCGCGCAACCCCATGAAAGCCAAACCTCGAAATGCCCGGCAGAGTTTCGGGCAGTCAGCGAGACTTTTGAGAACCAAGGAAATGGAAACAATGCTTATTGTGTTCGGCGGATTACCGGGGACTGGAAAAACCACAGTTGCTCGCGCCTTGGCAAGGCAGCTCAAAGCAGCGCATATTCGGGTTGACACGATCGAACAAGCGCTTCGATCTTCGGGCCAGCTAGACGCCGACGTCGGTCCTGTTGGATACATCGTTGCCTATGCGATCGCTGAAGACAATCTCAGCCTTGGTAAAACGGTCATCGCGGACTCGGTGAATCCTTTACTTATCACCCGTGACGCTTGGCTCTCGATCGCGGAGCGAGCAGGAGTGCGCGCGGCAGAAGTCGAGGTCATTTGCTCGGATAAGATCGAACATCGCCACCGTGTCGAGACACGACACAGCGATGTTAAGGGCCTTATAAAGCCAACCTGGCAAGAAGTTATCGATCGGAATTATGACGATTGGGCGGGGCGTCCGATTGTGATTGATACCGCTGCGAAGTCCGTCGATGATGTTGTCACGGAACTTATTGCCAAACTGTCAGCGCATTCGTCATAGGCGCGCCACATAGCGCTGAATATTTCCCTCCAGACCGCTGAAAGTCGCATTTAACAATCAGGTCGCCATGTCTCGCAAAGTTTGGGATTTTCGCGACTTCTAATCGGAAAGGATGGCTATTATGGCGGAGACCTCGAACAAGCTGCGTATCGGCGTTTTATTTGGTGGACGATCCGCCGAACATGACGTTTCGGTGCTTTCGGCGACCAATGTTCTGAATGCGTTAGCGCCTGCCAAATACGATGCTACTCCAATTTTTGTCACCCGTGAGGGGCAATGGCTATTGAGCACTTTTGAGGACGGCGTGCTATCAAAGCCGTCAAGCGGTATGGAGCTTTGCCTAGTGCCTGGTGGACACGGGCGGCTAGTCGCGATTCCGGTCGACGGTACTCCGCACGAACTACCGAAGATCGACGTTATATTTCCGGTCCTGCATGGCCTCCATGGTGAAGACGGTGCGGTCCAGGGGGTAGCCGAGGTGGCGCGCGTGCCGCTGGCAGGATGCGGCATTCCCGGTTCCGCAAACGCGCTCGACAAGGATATCGCCAAGCGGCTGTTCAAGGAGGCTGGTGTACCAACTGCACGGTCGATCACAATCTACAACAATGATGCACCAACCTTCGGCGATTTGGAGCGCTCGCTCGGCCTGCCGATCTTCATTAAGCCAGCTCGACAAGGCTCCTCGGTCGGCGTCAGCAAGATCTCAACTGAAACGGATTATGAGACAGCGCTGTCTAAAGGCTTCCAACATGATGACAAGCTGCTAGCCGAGGAATTCATTCAGGGGCGTGAGATCGAATGCGCGGTTCTGGAAGACCAAAATGGAGCTCTGTTCGTATCTCGAACCGGTGAGATCGTGCCAGCGGAAAGCCACGGCTTCTACACCTATGATGCCAAATATATCGACAAAGACGGTGCGGCGCTGAAAGTGCCGGCCGAACTCCCCAAGGAGATCGAGGATGAAATCCGTGCGTTTGCGGCAAGTGCGTTTCGAGCACTAGGCTGTGATGGCATGGCGCGTGCTGACTTCTTCGTCACCTCGGATATGCGCATCCTTGTCAATGAACTGAACACCATTCCCGGGTTCACCGACATCAGTATGTATTCAAAGGTGATGGCGGCAAGTGGCGTCAGTTACCCTGAGATCATTGATCGCCTTGTCGCCCACGGGTTGAGGCGAGCTGCCCGATCCATTTGAGGCCAAGTCTTATCGCGAAAATCCTAAATCCCGCTACGTCGCAGGTTTTGGGGACTTTCGCGACAATACTTTAAAACGAATTGCCATGAAAAATCTATTTGTTGTCACGCACGCTCAATCGATCCATCACGTCGAAAACAAAGTTGGAGGCTGGTACAATACTGGCCTGACCGCGCAAGGTGGAGCTGACGCGAGGGTTGCCCGCTGCGGATCAGCTACGGCATTTCCCGTCTTGTGCCAAGCCAGAAACTCCGGCTGGGCCTGGTCGCGGTCGGGCGGTCAGTTGCGGAAGAGATGTTGTCCGAATACCGTGCCGGTTGAATCTTAGTGAGGGCAATATGACCGGTACAGTTACACTCGTTCGCTGCCCTGCTGTCAGAAATAGAACGCTCCAGGGCCGCGGAAGCAGCGACAGGAATTGAAGAATGTCTGACAACAAGAACGAAACAGCCCTCTCTTCCGATGCGACCGAAGTGCGCGCCCAGAAGCTGAAGATGCTGCGCGAACAGATCGGCGACGTCTACCCGGCGCATTTCCACCGCACGATTACCAATGCGGAACTGGCTGCGAAATACGAGGGCCTGGAGCCGGACACCGAAACGCAAGATATCGTCACCGTTGCCGGCCGCGTTTATTCCTCGCGCAACTCAGGCATGTTCATGGATATCCATGACGCTGGCCGTAAGATCCAGATATTCAGCCACAAGGACACGGCGCCTGCAGAGGCCCGAGCCCTGCTGCCGATGATCGACATCGGCGACATCATCGGCGTCACCGGTGTCGTGCGCCGCACCAAGCGCGGTGAGCTGACGATCAATGCGCGTGAGATCACCATGCTGGCGAAGTCGCTGCTGCCGATGCCGGAGAAGTGGCACGGCCTTTCGGATATCGAGCAGCGCTACCGCAAGCGGCACCTTGACATCATGACCAACGAAGAGTCGAAGCTGCGCTTCCAACAGCGCAGCAAGATCGTCTCCGGCATCCGGCGTTTCATGGAAAACGACGGCTTCATGGAAGTCGAAACGCCGATGTTGCACTCGGTCTATGGCGGCGCCATCGCCGAGCCCTTCAAGACGCATCACAACACGCTGAAGCTCGACATGTACCTGCGTATCGCGCCGGAACTGTTCCTGAAGCGCGCGCTGGTTTCGGGCCTCACCGACAAGGTGTTTGAGATCAACCGCAACTTCCGCAACGAAGGCGTCTCGACCCGACACAATCCCGAATTCACGATGATGGAGTGCTACTGGGCCTATGCCGACTACGAGGACATCATGGACCTCGTCGAGCGGCTGTTCTCGACGCTCGCCATGTCGATCCACGGCACCACCGAATTTATGTTCGGCGACAAGGAAATCTCCTTCAAAGGTCCGTTCAAGCGCGTTCCCATGCCTGATGCTGTTAGGCAAGCGAGCGGTATAGACTTTCTGGCGATGACGACCGACGAGGAAGCCCGCGCTGCCGCAAAGGCTGCCGGTTTCGAAATCGAGAAGGATGCTACCTGGGGCGAATGTCTTGCTTTCCTCTTCGAGGAAAAGGTCGAAGGCACGCTGATCCAACCGTCGCACGTCACGCATTTCCCGAAGGACATCTCGCCCTTCGCCAAGGAAGTGCCTAGCGAGCCGCGCCTTGTCGAGCGTTTCGAGACCTATTGCAATGCCTGGGAACTCGGTAACGCCTTCTCGGAACTGAATGACCCGGAAGAGCAGCGCAAGCGCATGGTCGAACAGCTGGAACAGGCACATGCACGCGGCGAAACCGCAAAGCAGCTTGACGACGAGTTTCTCGACGCCATCGACCAGGGCATGCCGCCTGCGGGCGGTCTCGGCATCGGCGTCGATCGGCTGATCATGCTGTTGACGAACGCGCCGTCGATCCGCGACATCATCCTTTTCCCGGCCCGCCGCGCCAAGGCCGATTGAACGCAAAAATCACGATGAAGGAAGGGCGGTTGCAGAAAGGTCTACGCCATTTTCATACCGACAGATCAGTGACCGGGTGCCAGCCGCGTCTATTCGCCCCCAGCAATCCACTGCCCGTCTTGAGGTTTCAACCTGATACCTATTATTCGCGCTTAGTTTGTGCTGATTCAGCTGGCGATACCGCACCCCAACAAACCGTTTTTGCGGCAGGCAACTGCTCTCAGCATGATTTCCTGCGGTGCAGATCGCATGAAAGGTGCCATGCAAGGCAAATGGATGAGCCGCCACCATATCAAATTGCTCAGCAAGGGCCGCAATCCGATGCTTCAGCCAGTTGTCGGGAGACCGGTAATTTTTCTGGGGTCATGCGGCTCGGAGTAGCGGCGGTTTGGGCTTGAACAACGAGGGCACCTGAGGTTCTGGCTCTCGAAATCTTGCACGAAGCCGATCACGGAGTTCGCCGTTTATTTCGGCTGTCCGAACCTGCATCAACATGTGGGCACCGTGCTGGGACCAACGCATCTGTTGCTTCTTCACCATCCGCTTGGCGACCAGGGAGTAAACCGCCGACTCGGCAAGGGTGGTTGCGACGCGGAGGCCGGCGCGATAGCGGGCTCCGTAGTTGATGATCGCACCGCGGTTTGAACGAATGTAGGTCAGAAGCTGCGAACCAAGCCTATGGAGGCGCCCGGAGCAGAGTTCGTTTTCCCGCCGCAGGGGCTGCAATTGGGCGATGATCCTTTCGAGATCACGGATCGCGCGATCCGCACGTCCGTGCCACAGACGCCACTTCACCGCCTTAATATCCCTATCGATGGTGGGAAGATTCTCGACAAGATCAGACCGGGAGCGAACCAAATGATCAGCGATCTGTTGCATGGGCTGGACCTTCATGGCGATGTGGAACCAGTCGATGATATGTTTTGTCGGCGTCGGCATGGCGCGGGGTAGCCGCTTGAGGATTTCCGCACCGTCGGAGATCACCGTGACGTCCCCAAGACCGCAGTATCCCTCCTTTCGGAGGGCTTGCAGGCTGCGATCCCGTATCTCGGACCGATCGGTGTTGCTGGTAACGAAGTAGCGGCCACCTACATCGCCGCGTCCGCCGCGACCGCATCGGGCCACGACGATTTCAAAGTTGCGGGCCATGTTGGGATCGGCACCGCGAATGTGAGCCGTGTCGACACTGATGACAAACTCCTTTCGGTGATCGCCAGGAAGCTGCATTTCCAGCTGACACTGGTCGGCAATTTCCGATCGTGACTGCCAAGCTTCCTCGACCAGCTGATCATCAAGCAGTCCGCCGATTCTGATCGTCCGGTTGCGCACGGTCGCGTGCGTCTCGGTCGGCTCGATGGGCAGGAATTCGGCGAGCATCCTGGCCGCCTGCCGGTATGGCAGCATGCTGCCAAGGCGAGCCGTCAGTTCCATCAGCTCGGGTGTCGCACGATCGGGGCAGATCTCCTTCAGCACAGTGAACCCACCCACCATCCCCGGGTGACAGTCCTGGCACAGCATCCATCGCGGGTTCCTGACTTCCACGGTGCCGAAGACCGTTCGAATGCGGCGCTTCGTATAGTCCTTGACTGGTCGAAAGGTCTGGCAGTCGGGACAGACCCGTCGAAAGAGCGCGTAGGTTTCCATCTCCTGGTTCACAACCGCACTCTGCAAGGATTTCATGATCGCCTTGCCGTCATCGATCGACAGCCCGATCTCGCCGACGCGCAGTCGCTCCCAACTTTTGTCGACCTGGATCTGTTTCCGGCAAACCTCACCGAATTCGTTCCTGCCCTCGATCGTAATCATCCATTCCATCGCCATCGTTGCCTCCGTGAACAAAGCGACGATGGTGAACCATACGATGCTAACAATTGGTGGCTGAGGAGATCACCCCAGATAAATTACCGGTCTCGATTCGAGAAGCGTTACGGCCAAGAATGGTATTGCAGCGAGCACAAGAAAGACGGCGAGTGTTGAATGGACGCCGTTCTCATCGCAGACTTGCGGCTAGCACTAGAATCAGGAACTATTAACTGCCACCAGCCATCACTGGACCACCAACTTTCCGCGCCAGAACCGGTCATTGCCAGATCGACTGCCGCGACACGCCAGTCGAGCAAGTTAGGCAATGTCTTGAAGGTGAGCCTCGCCATTATGCAGAAAGCAGGCTTTGGTAAAGAGCCCTAAATCAACGAGATTGGGCAGACGAATATCCCGAATATCTGGCAGGCGTTTGCTCTCGGGATCAAACGACCGATCAATCTGCGAGATGAACCCGAAGACAACGCCGGTCTTTCTGGCAAATTCTCCAAGAGCGAGAACTTGATCCGAGAGTGCAGGCTTGCTCCGCTGCTGGTCGAGTATCTGCAGATAGTCGATGACGGCAACCGTTCCTCGCTTCGATCCTGACAAATGGTGAATGATGTAATCCGCGCTAATTTCATCCGATGTCACGATCTCCAGTGTGTCTCCAAAACCGTGAGCGTCTTTTTCCAAAGACCGGATATGTTTCCTTGCCTGCTGTTCTGTGGATTCTAAGGTGAAGAATACCGCTTTTCTGTCGTTTCTGGCGGCGTCGAGCAAAAGCTGGAGTCCAAGCGTGGTCTTGCCATGTCCAGGGCGACCGGCAACTAACAGCAGATCACCGTCATCCAGCCGGGATAGTATTGTTTTGGACAGTGACCCCGCTGCGATTTGGGACGAGAGCAGGCTCCACCTTGCGAACCCCTCTTCACGCGCAATTTGATCCAGTGCTTCGTGCAGGGGAACATTATTATTCCGAACCATGATCTTAGCTCGGCGTTTTAATTGGAAGATTGGGGCAGAAAGTTTCATCAAGGACCTCCAATCCGAGCTAGAAAACGCAATCCCTCCTTATGCGACGCTCGAACAGATGGTTCGATGATAATGATGTCACCCTGCATGTGCGATACTTCCCCGAAAGGAGGGGGGAGGCGTGGGCCAAGCCTGTGCATTAGAAATTAACGGACGTGGCGATTCGAGACAAGCATTAATGACCGCCTCGGGCCGACAACGGAAGAGCACCCACCGTCCAGAATGCGATCTAGTCGGGCCAGTCGCGTGTATGGCCGCCATGCGGTCAGCAACCGACGGTCAACCCAATCGCCTCTTTGAATGTCGCTCAAGTCTGGGCGGCTTATAGTTGTCATGACGTGATCTAAGTTTCTGTCGCGATAATCCCGCAGACTGTCTAAAACCCTTGGTAGTTAAACTAGTATCAGAGGCAGGGGATCAGGTCGCGGCCCGCTTTGAATTGGATTGAAGAACCTTCGAAATCGTCGCCCACAGGCTCGCACCAACCGCCAAGATGCGCAGCCAGGAATGCTTCAACGACGGCGGTGTACGAGCGCTTATTTTCGGCGCGTCCAACGCCGTGGCCCTCATCTGGATACAGAATATACGTGACAGGAATTCCGCGTTCCTGCATCGCCGCAACGATTTGATCGGATTCCGAGACCTTTACGCGAACGTCGTTAGCTCCTTGCGCAATGAGCAGCGGGCGAACGATCCGGTCGATGTAATTCAACGGCGAGCGTTCCTCAAGAAAACACCGGCCGTCCTCGGTTGTGAAATCGCCCATGCGGACCTTCCACTGAGACTGCCAAGTTCGCCAGTATTCCGGAATAGTGTTGACGAACGTGACGAGGTTAGAGATGCCTACCAAATCCACGGCACAGGCAAATCTCTCTGGGGTGAACGTTAGACCGGCGAGAGCAGCGTAGCCGCCATAGCTGCCGCCCATGATCGCGATACGAGCTGGGTCCGCGACACCTTGAGAAATTGCCCACTCCACAGCATCAATGAGGTCGTCGTGCATCTTGCCGCCCCATTCCTTGTTGGCGGCGTTGATGAACGATTTGCCGAACCCTGTCGAACCGCGGAAATTGACGCTCAATACGGCGTACCCGCGACTGGCCAGCCATTGGTGCATGGGACTGAGGCACCAAACGTCCCTGTTCCATGGGCCCCCGTGTACAAGCAGCACCATCGGCACCGGCCCTGGCTTGCTCACCGACGGCCGCGAAAGATAGCAGAGAAGGTCGAGTCCGTCGCGTGCGCGCACAATGATCGGCTCCATCGGCACCAAGTGAGCATTCTCCAACCGTGAGTGCGCCGAAAATAGTCTTCGGGCTTGCCGCGTGGAGCGATCATAGCAGTAGTATTCGAGCGGATGCGTGTCTTGCCGGTGGGCGACGATGATCTTACTCCGATCGTCCGACATGCCGGTGAACCCGATCTCGCCGCGAAAGATTTCGGTGAGGACATTGAAGTCTGGCTGGAATTCAGCGTCCAGCACCTCCCATTGGATGCGATCGAACCGGCTTGCAGCCGCGATCGGGCGCATCGTTATCGGGTCGAGAAGTATTGAATTGATATCTGCCCGGTCATCTTCAGCCAAAATACGAATTCTTCCGGTCTTCGCATCCTCGCCCACCGCGACCGCTTTGTCCCGTCCGCGGCTGTCGATCCAGTACAGCTCTTCCCCGTCGTCGCTGTATTCGATCGGCCATGTTGTCAGACTATCTTCGACCGGGATACGGGTGATGACTTTCGACCACGCGCCTGCCTCATCCCGGCTGAAGTATTTCATTTCGCCGTCGTCGTCATATTTTTTTACAAAGCGCACGCGGAAATGCTGATCTGTAAAGATTCCGAAGAAGCCATCGTTCTCCATCATCAATGAGCTATCGCCGTTTGCGACATTAACGTGGTAAATGTCGAAAAAGCGTTTGTCGCGCTCGTTGTGCGCGATCAGAAGCTCGCTCGGATAATGCCGCGACGTCTGTTGAACGTACGCCTTCACGCCGTTAGCTGGCGTGAGCGGCCTTACCTCGGCGGTTTCGACATCGACGCTCCAGATCCTCCAGTTCTCGTCTCCGGCATTGTCCCGGAATATGAGCACGTACCGGTTGTCATGCAGCCACACGAGCGCCGGCCCGATCTTTCGATCCGTGTAATTTGTGAGCGGTCGTGATTTTTCCGGCTCATCAACGGGTGCGAGCCAGAGATTAAGAACGCCATCAATCGGGGCTTGAAATGCGATCCATCGACCGTCAGGGCTGATCCGAACCAATTGTTTCTCAGGCGGATCGAAAAAGAGCCTTCGGGCAAGCCGCTCGCTTTGTACGTGTCCGGTCATCTTTACCTCCTCGGCCGGACGAAGCACAGTCTAAAACGCGTAAGCTTGTCAACCCGCGCGGAAAAGGGGATGCGCAATTCGGACTCCCCAGAGCTGCTAAGGGTGGTCGAATCCGGTCGTTCCGATTTAAGGGAATTTTTGTCGCAACAGTCAGCCCTAAAAGTCAGAGTTTCGCGACCGACATTCGCGACATCGCGTCGGAACTGTTGCTGACCTTCACTCAAATCGCAAACGTTCTCCCATATGCTTACCGTTGTAAAAAGCTCATTTCATTCGTTCGGCGATCCGATAGAGGCCGCTCTGGTGGAGAATGAGCCGTTTAACCTGGCCCTCCGCGTCCGCCTCGAAGATGATCTCCGCCGGAATGGTCTTGCAGAAATAGTGCATCTCTGTCGTGGGAAAGATACGCTGGCGCGGCTTTCCCGTCGCCTGAACATACAGGCGGTCTGCCTCCCGCGTCACCGTGAGGACCAGTGTGGGCTGCATCCGATAGCCGCCGACGAGGCGATCGAGGATGCTCGAATCGACGCCGACCTCCGGGCGCTGCCAATGAAGGGCACAACGCGCATCCAAGAGGTGGAGCCCGAGGTCCGCGACGGGCGCGACAAACGCGTTGGCCAACACGACCACGCCCCGCTTCCACTCCGGAACATAGGCGACATGGGAGTGATAGCCGCTCGTCAATCCTCCATGTTCGATGAGGGTGTAACCTTCGCTCCTCGCCAAGGCCATGCCGAGCCCGCCGGCGTCGGCATCTGCGGCCGATCGCGGCGCATTGAGAATTCGCACGGCGGCTGCCAGCGGCGAGGCTTCGGAGTCCAGCGCTTCAAGGAACGTCAGTAGGTCAGGGACGCTCGAACGCAAAGCCCCGGCGGCGGCGAGAACACCTGTGTCCCAATCAGGTACGGGATCGAGACTCTCGTCGTGTCCGGCCGCAAGCCGCTCCGCCCGGCCGGGCGGCAGGCTGATCGCCGTGTCGGCCAATCCTAGCGGGGTGCAGATGCGGGTCCTGAGCAGCGTCTCGTAATCCATGCCCGCCCGCAGCTCCAGAGCATGCCCGAGCAGGCCGAAGCCGACATTCGAATAGACCACCTGCTCGCCGATGGGGCCTGGCAGCACGTAGGAGGATAGGAAGTCGTACAGCAGCTCTGCCGAGTATCCTGCATAGCGATTGGCCGGATCATGCGATGGAAGATTCGACGGGCGTCTCGGCAGCCCGGAAGTATGGCTCGCCAGGTCCGCCAGGGTGATCGGGCGTCCATCATAGGCCGGGACACGTACTCCGGCGGGCAGGAAATCGGAGACCGGATCGCTGAGCGATACCTCGCCCCGTTGCACCATGTCGGCGAGCAGCAGCGCAGTAAAGAGCTTGGTGACCGAGCCGATCACAAATAGCGCATCGCGATCAAGTTCCGCCGTTGCCGCGCCGTCGCGATACCCATGGACAACCAGCCGGCGATCACCCCGTTCGGTTATTCCAACTGCATAGCCCGGGCACAGCCGGCAAAGGTCGACACGCCAGCGCAGAGTCGCCTGGATGTCTGCGTCAGACGGTATGGGCGGTGGCCTGCTTTTATCGGTCATGACCAGTTCGTCGGTTTCTGGAAGAGCGGGTTTTGACCTCAGAAAGCGTCGATTTTTTGCTCCCAGAACATTGCAAGATCAATATAAGTTTATTCATTCAAAACATCGCCCCGGTTTTGCGCCTGACTTTTGCTCCGTCGCAAAATAGGGCAGAGTGTGTGAGAACTCAAAAATGACTTTCGCCGCGAATAGCTGAGGGTGCAATCCAGAGGATATCCCAGATTTTTTCGTCGCCGAGTATTTCGCACAGTCTGCCTAAGTTTCGCGACGGTTCCCGCTCGTATCGCGGCAAAGTCCAAAATGTCTCAAGTCTCCAAGGATTCGGCCCAGTGGACCCGAAGCTGGGATTCCGGCCAACTTGAAGAACAAATGATGAATGTAGGTAAATTGACCATTATAGGGATTGTAGCGCCAGCAGATCTCTAAACAGGGTTGATTCCGATCTCGGTTTCGGGCACTTGCACCGTTTAGGAAAATACACCGAGGGTTACGATGCTACAGATTCCAAACGAGTTCGGACGCGCAGAACTTGTTTCCTTTATTGAACGTCGAAATACTGTGCTCGAAATTGGACCGTTCACCAACCCCGTGTACCGGGGTAAGAACGTCAAATATTTCGATGTTCTGGATAAGCATGGATTGCTGGATCGCGCAGCGCGTATCGGCTACCCCTCCGAAAATGCGGTCAACATAGGGGTCAGAACAAGAGCTGTTCAAAATCGTACGCGGCCTTTATCAACCAAAGGCAGCATTATCCTTGTAACCATTTGATTCTTATGCGATTCTTAGGTTGATCCTTCAGGAGATGAAAATGGCTGAACCGATACTCGACGTGCTATCCGGCATCCGGACGGTTGATGAAATGGTTGCAACCTTCCATGATGAGAAACATTGCCGCAGATTGCTGGAAAGCATGGTGTGGCCGGAAGGCAGAATTTGCCCTTCCTGTGGCTATCGACACTCGATAGCCATTGCCGGGCGGAACACGAGTAAACGGCGGGCTCGTCCAGGTCTCTATCAATGTTCCAATGGCGAATGCCGCTTCCAGTTCACCGTGACGACACACACGCCATTGCACGCAACAAAACTGCCCTTGCGTGTCTGGCTGAAGGCCATGTGGCTGATGCTCCAGTCGGACAAGGGTCTGTCCTCGGTACGGCTGGCCGAAATCGTCGGGGTAAGCCAGCCGACGGCCTGGCGTATGGGACATGCGTTGCGTCTCATGGTGGCGCGGGAGAATATGCTCGATGGCACAGTAGAGATCGACCATTTCTATCTCGGCGGCCGAGCGAGGAAGCAGCGGGACGAACCTCCTCCGGGACGGGGACGGAAAGGTCAGGCAAACACGGAGAAAACCCCGATTATAGCGATGGTACAACGACCCTCTGATATAGTCCCCGGCACTCTGGCCGGCGATGCGCGGGCCGCGGTTGTGACAGGTCTTTCCTTGCGTGCGGCCGAGCGTGCTATTGAAACGCAGATTGAACCGGACGCGCATTTGATGAGCGACGAGGCAAAGGCATTCATGGCCATCGGTGAAAGTTTTGCCGGACATGAAACCGTGAATCATTCCAGCGGTGAATATGCCCGTGGGAATGTCCACGTCAATTCGACCGAGGGGTTCAACTCCCGCGTCAGGCGGACCATCGCCGGTGTTTTTCATCACATCAGTCCACAACATGCGGATCTGTATTTCCATGAGATCGGCTTTCGCTGGTCCCAGCGTGTTGTAACCGGAAGTGTGGTCCGGAAAACTCGGCACGGCCGGGAAACCATGCGAACTCTCTGGTCACGGGTGCCACCCGCGCTGCAACTTCTGAACGTTTTTCGCGCGGCCACGGGACGTCAGATGCGCAGAAGCCCGGACGGCGGGCTCATTATCAAATCAACTGTAGCTGCCTTTGGTTGATAAAGGCCTCGTACGCTAAGGTCGAACTGAGCAGGAACATCACGCCGCTCTCCGGATGTGTCCCGGCAGGCGCTGTGATCTGAAGCCTTCCGGCGTCTGATGTTCGGTGTCCCAAGAGTAGATGCCAGTGAGGCTGATGTGCTCCCAACTCAGCGGCGACACGTGACCCCGCAATGTGGCGGTACGGTTGCTCGGCGCGACGGGAAGGTCATATTCGCCTGCATGAGACCTACTCGACCTTCCTGGAGGTTACTCGCGAGATTGGCTGCCTTGTCCCGGCCAATCGAGGTCCCCTGAAGGCCTGTTTAAGTACCAACCTTGCGCACCTCGGTCGAGGACGCATCGAGCAGGCGCCCCTCCGCATTCGGAAGGCTGAGCGGTCCGACCGGTTGGCCGCTAGCCTTTTCCACGAGCACTGAATGCGCTTCGCCAGGCTTGAAGCAATGGGCCTCTCCCCATTGCCTCAAGCCTACGATGACGTTGAACAGACTACGCCCCCTTGCAGTCAGCACATAGTCGCAGTGCGCTCCGCCGTCTTCCGGCTCTTCTGGGCGTAAGATGCCGGCCTCCTCGAGCGCCTTTAGCCGGGCCGCGAGAATACCCTTTGATATTCCGAGGTTGCGTTGGAACGCACCAAAGCGGCGTATGCCGTCAAGCGCGTCGCGCACGATCAGCAGGGTCCACCAGTCGCCGATGACGTCCAGCGCCCGAGCCACCGGGCATTCAGCCCCTTCCATACTCTTGCGCTTCACACGGTTTCTCCAAATCGTTTTAATGGTTCGATAATAGAACTTGACTCTCTTTTTAGCAAATGGTTCTATCATCGAACCATTAAACAGAAAGGGGTATCTTATGTCCGAACAGCAAGACGAGATTGCAAAGACGGCCGAACCGCGCCGCAACAGCCCGGTCCGGGTCGCCGTGGTTCAATTCAATCCTCAGGTTGGGTTGGAAAATCGCGAGGCCAATCTCGCCGCCGTCCAGCAGCGCCTCGATGCGGCCGTAGCAGGGGGTGCGGACCTCATCGTCCTGCCGGAGCTCGCCACGACCGGCTACACCTTCTTCTCACGCGAAGAGGCATTTGCCCATTCCGAACCTGTTCCCTCTGGCCCCACAGTGCGGGGCTGGGAAGAGTTCGCGAAAGCCAAGGGCGTTTACATCGTCGGCTGCCTACCCGAGTTGGACGGCGTGAAGCTCTACGACACTGCCGTCCTCGTGGGGCCGGAGGGCTATATCGGGAAGTATCGCAAGACCCATCTCTGGAATGAGGAAAAGCTGTTCTTCACGCCCGGCGATCTAGGCTACCCCGTGTTTGACACGCGGATCGGTCGTATCGGCCTCCTCGTCTGCTGGGACATCTGGTTCCCCGAGACAACCCGCATCGTCGCGCAGCAAGGCGCCGACATCATTTGCATTCCGACCGGCTGGGTGTGGACGCCTCCGCCCCTCTACGATGCGAGCGGCACCTGCATGGCCGCCTATCTCACCATGACGGCCGCGCATGCCAACACCGTTTTCATAGCGACCGCCGACCGCATTGGCGTCGAACGCACCTCCGGCTTCATGGGCAACTCGCTCATCGCGGGGACCAATGGCTGGCCGGTGGGCCGCATCGCCGGGCCTGATGAGGACACAATTCTCTACGCCGATATCGACCTAGTCGAAAGCCGCACGGCGCCCATCTGGAACCAGCTGAACGATCTACCCCGCGATCGGCGTGTCGATCTCTATGACCAGATGCTCGGCTATCAAGGTGGCAGTCCACTGCCCCGCTAAAAAACATAACATTGGGAGGATAAACAAAATGGAGATGCCCTCGATTGGCGGGAGCAGGCGCCAATTGCCTGCAATGGACTTGCGCATTCCAGTGGCCGCCGGAGCCAGTGTCGCAATTGGCGCGCTCGCGGTCTTTTGGCCGGATAATGGGAGTTACACACCCTGGAGTGGCGAGGTCACTGATTGGGCCGGCCTCGCCCGATGGTTTCTCTCGGCGTGGACCGAACCCGTGTTCTATACATCCGCGTTCGCTGGTGTAGGGCTGCTGATCGGGGCAATGCTCGCCTACTGTCTAGCGACAGTCCAGTCCCGCTGGCGGGGCATC
Organism: Phyllobacterium zundukense; assembly: GCF_025452195.1. Lineage (NCBI taxonomy): Bacteria > Pseudomonadati > Pseudomonadota > Alphaproteobacteria > Hyphomicrobiales > Phyllobacteriaceae > Phyllobacterium > Phyllobacterium zundukense. The sequence continues at coordinate 974,020 of NZ_CP104972.1, read as the reverse complement.
GGCCTTGCCTGCGGCTCGGGTCTGTGGCCGTGGACGGTGGCGAGCTCCGCACTGGGTCTCGTTCTCAGCAATCTCGTCTGGGGCTGGACGCTCCGCGAAACCGGTGTCTGGCAGCCAACGTTTGTGCCTGTGGTTTCGATCGCGCCGACCGTTGTGCTCGTCTATGGGGCGGGCTGGCGACCGGCGCTAGCCGGAGCGGTGCTATCCGCCGTCATCGTCGCGCCGCTGTCCATCGCCGCCACGCATTTCCTCTGCCGGCCGCTTGGGCTGCCGCCGGTCGCGGGTGTGACCGGAGGCATGGCGGTCGGCGCGTTTCTGTCCTTCGCCGTGTGCCGTTTGTTGCCGTTCCATCCCGCACAACCCAATGCGGATGGGGCGCAAGAGGTGGAGGCTCCCGGACGTGGCTTTCTCTGGGCGCTCCGTCGGATACTTGCCGATTTCTCAGAGGCGCAGTTCTTCGGCAATGAATGGGCGAGTATTGGCCTGATCCTGGGGGCTCTGCTCGCGAGTTTCATCGCGCCAGGCGTGCCCGCCTATGGCAGCGCGCAACTGCTGATGATGATCGCCGGGCAAGGTGTCGCGGCTATGGTCGGCATGGCGCTCTGGCACCGCAAATGGGCTCAGAACGGCTTTTATCCGACGTTCGTGCCGATCGTTTCCGTGGTGCCCGCCGCAACGCTTGCGTTTAACGGGTCGGCAATCCCGATTATGGGTAGCGCCGTTCTTGGAGCCCTCATCGGCCCGCCGCTTGCCGCCGCGATTTCGGCTCGGCTGCCAGAGGGCTACCATCCCTTCATCGGCAATGTGGCATCGATGGCCATCAGCACCGCCGCGATCATCCCGGTGCTCGGCCTGCTCCACACCGCGTCATGAGTATAAGGACTGAAGCATGACCCATTCACTACTCCCATCCAACACCGGCCCAGCTTTCTCGCGCCGTGACCGCATAGATCAATGCCTCGCGCACATCGCCGATCCTGCCGGTGAAGGCGCGAGGGTCTTCCTCACAGTCTGGGATGAGGAAGCACGCATCGCAGCAGAGAGCCTCGATGGGTTATACCGTGCCGGCTACCGTTCTGCGCTCGATGGCCTGCCGGTCTCCATCAAGGATCTGCTCGACGTAAAGGGCGAGGTCACGCGTGCCGCAGCGCGTCCCCTCGACGACGCGCTGGCAGCACGTGAAGACGCGCCTGTGGTGACGCGCCTCAAGCAGGCCGGCGCGGTCCTGATCGGTCGCACGAACATGACGCCGTTCGCCTACTCCGTCGTAGGCCTCAACGGTCATTTCGGGACGCCAAGTAACCCGGTGGACAGGACCCGAACCCCTGGCGGCTCTTCCTCCGGCGCTGCAGTGTCGGTTGCGACCGGCATGGTCACAGCAGCGATCGGTTCCGACACCGTCGGCTCTATTCGCGTGCCGGCGGCGCTCTGCGGTGTAGTAGGGGTGAAACCAACACAACGCACCGTACCCCTGGAAGGCGCCTTCTCGCTATCCACGACGTTCGACAGCATCGGTCCGCTCGCCCGAACGGTAGAGGATTGCGCAAGGGTGTTGGCTGTGATCTCGGGAAGCCAATTGCAGCCATGGCGGCGAACAAATGTCGAGGGGGTACGCCTCGCTCTCCCCGGCGGCTGCTTCCTTGAAAGCCTTGACTCGACAGTATCCGGTGCCTTCGAACGGGCCTGTCGGCGGCTGAGTGCTGCTGGCGCCCTCATCCGCAACCAAGCCTTCGAAGCACTGGGTGCAACGGCCGACGGCAGTCTGGCGCGTACAATACAGTCCGTCGAAGCCCTTACCACGCACGAAGCTCTGCTTGCCCGCCGTGGCGGGGATTATGATCCCCGCATCCGTGCCCGCATCCTTCAGGGGCGAGAGGTTACAGCGGCGGACTATGTCCGCGCAATCCGGATACGTTCCGGTCTCATGGCAGCATTCATGGCGGACATGGCCGAGGTCGACGCCCTCATCCTGCCGACTGTGCCGGTTGTGGCGCCCAGCTTCGCGGAATGCGAGTTGGACGAAGACGGCGTTCGCACCCGACTCCTGAGGAACACGGCGCCCTTCAACGTCCTCGATGCCTGCGCCGTCACCTTGCCGATCCAGGCCCCCGGCGAACTGCCGGTCGGCCTAATGCTTGCGGCACCGGCCGGACATGATGCTCGGCTCATCGACATCGCCCGCGCCATAGAAGCCACGCTTCGCACTTAAGGAGAAACCCGATGCCCTATCTACAACTCGATGTCTCCCGCACCTACCCGACTGACGTAAAGCGTGAACTCGCCCGTCGATTGGGCGAGATCTATAGCCGCATTATGCAGGCGGACGTGCGGCGCATTTCGATCGCGATACGCGAATTGGGCGAGGGCGGACTGTGGCGATGCACCGGAGAGGAGCCTTACCCCGCCGCCTTGCTCATGTGTGACATCCGTCACGGACGTCCGGCCGAGCAGCGTGCCATGCTCGCGGAGGCTCTAGTCAGCGCCTGCATGGAGAGCCTCAAGCTAATGATCAACGAAGTCAATGTCGAGTTCACGCAGCATGCGGGGGACGAAATGTACCACCCGATGCTCGGTGGTCTCAGCGACGACTGGTCCGAAAACGAAGCCAGTGGCTGACCCCCACCGATCGATATTGAGAACATCCGAAACGCCGCGCCGCCTGGGCAACGAATGCAAGTAGCCCAGAGTGAGGTCAGGACAAGAACTGCTCCCCAGACACGCTAAGATCGAACAGAGCGTAAACTATCGTCTCTGACACGCATGATGGTCTGGCGGCTGGTTGTGAATTTTTTGGCGACAGCCGAGATGCTCATCCCTTTGGCGAGATCCTCCAACACATCCTGTTTCTGCTTCTCGCTGAGGCGGGATGGTCGACCGAGGATCTTGCCTTCCGATTTTGCTCGCTTGAGGCCCGATTGGGTCCGTTCGATAAGCAAATCTCGCTCAAATTGTGCGACGGCGTTGAGGACATTCATGGTCATCGTTCCGGACGAACTTGCGAGGTCGACGCCGCCAAGCGCGAGGCAGTGAACACGCACGCCCATTTCCGCCAGCTTCTTGACCGTCATGCTGACATCGATGGCGTCGCGGCCGAGCCGATCGAGCTTGGTGACGATAAGCACGTCGCCAGCTTCCAGTTTGTCCTTCAAGCGGGTGAAACCACGGCGCTTGGCAATGGCGACACTACCCGAGATGGTTTCGGTGACGACTCGGCGCGGCTCGACATGGAAACCCGCCATTTCGATTTCCTGAACCTGGTTCTCGGTGGTCTGTCCGGTCGTGGAGACACGGACATAGGCAAAGGTGCGTGGCATCAGTTCAATTTTGTCCGAATAGGCTGTCCGAAATATCAACCCTGTTCATAAAGCTGTCAAGGTAATTTGTGGACAGGCTGTTTTGGGCCTGTACGGAATCGCTCGTTTTTGGACGGGCAGGCAAAGCCTGTCCATAAATTAGCTCGACAGGCTTTTGAACAACGGTCAAATTTCGTACATCCTATTCGGACAGGAATCATCGTTGACCAATGAGAAATCGAATTTCCTTCCCGACCTTCAACCCTTCAACCCTTCAACCAACCGATTGTAAAGTTTTCCCTGCGCGTCATTCCGTTCTCGTTCAAGCGTCGCGATAGCCATTTGCTGCCGATCGAGCGTTTCGATAATTGTTGAAATGAAAAGCTGGTGTTCCGGACCCAAATTATGCTCGAGCACATCGCGTTGACACTGGGCAATGATCGCTTTCACATGATCCTCATCGGTGAGATCACCGCTTAGGAACCAATCATCCCGATTGCTATACGTGCGGTCACTCTTCACAATCCTTGGAGTGCCGGTGAGTAGCCAAATCGGATCGACGCCAAATTTGTGAAATAGTGCCAAGAGCAGGCGCGAGGGAATCTCGTGATCCCCATATTCATATTTAGTATAGGCAGTTGGTGACATCTCGAGTTCGGCTGCAAATGCTTCCAATCTCAAATCGGCATCCAGGCGAATTTTCCTCAAACGACTACCTGTGGTGCTTCTCATTGTGCATTTTCTCCTACTCGGGGCGGGCAAGCGAGCTGCGTAAGACGCGATAGATCGTTGCCGGATGCACTTTTAGGACGCGGGCAACTTCTCCCGGCTTTTTTCCTTCATCCAGCAAGCGAGCGCCCAAGATCATCTGATCTTCATTGAGTGCAGGCGGCCGACCAAAGCGGACTCCGTTCTGACGCGCGGCTGCTCGACCGGCGCTTGTGCGATCGTGGATCAGCGCACGCTCAAATTCGGCAATGCCGGCGAATACGGTCAGCACCATGCGGCCGGCCGGCGACGTCGTATCGGCCCACGGTTCTGCGATGGATCTCAAACCGGCGTTAGAACGGTTCAGACGTTCTGCAATGTCGAGAAGATCCCGCGTCGATCGCGCCAAGCGATCAAGTCGCGCTACGACCACAACATCATCACCCCGCAATTCACCCAGAAGCCGCTCCAATTGCGGCCGCCCACGTTTCGCGCCGGAGATTTTCTCCGCATAGATTTTCTGACAACCTGCTGCAGTGAGGCTTGCCCGCTGATGGGTCAGATCTTGGTCATCGGTGGAAACGCGGGCGTAACCTAACAGCATGTGAAATCCGTCGCAAAACTCGTTCGCACAATAATACTTTTGCGATAGACTTTTGCAACAGAAAAAGATGAGCTTTTACAATCAAGTCGCCATGTCTCGCAAAAGTTAGGATTTTCGCGACATCGCGCTTCGATGTCAGCTCATGCTCATCAACACCCCACAGCCCGCCGCAACGAGCACGACGATCCATGGTGGAGTTTTCCACGCCATCAGCAGAACGAAGCAAGTTAGCGCCAAGGCGAACTGATAAGGGCCGACGATGGCGCTGGTGAAGACCGGATCGTAGAGCGCCGCGCCGAGGATGCCGACCACCGCAGCGTTCGCGCCACGCATCAGCGCTTGCGCGCTTTCGCGTGTGCGGAAGCCATCCCAAAAGGGGATCACGCCGAGCAGGATCAGAAACCCCGGAAGGAAGACAGCGGCGAGGGCAATGGTCGCACCGATGAGGCCGTTGGGCTCTGGCCCCAACACGGTTCCCAGATAGGCCGCGAAAGTGTAGAGCGGCCCTGGCACAGCCTGCGCCGCGCCATAGCCGGCAAGAAACTGGTCGTGGCTAACCCAGCCGCTTCGCACGACCTCCGTTTCGAGAAGCGGCAGCACGACATGGCCGCCGCCGAAGACCAAGGAGCCGGCGCGGAAGAACGAGTCGAATACACTCAGCCCCTGTGAAGACATGGCCGAGGTAATGATCGGCAGTCCGAATAGCAGGGCGAAGAAGGCGACGAGCGAGATTACCCCGAACGTCCGCGAGACGGGAAATTCGATGTGCCGTGTGATTTCCGCCTGATGATTGCGACAGAAGACAAGACCCGCCAAAGCGCCGGCGGCGATCGCCGCAACCTGTCCGAGCGCGCCCGCGAAGAAAACGATGATCAGTACCGCACCCAGCGCGATCGTGGCCCGCTCGCGGTCGGGGCAGAGGTTCCGTGCCATCCCCCAAACCGCCTGGGCGACGATGGCGACGGCGACGATCTTGAGGCCCGTGATGATGCCGCCGCCGATTGGCCCGCCGAATGACGCTGCACCAAAAGCGAAGAGGATGAGCAGGATGGCCGACGGCAGGGTGAAGGCTGTCCAGGCGGCAAGCGCCCCGAGCGGCCCACCACGCAAGAGCCCAAGGGCGAAACCAACTTGGCTCGACGCTGGACCGGGCAGGAACTGACACAGGGCGACGAGGTCTGCATAGCCCTTGTCGTCGATCCATTTCCGCCGCAGCACCAATTCGTCACGAAAATAGCCGAGATGCGCGATCGGCCCACCAAAGGAGGTGAGACCAAGCTTGAGGAAGGCGGTGAACACCTCGCCGGCCGTGCCTCTGGTGGTTTGGCTTTCATCGTGGCTCGTCGTGTCCGTCATCGTTTCATAGCCTCTCCGTAAATTCACGGATGCGCGCCTTGGCCATGGCAAGGCCTTCGCGCCCCTTGTCAGTGATGGAATAGAGTTTGCGCGCCGTGCGGCCGTCGCGTTCCTCCCGCGAGGTGAGGTAGCCGTCACGCGCCATTTTGTGCAGCAGCGGATAAAGTGTGCCAGCAGACAGGCGATAGCCGTGGCCCGCCAGCTCGTCGATCATCCACTGGCCGTAAATCTCATGCTCGGCCGCGTGGTGGAGCACATGCAGGCGCACGAGGCCGGAGAGGAGATCGTGGTGCTCCATTTTCAGCGAATGCCTTTTCTCGGGCATAGCGTCGCAAAAATCCCCGAAATCTGCGACACATTCTGCGACTAAAACGTGTGACGTAACAAGTTTCAGGAATTGTGCGACGCTCCAGCCTGCTGTCTTAGCCAGGCAATGAAGATGCGCAACGGGCGGCGAGGCTCGATGCCGTGCCGCGTGACAAGCCAGTAGGCGTTTTCGAGCTCCACCGACGTTGGAAATGGGCGCACGAGCTTTCCGCTCTCCAACCAGCTTTCGGCCAGGCGCTCGCGAGCGAGAGCAACGCCCTGTCCCGCTGCGGCTGCCCGCAGCAGCATGGATGAGCTGGCAAAGCGGGGACCCCGATCGAACCGCTTCGCGATCGCAGGCGTCATGTCGATACTGGCCTGTGACAGCCACCGGCTCCATTGGGCGTGCGGATCGTCATCATGAAAGAGAAGAAATTTGCCGAGATTCCCAGGGTGTGCGAGCTGTCCGGCGATCTCGGGCGCGCAGACGGGAAAAAGCCTGTCGCCCATAAGCAGCTCCACATGCACGCCCGGCCAATCCCCCAGGCCCATACGAATGGCGAGATCGCAGCCGCCAGACCGGGGATTGACGATCTCCTTGCCTTCTTCCACCCAGATTTCAATGTGCGGATGCTGCGATTGGAAGTCCGACAAACGCAACATCAGCCACTCCGATGCAAAAGACGCCGTGGTGGTGACGCGCACCACGTTGTCGCTAACATCCAGTAAGGCTTGCGTCCCATCATGGAGAAGGTCCAAAGCCCGCCCAGCGATCTCGGCGTAGGCTGCGCCGGCGTCTGTGACAACGAGCCTTCCAGTTTCACGCTTGAACAATGGCCGCCCGATCCAGTCTTCCAGTTGCTGAATCTGGCGACTGATCGCCCCATGCGTGACGCCGATCTCGGCGGCCGCGCCGACTGTCGTGCCGTGGCGCACCGCCGCTTCGAAAGCCTTTAGGGCATTGAGGGACGGCAATTTTCGAGGCAAAGGGGCTTTCCTGTGAGTTTTCTGCACACCATATCGAAAATTACACGCTGTTGCTGGAATGGCAAGGGTGGCAAGGGTCCGGAAACAGGAGACCCGCCCGCCATGCCGTACAAAACCGCAAGAACCGATCATCCGATCCATCCGATGCTGGCTTCCAGATGGAGCCCGCGCGCCTTTAGTGCCCGGTTGCTCTACAGCGACACCATCGCCTCGATGTTCGAGGCTGCACGCTGGGCGCCATCCGCGAATAACCTGCAACCGTGGGCCTTCATCTACGCGGAGCGAGGAACGTCGGATTTCGAGGTACTTTGCGAGTGCCTCAAGGAGTCGAATGCGCTATGGGCGCGCAACGCCGCCCTTCTCGGGTTGGCGCTCGAACGCCCCACAAAGCCGGATGGCAGTCCAAATATCCACGCCCGCTACGATCTCGGCCAAGCGGTTGGACACATGACGTTTCAGGCGTGCGCCCTGGGTCTCCACATTCATCAGATGGCGGGATTCGACCCCGCCCACGCGCGCATGGCCCTCGATATCCCACCTGACCTGCTGCCGATGACGGCGTTCGCTATCGGCTATCTCGGTGACGCATCCAGCTTGCCCGCAATCGTGCAGGAGAAGGAACTTGCGGCCCGCAGCAGAAATCCGGCGAGCGCCTTCGTCCATACCGGCCGCTGGCCGAACCATGTGGATTGAAAACATTCTGAGGCTGATCGGGCTTTGGGCGGCTCGACACACACAACGCAACGATCTGAGCGAGTTGGAGGTTCATCGACTAAGCGACATTGGCCGAAACTGTGCCGAGGTTCATCGCGAATGCAAGAAGTGGTTCTGGAAGGAATAGGCAACCCCGCGACACGATCTCCGACAAATCCTACAACATAGCGAGTTTTAGGAATTGCGCGACAAGCGAAGGTCGCAGTTGGCTGGAAAGCGACCGCATACTGCGATAGTCTCACGCGCCTTCTGTCTGTCTTGAGGAATCCATGCTCGTTCATATCAATAGCTATCCCGGCGTCGGCAAACTCACGATTGGCCGTGCCTTGGCTGATAAAATAGGGGGCAAGCTTCTCGACAATCATTCGATCTACAACATTGCGTTTGCCTTGACGGAGTTTCGGTCACCCAATTTCTACGACACAGTCCGCGCTACCCGAGACCTTGCCTATCAACGTGTCCTGACCTTGCCTACGACGATGCCTGTCATTCTCACCAATTGGTATTCGAAGGGTTCGGCTTGGGGGAGGAAAACTGGGACGAGGTAATCTCTCTAGCGCGCCGCCGTCCATCCACGCTGGCTGTCGTAATTCTGAATTGTTCGCCCGACGAGAATGTGCGTCGAATTCAAAGTTCCGGCCGAGATACGATGCGGAAGCCTCGCGATGTGACGTTGGTCAACGGCAATCGCGATGGTCGGCCTTTGATCGATCGCGGCGGTGACCGCCTACTTCATCTCGACGTAAGCCACCTTTCAGTGGATTCTGCTGCCACGGCAATTGCCAAATGGCTAGCCAAATGACCGGCTATGGTCAAAAACTGCGGCTCCACTGTCGCAAAACTCCATCAGAGCGTCCGAAAACTCTTTGGCGAAATGTAGGCCTGCGCTGTTCAGTGCCGGACCCGGCAGGGTATCGAGATTTCCCTGAGTTTGATGTCGCAAGAGCCGGAGAAGGCAGTATTGAGGGGCCCGGGGCCTTGCTTGGTCCAAACAGTGTGGAAAACGGCCTTCATGCCCTTGAAGCTATGTGCCAGAGCACGCCGGAAGGGTCCCACACATAGGCCACACGCATGCCCCACGCCTCCATATTCGGGGTCCGGCAATGGCAGTCCACGCGCAATCGATCGGGCCGAAAGCCACGCATTTAGAAGCAGCGGATCGACGCGTCCTTTGCTCATCATCTCTCGGGCTTTACCGCGGCAGCTAAATGGCTAAAGACTTAGCAGAGCCTGCCGCGCTTGATTTCTTTCAACATATTGCTTCAACTCTTCTCGATTCAGGACCGTCCGCTGCCCGCTTACATCATATGGCTGTTTGAAATCGAATGCCCAGGCGGTTGGACCGTGATCATGTAGATATTCATGCCGCTGAATTGCTTCAGCCCACGTTGGAGTGTGCGTCTCCTCTTCCCACCAAAGCACATAGGGAGGCCATTCTGGTTTACGGAACCAGCTACGGCCATGCTTGAGAGCTTCAGAATGTATCCCAGAATATGAAAAGGCCATCGGTGAAATGAGATCTCGCCAAAGTGAAAGAGAGGAGGGAGACCAACCATCTCCTTTTTCTTCGTAGAACCGCGGGTAGACCTGCTTGCCCCAACTTTCAGGGCCGGGTTCATCGTCATATCCAGATCGAGCAATGAACCCTTCACTGCTTTCGGCTGCAAGGAAATTCAAATCGTTCCTATCGTGAAAGCCCTGGTTTCTTGGATCGGTAGCAGGAGCACGGAAGATCCCGAAAGTGTACAGCGCGACGCGTTTTCTGGTGACCTCCTTCTCCAACTCTTTCTCCCGTCTAGCTGGTACAACCTGTAAGGCAACTCACGCGCAGCAGCATCTTATAAGTGTACCGCCGCGCCCCGATGGTTTCAAGATTCCACCGTGGCTGCTTTCAGCCAAACCGGTGATTGGCCGCCGCAAAAATCCGCAGGGAATTCAAACTTTCCGACAGGTTTGCGTGCAAGAAGCCCCGAACACGTTCAGAGCAGACCGAAGTGTCGCAAAAGTCAGGAGTTCCGTGACTTTTGCACGACACAGAAAAGATTGCCGTCCGGGTCTTGCAAAACCACATAGTCAGCATTCTCCGGATAGCGCCACGGGTATTGCTTCGCTCCGATGGTCCGCAAACGATGGACTTTCTCCTGCTGACGATCGGTATAAAGGTCCAAATGCAGCCAGCTTCTCGGCCAGCCGCTTCGGTCACGGGCCTGAAATGAAATATTCGGGCCGTGGCCTTGAGGGTCATAAAGCACAACCCAGCCCCCGCTGGCAGGCGCACGCGGCACGTAATGCAAGGCTTCCTGCCAGAACTCGACCATGCGCTTAAATTCGTAGCAATGGATCACGACCGAGCCGATTTTGATCATTGTGGCCGCCTTCTATGCTCGATACGATAGCCTAATTTTGGTAGCGTCGCAAAAGTCAGGACTTGTGCGACATGCCTTGAAGCAAGGATAGGAGCCGGGGATATGTCGGAGCCAGCTGTCTCAAGATGGCGGCCGCCTCTGCATCACGTGCGACCGTCAACGGATATTGTAATGAGCCAATCAACACGGCTTGGTAAGAGGCTATTGCGGCCGCGTCGGCTTGGCCGACCCGCGCAAGGCATGTCGCCGCATCGGCAAGCCGTCTCGCGCCTACGCGAACAGCAAAGTGGATCAGGTGTCCGCGTAGATCGTCGCTGCAACCGTCCTCGACAATGCTTGCCAGAAGCTCGGCTGCTTCTTCATTGCCAACGGTGCCCTGTGGCAAACGCTGCGCGTGCTTCATCGATAGCCACCGGATCGCTGCGGGCAGCGAGGCCCGGATTATATCATCCTCCCCAACCTGGCGAACGCGACGAAAATCCGTCCGCATCGTGTAGGGTTCGCCATAGTCGATAGTTTCCGCGCGCCACGCGGTAATGAAATCATCAAGCGGCAGGGACGCAAAGGGATAGCCTTGCGGGTCGTGCATCTGCACCCGTTCGCCATCAACGGCAAGCACAACGACATAGTGGTCGGCTCCTATAGGCCCATCCTTGCCAGGCTGGTGCCGAAGATGGCCCATCTCCACAGGGCCGGCCCAGACCGGGCCATTGGAGAGCGCCGATTTGAGCCGGGCAAGCGCATCCTTCGCACTGCCGGCCTTGGTGACCAATGAAGTCCAACCCATAGCGTCGAGAGCGTCATTGAAACCGGCTTCGGGCGTCCATCCATAGGGATCGAAGAATGGCATCGCACCGCCCACGAGCTGCATTCCAAAGGGACTACTGGTCGCGAACTCGATGGCCGCCGTTGACGGCGCATCCCCGCCAAACATCATCGCGAACGAATTTGCGTAGCAGTATGGGCCAGAACCAATATAGGGGACATGCTTCATAATATTGCCTCCGATATAATTGCGAGAGGCAAGACAAGAGCGGCATTTTCACAAAAATTGTCAAGAGTCGTCGGAAACTCCTGATCAAGCACACTGGTTTCCCTGCCTTTTGCGACGTCGCAAAATAGTCGGTTTCGCAATGCCGCAATGTCTGCTTTTGGCCCCCAAACCGGTCATTGGCCGTCACAAAAATCCGCCGCGAAACTCCAACTTTAGCGAGAGAGTTCCGCGACGAGAATTCTCAATCCCTTTCAGGAAAGCAGGTGCGCCGCAAAAGTCGGTATTTATGCGACAGCTTTGGGTCGGCCATTGCTCATCAGCTCGATGAGTCTTTGGAGACGAGCCACCACGTCATTGGTTTCCAAGAGTTGCTGCTTCTGTTCGATACTGGTCGATAGCAAAGGGGCGACTGTGTCGGCTAACAGGCTGGGGTTTCCGATCGAAGGTAGGCCGAACCTGGCTTTGGATCCCGGCGGTAGTGCAGAAAAATCGACCTCGGCGTAGATCTGGTACGCATCGAGAACCGCACTCGACAGAGCGGCTGCCTCCGTCGACTGGCCGCGTTCGTCGTCAAACGGCGTAACCTCCGCCGCCAGGAACCCGTCATCGGTCAGCCGGACCATGCCTGTTCGCTGAAGCCCGCAGACGGTAACCTTGAGGGTCCCGTCCACCTGTGTCTGGCGATCGACCACGTTTGCTATGACTCCCACTGGATAGAGGGCTTCAAGAGTGCTGGGGTGGTCCTCGCCGCCATGCCTTTGGGCGACAACGAGAACGCGCCGGTCGCTGGCAAGAGCGTGTTCCACGGCCTGTCGGGTTTTCTCGCGTGCCACGAAAATCCGCGAGATCATGTGCGGAAACAGAACCAAGTCCCGCATAGGAACGAGGGGGATCTCCGCCCCCGCGGCAATGGACGTTTCGGCACTCACCGATTTCGCTCTCGGCTGCGTCGCTTGGATCGTTGCGGCCAATACGTTCCAGTCTCGAAAGCCAAGAATTCGAGCAACGAGCTCCTGGCTCTCACTGTTGGTGAAGGTGACAGATTTGGCGTGAAGCGCTTCACGTAGGGTTTTCGCCATAGCTTTGGCATCGCGGAAATCGCGCATGGGATGGTCCTCTGCATAAACGAACGGAAAGCGTCAGGGGCTTGCGTTGCTGACCCGTTCGTTCGGGCAAAGGGAGCCATGAGCGGCTCGATACATTCACCGTACCCCGAGGGGGCGCAAGCAGCAGGTCGTATCCACCGAGGACTAATTCTGCGCAGAAGGTTTGTTGCCTGTCAATCTTTTGCGACGTCGCAGAATACGGAGTTCTGCGAGAGCCGCAATGACCGGTATGGGGCGCAAAGCAGTCGTCGTTCGTTTGGCGCTTTTCATGGGCACATCGAAAACCGATTGGCTGCCTCGATTGACGTTGCAAAATTTAAACGATTGCGCAAAGTTTGCTTATTGTTTTCTCGCTAACATTTCTCCTTACCGGGGAACGAAATGAGCAAGCAGCCTAGATTGATCAGCAGCAATAGCCCAAAAAAGAGGGGGACTATTCAGCGCCCTCAAATTGGCGGGATGACCTGAAATACGAGCATACATCTAACCAAAAAGCGTTTGGACAGCGACCGTTGTCCTGCTCGCGATCGTAATGTTCCCGACCTATGCCACGATTGTCATTCCGGACAATGACTCGGCGAATGCTGTCGCATTCGTCGGACAAACCATCAGCCGTCAGCAACTATATGTCGTGGACGGCGACACGATCCTTTACAACCGTGAGCAGATCAGGATCGCAAATATCGACGCTCCAGAAATCGGGCAGGCAAAATGCGAATCCGAGCTGAAGCGAGGATTGGAAGCGAAGGCCGCTCTTAAGGAACTCCTCGAAGGCAAGGAATTCCAGATCGTCCGGGGTGATCCTAAAACGGGCAGGATGACCGACAAATACGGAAGAACCCTTGCTTTTAGTTAACGGACGCGACATCGGCAACTCGCTTATACAGCGCCAGCTGGCTCGCCAGTGGACGGGCAGGCGGATGCCACGGTGCTGAAATGATAAACTTCCTTTCAACTATCTAAGCCAACAGGCGCACCGATGCACAATGAAACGCAGCTGCCTTTGTAAACGCAGCTCCAACATTGAATCGGTGCGCGTTGCAAAAGCGGGAAAACGTCAGAAGGCTCTGTTGGACACGCCTCGAGTATTATGCCGACGTCATGGTCATTTATTCCCCATCGCTTGGCGCCACTATCGTGTAAAACTGCTCCGGGTGTTCTCGATCTGTGCATCGAAAATCGCATAATGACTCGACTGGAAATGCACTCGAAACCGGAGCGGGACGTGTGATGGACAAATATGAAGGCACGCCTCGATTGGTTAAGACGCGGCGACTGCCCGGGCCGGGACGATGTCCTCGGCCAAAAGCGCACTGACGGATTCGCCCGAATTGATCCGGCGCATGGCTTCCGCGAAGGCAGGCGCGACAGACAGCACGGTCAGCTTGGGCAGGCGCTTTTCGGTGGCGATGGGCACGGTGTTCGTGCAGACGATCTCCAGCACGTCGGGTTCGGCGGCAAGGCGGGCGGCGGCGGAGCCGGCGAAAATGGCGTGAGTGGTGGCAATCCGAATGGAGCGGGCGCCATGGGCGCGCAGATGCTGGAGCAGTTCGAGAATGGAGCCGCCGCTGGCGATCTCGTCATCGAGCACGATGACGTCGCGATTGCGGACATCGCCGATAAGCGCCGAGATGCGCACTTGGGTATCACTCAAACGTTCCTTGGCACCGGCGGCGACCGGCACATTGAGGCGCTTGGCGAAGGCGGCCGCGTTTTTGGCATTGCCAAGGTCGGGCGAAACGACGACGCCGCGGCTCAGGTCATAGCGCAAGAAGTGATTGGCGAGCTCGCCAAGCGCATGGAGCTGATCGACGGGCACGCTGAAAAAGCCATGCACCTGCGGGGAATGTAGCGTCATGGTGAGGACACGACTGGCCCCAGCAGTGACCAGGAGATCTGCAACTAATCGCCCACCGATGGAAATGCGCGGCGCGTCCTTCTTGTCGGAACGGGCATAGGAAAAGTGCGGGATGACAGCGGTGATGCGTGAAGCTGATGCACCGCGCGCGGCATCGAGCATCAGCAGCAGCTCGACCAGGTTTTCCTGCACCGGCACGCTGAGCGGCTGGACGATGAAAACATCCTGCTCGCGGCAATTGGCCTGCAGCTGGACTTCAAGGCAATCATTGGAGAAACGTTTGGTGCGCACCGGATATAAGGGCACGTCGAGACAGGAACATATTTCCTGCGCAAGTTCGGGATGAGCACTGCCGCTGAAGATGGCTATCTGGTTCACCGCAACCTCCCCCAAAAACTGGTCGGCTTATGGCGGTTGACCCTGTCACAGTCAAGCCTTGCCGGCAGGGCCTGCTCGGAGTTTTCAACAGTATCGCGCATTCCAGCCATACCCGCAGTCGGCCCGATGTAGTCATCGTGGCTTAGTGGTAGGAGCGAGTGACCGAGCAGAATCTGGACCGCGCGGAGGCTGCCTGTCTTCATGTAAATCAGCGCTGCCGACAGATGCTGCGAGGTTTTACGGCGGCTTGGGAATAGGTAGCTACCGCCGTTTCTTCGAACAAACGGGAGCCAAGCCCTGAGTGCTGCCTTCGTCTGTTCTGTCACTCCCGGCTGGCTCCGTTCATTTCAGCCGAACCCGGATCGACCAGACGTTCTTCGGTTGAAGTGGTCGCTTCCGACCAGCGAGGATACCTTTGTTCCATGGACAGCGGGGACGCAAAACGGCGGTTTCCATGACGAAGTCTCCGCCGCTCCTCCCACCGCGTTGCCTCCTTCAGGCGACCAGACGATTGCACACCTTGTCGCTACTCGGCCCCAGAAGACATGAATTCTGACGATTTCGTCGCCGTAGGCCTCAGAGCTAGGGACTCCTTCGTGCTGACATAAAGCAGATTTTTTCGCCAACCCATCCCGACAATCGAAGTGCTGCGCGGCCTCATGGGCCGAGGGTTTATGCCGGCTGGAGCTAAACAGTCCGGCACCCGCGATGCAGGCAAGACGGACTTTACTAAGCACCTTACCGGGAAACACATCCCGAACGTATGGGGAGTCGATGGTAGCGAAGGTGCATTTCGATCGGTCCCCCCAAACTAGGAAGATGCGCATTCGCGATGAAGTAGGAGTAGGTTGATTAGCATCGGAAAATTCAGGGCCTAATCGATCGCCAGACGGTCGTGGAAAGCAGGAGGCAGCAATGGATGGATTTCGGCCCTTCGGACCGATATGCTCGCAGGATGTTCCGACGACCTCGACGGCATCACTTCAGGGTAGAGACGATGGGCGAGAGCTCTGGCCATTGCGATTGCTGTGGCAAGGAGAGCCGCTGCGTCTGGGGCTTCGTCTACGACGGTGAAGTCGCGTCGGCGGCCTACTGGGTGCACTGGACAGAGGGGTCACCTGAGGGATCCGGGAGCCAATCTCGACCTCGTCCTTGGACGCTGGGGTGAAGGTGCAACCGCTGACGACCGCTTCACCGTTGCGCTTCTCCATCGTCAACAACCGGATGGCAGCCCCGTGTTGATGGTGATCGACGCCACTGGCAGACCAGCCGCAAACGGAGACTTCGCGCGCACTGCATTGGCCCGCAAGGACGTGATCGGGACACCCCTGGCCGCTCAGGTGTTCTCCATCACAGATGCGATTTACGAGCACGATGCTCGTTTGTTCCAAACGGCATCGCCTGCCAGACGAGTGGAAAGCAGGAGTACCGGCCCTAATGGCCCGTAGCGGACTTTTGCTACTCCCTGTAGTCTCACGACAAGATGTATCGCCACGGATGAAAAGATGGCTCCGCTGACCCCACCGCCTAAGATTAAGCTTTCGCGATTGCGCGATATCGGTTGGTCGATTTGGGATCCAATCGCACTATTGTCGGCCGGACAAAGCTGGGACGACGAAGACTGTCGAGGCTTCGCGGATGAATACGATCGCTACCTGATTTATGCGGCGGGTCAGTTGCGGAGAGGCGCTCCTGATGCCGAGGTAGTAAGTTACTTAGTCCAGATTGAAGCTGAACACATGGGTATTGGAGAAAGGTCCGACACCCGTGAAAGGGCTCAATCAGTAGTGGCTGCAATAAGGGCCGACGATGAGCTTTGGACCTATCCTGACAGGTAAAGCCATTGTGATTCACTTCGTTGGGTACAACGCTTCGCGAAATTGGTGGAGCTTCGAATGCTTTGTCCGGACAGGCCGGTTGCCCTCTACGAAATATTAGGCTTTGTGAGGCGATCATCTGCCGTTCTGTTTCATCAACGCTGGCATTCAGCCCTTGGCGATTAGCCCGTTGCTGCTGTTCGCGTGTCCAGTACAGGAAATGACGAGTGCACCAACCAATTGCTGTTTTTGATGCCGGTATCGGCAGCTACGCCATTGTCGCCGCGATCCAGAAACGTCTCCCGAGGCAGGATATCATCTATTTCGCAGATCGCGCCAGTTTTCCCTATGGCGGAAAGGACAGGGAGCAACTGCTTTCGATCATGCGGCAATCGATTAGCTTTCTTGAAAACTTTGATCCCTCAGCCATCATTATTGCCTCCAACGCGCCATCCATCATGGTACTGGATGAGGTGAGGAAATATTGTGCCCTGCCTCTTTACGGCGTGTTTCCGCCGCTGCAGCAAGCCTTGGCAGCGTCACGAAGCGGCCACGTAGGCATCATGGCTGTTCGTTCGTTGGTGGACAGCGAGAACCTGCCTCGGTTCATCGAGAAGCACACCAACAAGCCTGACAATGTGGCTCTTATCGATGCGTCACCGATGGTTGATCTGGTGGAGAACGGTTCTTTCCTGTTTTCGCCAGCCGATACACAGGCCGCCGTCGGCCATTTTGCCGACGAAATTTTCCAGCGCTATCCTTTGATCGATGCCCTGACCTTATCAAGCACCCATCTGCCCTGGCTGCAGAGCTTTTTTGAAGCGTCCCGCCCCGATTGTCTCTTCCTCGATCCTGCAGAGGACATTGTTGCGGGCATCGGGCCTGGAACAGCCGGCACTAGCATCGTGCAGGGGCTTATCACCGAAGATGAAAACTATGATCTGGACACCTTTCGGCGCATGCTCAAACATATCGGCGTCGATATTCCGCTTGATCTGGTCAGCCCCTGAATTTCGGGCTTTGTTGAGGCCGGCAGCCGCTCATCAGATATTGCCTCCGCATACGACCACCCAAATCCGACTATGTTTTCTCGGTAACCGGTCTTCCAGAAGCGCTGCTAACGCAAGAGCGCCGCTTGGTTCTGCATAAACCCCACATTCTTCTGCCATCAGCGATTGCGCCGCGGCCACTCCCGCATCGGATGCGATTGTCGTCGAGACATCGAGTTCTTGAATTGTGTCAAACGCCAGCTGTCCTATCTCGGTGACCCGGAGAGCATCGCAGTTTGTATGCCCGGTAGGGTAAATCTCCACTGGACAACCCGTAGCAAAGGCTGCTGCCAAGCGCGGGTAGTTCTCCGGCTCAACAGCGTAGACAGTGTTAGCGGCCCCTTTAAGTCGAAGACCAAGCGCAGTTCCGGCCGCGAGACCACCTCCTCCGCATGCAACAACAACTGCATCTGTTGGCGAGCCATAACTATCGATTGCCTCAGCTACCTCAAAACCCAGAGTGCAGCTTCCCACGAGCATTTCCGGACTTTTGAAGGGATGCAGGGCATTCCAGCCTCGGATATCAGCTTCTTCTTTCGCGATTTGAACAAACTCGGATCGTGGTACGAAAACCGTCTCCGAGCCAGATCCTAGCGCAAGCTTCTTTTTGAGTTGCGGAGCGTCATCTGGCATAACCAGTAGTGCCGGAAGGCTCAGCTTTGAAGCGGCCAACCCAACTGCGATCGGAAAGTTGCCGGAACCGCACGCAACAACACCCAGTCGGTTATTCCTCGCACCTAGAATGGCACCCCGATACTTGAAAGACCCCCCTTCTTGGCGAGTTTCATCAATGAGACGAACCTCGAGGTTTTCCAATTTAGGTAACGTCAATTTGTGATGCTGGACGTTCCTGACGTTATTCAAAACGAACTGAAGATCACGTTCAAATTCATTCGACAGATTGTGAGTAGTTTCGCTTCTATCGAACATGCCCCGCCAAATCCCCAATTGTTCATACACCCATTGGACAAAGTCCGATGCAGAAAATCCATAGGGGGTTGATGGCCCTAAAGATAGGAACTTCCCCTCTTCATATCTAACTTTAAGGATCTTCATCCCGGCCTTCTCGGGTGGAACGGAACCAACCATTGTGCCGGTGGCCAAGGTGAAAACCGGTGCAAGCCCAGCGATTGTGCAGTTCGGCGGCTTCCGAAACGTTGGCTCGGCGATCCTCATATATGCTGTTCTCGCGTCAGCAAGTTTCGAGGCAACGTTTGAATGCTCCCCTGATCCTGTGCGGCGCTGGCTCCCATCGTCAGAGCAGTTGTTGCACAAGTCCTAGGCTAGGCCGTACGAAAACTCGTTAGCTGATGGCAAGCCAACCATAGCTCTTCCTATCGAATCCTGAAACGGTAGATCATCTCGTCGTCGCGCTCGATAGGTTCCAGTTCTTGCGCTTGGGCGGCCCAATGGCTCTCGGCCAGAATCTCTGAGCGGGTGCGTTCAACAACATAATGCTAAGCTCCCACACACACGAGGAATGTGTGGCGGTGACTAACTTCTCAGCCTCAACAGTGATTTCCCTCCGGCCGTCTCACGCTACCCGTTTGAAGAACATCGTGAACTTCGGCAACACGGAGGGTTGCGTTTTATGGCCCGACCCTATGCCATCCTAAGCGGTGTAGATGTTTCTCTATGGCAATACACGCCTGCTTGAAGTCGTCACCATCCAGAAAGAGCGAGTTAACGTCTCCGTATGTTTCGCCGAATTTACGAATGTCTCTGACGATAGACGCTCCATCGTCGTGCGTGTGATCAAGGAAAGCTCCGTCACTTTCTCTCACCCAATCTCGCGTAACCAGCAAACTGAACAACGCTGCCGCTCCAGCCGCAGTGTCCACGATTTTCTTGATTTCAGCATCGCCATAGAGGTCCGTATCCATGGCGCCGGTTCTCGAGTTCAAGTCGACAGTCGGTTGTTCCGGTTGATCAAGAAACGCTATATCCTCGTCGCTGATGTCCAGTCTGCCCCAGCGCCATACCACAGGTATCAGCATGGTGTGAGCGCCATAAGTATCATAGGTGTCCCAAGCATGTTGAACATCACGTATGGGGCGACGCCAGTAATGAAAACCCGCCGAGGTGGCGCGTCCACGCGTACCGTCTGGAAACAGGGCATTGTCCACATAGAACGCCATCTTATGCCGATAGTGTAAAATGGCGGCTCCGTGACGACGAGCAAAAGCACTTGGTTTGAGGTGACCACGCCCGACCGGCACGGGTTCTTCACCGTGAGCTAAAAAATAACCCTCGGGATAGTCGCCATTTGGGTAGGGCCAAAGCATTGATCGACCTGTATCTGCGTGTTTACGGGGTTCCGGCCCGAACAATTACGGATGTGCTGAGTGAAGTCAAAGGGGATCAACGAGATGGTGCGCCAATAGAAGCTCTGTTGCGAGCTCGACGTCAGCGCCGACGTGCCGAAGGACCTGTCCGCGCGACCTTGGGTAAGTGTGCATCTCTGTTACGCCACCCGTGATCCCTTGCCATTTCTTATGTGTCCCTGAAAGCGGAGCCTGTGAACGAGCTTCGCCGCTTGCACACTGCCGTATTCTGACTTGCTGTCTGGTTGTGGGTCAGCGCGGATCGTCATGGCAACGGCGAGGGAATCCGAAGGGGATAACGAACAGGACCATCCATAAACCGCCATCGGGTGTTCCTGTTCTGTGCTTTTAAGTTGCATAATGTCTCGTTTGGAACGGCTCTCTCAAAGCCATTCAATGCGGTCCCTCATGATCGCTGTTGGCGGATACTGTTGAAAAACTCGTTGTTGCAGGCGCTTGGTACGCGTGATTCACTCCTCTGAGTGAATTGGCAGGGGATCAGGTGATGATGGGATTTCAGGCGGCTCCGGCGCAGCTCTTCTACGATTTCAATCTCGACGAGCACGTGCCGGCCGATTATCTTCTACGCCGGATCGACAACCACCTGGACCTCGATAGCGTCCGCACGCAGCCGGCAGCCCGCGTTGGCTTTGTCGCCGCCCTCGGCAAGCTGCATTTCGGCCACGGACAAGCGACCCCAGTCCCGCTTTCCATCTCAACCTCAATGACGATAAAGGATGCCTCAATGGGCTTGTGAGGCCCGCGGTTCCGATTGCAGTGAACGTATTTCCGACCTCAATGGCGAACGTTCGCTGGCACTAGCCGCCATACGACGTTGCCGACATCGTCGGCAATCAACAGTGCACCCGCCTTATCCACTACGACGCCAACCGGTCGGCCGCGCGCCTCGCCACCAGGGCCGATAAAGCCGGTTAGGATATCTTTGGGTGGTCCCTGCGGTCTGCCATTCCTGAATGGAACGAAAATCACCTTGTAGCCACTGCGGGGATTGCGGTTCCACGAGCCGTGTTGGCCGACGAAGGCCCCGTGACGATAGTACGGTCCGAGCAGCGGACCGGTGTAGAACGTCAACCCTAAAGAGGCGGTATGTGAGCCAAGCGCGTAGTCAGGTTTGATTGCGCGGCTGACGAGGTCAGGCCGTTGCGGCTTTGCACGAATATCGACATTCTGTCCGAAATAACTATAGGGCCATCCATAAAATCCGCCATCCTTAACCGATGTCATGTAGTCGGGGACAAGATCATTGCCGATTTCATCGCGCTCATTGACAGCTACCCAAAGTCTGCCGTCGTCCGGGTTCCATGAAAGCCCGTTCGGATTGCGCAATCCAGAGGCAAACACCCTGGTCTTTCGGCTGGGCAGGGCAACTTCCAGTACCGCAGCCCGATTTTCCTCGGCCCTCATGCCGTTCTCTCCGACATTGCTGTTTGAGCCTATGGTGACATAGAGCCTCGTGCCATCGCGACTGGCAATGACATCCTTGGTCCAATGATGATTGATAGGTCCGGCTGGCAAGCCGACGATTTTTTCTGGCAGCTTGGTTATGCGGGTGTCACCTTGCGAATAGGGAAAGGCAACGATGGCATCGGTATTGGCAACGTAGAGTCTACCGTTCAACAAGGCCATACCGAAGGGCGAATTGAGTCGCTCGATAAATGGAGTACGGAGATCGGCGACGCCATCATGATCGGTGTCGCGCAAAAGAGTGATCCGGTTGGCGCTTGCTACACTCGCGCCGGCGCGCTTCATGGCGAGCCCCATTACCAATTTGCGAAAACTGAATCCGCTGTCGTGCTTGGCGGGCGCGTTCGTCTCGGCGACCAGAACATCGCCGTTGGGTAGTACATAAAGCCAACGTGGGTGGTCGAGCTCTTTCGCAAAGGCGTTCACCTTTAGTCCTTTTGCAGGCTTCGGGGTTACGCCGTCAGGCCACCCTTTAGCCTCCGCTATCTTGATTGTAGGAATCAGAGCCGTCCTGGGTTGTGGCAACACGGGATCGGGGCCGTAGCCGCCGGTAATCGAAAGCCTCGGAGACTGTTGCGATTGAACCGCAACGCAACCTATTGGGAGAACACTGACAGCAACTGTCGTCAGAATGCCTCGAAACAATGCTCCCACCTGCAAATCTCCGAAATGAAACTTCCAGAACCCTTTTAAGCGGTTCAGATCACGGACGAATTTCATTGGCTCAGCGTTCGCTGAACGATGGTAGTTGGCCACAAAAACAAGGCGCCTGCTACTCATTTTTGGCTGAGACAAGACATGTTCTGGTGACATACAATCAGCAGAACATCACGCAGCAAGTGAGCAACGCGTTCTCGATTGAAATTTGTACGATCTATGAGCCTATACGATTCCTTTTGTAGAACTGCTTAGCCGATTGGACCAGAGCTAACGCAACCAATTACGGCAGGCATTGGGTCGGTTCCGAGCAAATTCGGTCAGATTCAAGGTAAGATCGGTGCGGCCGTGGAACCGCTGGATCAAACGCACTTATTTTCTATTGGTGTGAGTGGAGCGTTGTTCAAGGTCAGCGCAAGCGGTTTCGGTTACGCATGCGCAAAATGTGTCTAGGACCGGTCCCGGTGATGTGAGAGCTCCCCGATAGTCGCACTTACCTGAGGTCCGCAATGCCGCCGATGGACTTCGGTGTCTCGAACCGTTCAAGTTGGCCTAGGCCTTCGGACACATCACGCCAGCGTTTGACATCGAAGTCGATTACAACAAGGCCCGCGGTCGGGTATTTTTGGTGCAGTCGGGACAGATCGGATTGACTTCCCTTGCCAATCAGCCTGAGAGCAAGGTCCTGAAGTCCGGGGTTATGTCCGACGAGCAACAGCGCCTTAACATCGGGTGCTGTTTCCTTGATGATATCAAGGATGGCCTTCGCCGAAGCATCGTAAATGCGCGGTTCTTTTCGCCGCGAAATGTCGTGCTTAAAGGCGGAGCGTGCGCGTTTCCAGGTTTCTTTGGCGCGCCGAGCCGTTGAAACTATGGCGAGGTCGGGCATAAGTCCCTTCTCTGCCATGTATGTGCCCATCAAAGGGCTCGTTCGTCGCCCGCGTTTTGCCAGAGGGCGTTCTTGATCATCGACACCTTCGGGCCGATCCGATTTGGCGTGACGAAGCAGCATCAACCGGCGCATCAGCATGTTCCTCTCGCTGCCATGTCTTGCAGATCGGAAGGATACCGCGACCGCTCGATCCGCTCAAGCGCCCCGCGAAACAATTGGCGATTGACGAGCCGCCGATATGCTGCGGATATTCCACTTATGGAAGACATAGAAATATTTCAACGCATGGGGTTGGCGCTTGCCATCGGCGCTGCGGTTGGTGTCGAACGGCATTGGCGGGAAAAGGACGAAGAGGAAGGCAGCCGTACCGCCGGCATTCGTACGTTTGCACTCATTGGCCTGCTCGGGGGCGTTGCCGGCCTACTCGAACATTTTCTTGCCCGTCCAGGCGGCATCCCGGGGATCGTCGTCGTCGGATTCCTGGTGACGCTGACAGCGGTTTTTGCGGCGTTTCGGTTGCGCAAAGCAATCGCAGACGAGAACTACAGCGCGACGTCGGTTGTGGTTGCGATGCTTACATTTGCTATCGCAAGTGCAGCCGTTCTCGGAAGCATGACCGTCGCATCCGCGGGGGGCGTGGTTCTGGTTGCGGTGCTTGCAAGCCGGGAATTCCTCCACGCCTCCATGCGCAAATTGCGCTGGTCCGAACTGCGCTCGGCGGTGATCCTGTTGGCGCTGACCTTTGTTGTTCTTGTCCCATCTGAGCCGGTGTCGCTTTGCTCTTAAAAGGGGTCTTCCTCAATTTGTGTGGTGATTTGTCCTACAAACTGGCTGCCGCTGAAGCCGGGCGGTCTGAGAGGACATCAACAGTCCCGCGGCGTTCCAAATCTACCAGCATGGCCCTATAGTTGCGGTCTTGTGCCAGCTCTTGTCACCTACGAATGGAGTTCCTGGGTGCCTAGAGCGGAGATATTGCGCTGAGACTGCTGCAAAACGGTGTCGTCGCTGATTGGAATGCCAAGACGGTTCATCACGCGTGCTCCTGTCAGGCTGTCGATGCTGTAACCAAGAAGGTGAACAATTTCAGCTACCTGACGCGTTCGGCATGCGCAGCGAGAAATGTATTTCGGGCGATCGAACAAGCCAAGCACCACAGAAATTGAGGAAGACCCCTTAAAGGTGAGATGAGCAACTCAACAAAATCAATGGCGATGCTTTGCCATTAAACATGATATTTTGCCTTTAAAATCGAGATTCTTGCCTGTAAAAGTGAGACAGCGTTCACAAGCATTCGATGGGTTAGGATGGTGAGGGAAGGGGACCAGGCTGGTGGAACTGGCGCAGAAGCGACGCGTAGGGCCGCTGTCCTTCGTCCACTCGTTCAAGCATACCTCACTGGCTCAGGCAGTCTGGAAAGCGGCATTCGCGACGTGGTTTGGGAACTCGGTGTCAGCAGGGCCAGATTCTACATGTAGTGTATACCTGAGCGACCGGGATAAGCATTGATTCATACCAAAGATCGGCGATTCAGCCATGAATTCGCAGAGAACCTTTGCGGCTTTATGCTGTCGCTCTCCCTCTAGTGAACTATTTGGAGCTATAGTAGAGTTAGGCGGCGAGGCGGAATGGCATTAATCAATTGACAGGGCTACGTATTCAGAAAATCAAATAAAATCCGGGGTTTAGGTCGGAATGAAGCTGGCGGTTTTTGGAGAGGCAACTGTTAGTCTGGGCGGGCAACTCGTTCCGCGCGTACCCGCGAATTTTCTTCGCATCATAGTCTATCTGCTTCTCGAGAGTCCCAATCATTCTGTTTCCCGCGGCAAGCTTGCGCAAGTTTTCTGGTCCAATACGGATCAGGCCCATGCTTCCATGAATTTGCGCCAGAGCCTGGCGCGCATCCGCAAATTTCAGGAACAGTACGGCCTCAACCTTGTCCAGGGCGATGCCACATATGTCTATCTTAACCTGTCGCAGGTAAGGGCAGAACTGCTCAGCATCGATCTTCTTGAATATCTGGAATTTGCGCAGTTGGGTGACATAGAGTCTGTGCTCAGTCTCGCTGGCCTTTATACTGGCGACCTGCTCGCGCACAACGAGCCGCAGAACTCCGACTTCGATGAATGGCTGGACGTCCAGCGCGTCAAGCTGCGCGATGATCTGATCACGACACTCTTGAAAATGGTCGACCAGCCGGTTGGCGTTAGTATCGATGAAAAGCGCCAATGTGCTCGCAAGCTGATCGAGATCGATCCCTATCAGGAGGTTGGCTATCGCACATTGATGCAGACGGAGTCGCAACTGGGTCTGATCGCAAAGGTCGAGCGAACATTCCGCGAATGCGCCAAGAAGCTCCGTGACGACCTTGATGTCGATCCGGAAGAAGAAACGATCGAGCTCTATCAGCAGCTGCTGCCCAAGCTTTCACCAGCGACAACGCGAGCCCTGATCCTGCCGCAGCCCGCTCCTCCGCTGGTTACCAATGGTGTGGAGATCCAGACCCCGCAATCGATCTTGCCGACGATCCAGATCGAGCAGAACAAAAAGGCTGGTCTGCCGCGAGTCATGGTCCTTTATATGCCGCATAATGCAGCGGATCCGATGGAGCAGCTTGCAGCCTCGCTGGTAGACGATATCACCATCGGGCTTTGTCGTCTGCGTACGCTGTCGGTTGTGGCGCCCTATACATCGAAGAGGATTGTCACCGATTCCCCGATAAACAGTTTTGAGGGTTTGCGTGAACAATTCGGCGTCAACTATGCGGTCGACTGCAAGATCGTTCGCCTCGACGGTTTCTGTTTCCTGTCGGTGAAGCTTATTGATGTCGCCACCCAGGAAATCGTCTGGGCGGAAAAACAGAAGTTCGATTATGTTCTGCCCGAGCAGCAATACCGCCAACTGTCGATCCGCATCATCCTCTCCGTCGTCTCGCTCATCAAGAAGTCCGAACTCGATCGCTACAATAAGCTCTACCAGGATCCGAACGCCTACTACTGGTATCTGATCGGCAAGAGGGATGTCGACAGATCTCGACCTTCCGAAATTGCGTCAGGCGCGCCAGGCCTTCAAGAATTCTCTCACTGCGTCACCGGACTTCGTGCCGGCGCTCAGCGGCATCGCGCGCACGATGCAAAAGGAATGGCTCATGCTTGCGCGGAGTGAGAAAGATATCCTGCTTGAGGGTGAGCAGGTTGCCAAGCGCGCCGCACCAACCGATCCGGACGATGAACGGCCTTTGCGCGAGCTTGGCACCATCAGCATGTATCTCGGCAAATTTGACAACAGTCTTGAATATTTCGACCAAGGCGAATCCATCAATCCGCAACATGCCGATCTGCTTGCCGATTATGCCGATGCGCTGACCCACTATGGCGATCTCCATATGGCCCTCGAAAAAATTGAACAAGCGATTCAACATAATCCCCTCGCTCCGGATTATTACTATTGGGTGGGGGCAGGAACTCTTCACAGCCTCGATCGTCACACCGAAGCCATCAGCTTTCTTGAGAAAATGAAAAACCCCCGCGCTGCAGCCCGCCTCATGGCTGCAAGCTGGGCGATGCTTGGCGAGAAGGAAAAGGCGACCGAATACCGAAACTATGCGCTGGTAGATAGTCCGACCTTTCGGATTGATGAGTGGACCAAGAGTGTTTGTCTGAGGGTTCCCGAACAGCGCGCAAAATATGAAGCATCCTTGCGTGAAGCAGGGTTCCAGTAGTCTTCAACTTCAAATCCAACACAGGAATTATCTGCATGGCGAAGTACAGAGCACGATGAGTTTTGGTTGGTCAATGTTGAGAGGGGGACTTCGTCGCCGGCTGACAGGGCTTTAACGGCCTGGGGTGCACTTGATGATGAGTTAGTTAAGATTGTTACGAGAACGCGAAAAAGCACGGAATAATCGCAATCAAGAGAGTAGATATTGCGGTCGCTGTAAGCAGTCGATCCAATGTGCATTCGACGATCTGGATGTGATAAGAATAAGGTAAAGTACTGGACATTAAAAAGATGAAGTGAATTGTTTTCTTGATCAAAACCGGAATCGTTATATCTTTGCCGTGTGGGCTCTCCTTCATAGAAAGGTTATTCGCATGGCAAAGTATCAAATCGTGGATGACTCAGACACCAACAAGCTCTGGCTTGTGAACATGGAAACACACAGTGCCGAGTATCTCGATCGGGAGGTGATCGGTTCCTTGGGATTAGCAGGCCTGGAATTCTTGAATTCGATCAACAAATTGACAAACCGCGGAATAGCCGCGGGCGATAGTCGAAGCAATGCGTCTGAACGGGCGCTCTCCTTCGATGGCCGTAGCCAACCGTCCGAGCGGGCTCTTTCCTTCGACGGTCGCAGCGATCCGTCCGAGCGGGCGCTCTTCTTCGACGGTCGCTGCAATCCGTTTGAACGGGCGCGTTCCGCTGGTCCGGCTGCTTTAGACTGACCACGTTGCAAACACGTTCCGACGCCTGGACGGTTTGCAAGATTGCCTGCTTCGGGTGTTCCCCCGCCAGGAGGTGATCGACCGGACCTTCATCAACACTTGGCAGAATCGGAAGGTCGTCGATGCGGTCAAGACGACGGGCCACAAGCAACTGATCATTGCCGGCCTGTGACGAGATCTGTGTCGCGATGCCGGCGATCCAGGCGGCCTGATGAAGTGGCAATGAAACCATTGGCAGGGATTCCGGTTTTGGTTATTGACGGCGGACGAAGCGAACCTTCGTGTTGCCGCCCATCTCGGTGAACCCATCATCGACAAAACTAACTGATGCAGACGTCACTGTGAACCGATTGCGCCGCACTTTTCCTATTTGGCATCGTCCGGATGGCCGAGGCAACCGGTCTCGACCGGATCGGCATTCCTGTGTGTATGGCCGTTCGTCCCAACAGCGGCATGCTAGCCGTCAGCCAGGGCAAAGGCATCAGCGCCGCCCATGGAGGAGCTTCCGCTTAGCTGCGCATATCGGCCCCTAGTATTATTCGGAGACAGATTCACGGTAGGGCCTCACGCCGGTTCGCGCCGGAAATTCTGGGTTGGCTCGCGACCCAACCCAGCCAGTCAAACAAGTTTACCTGAAAGCTGACGTTGATTGCTGGATGAAGCCAACTAAGGGGAGGCACTTTCCGGCCGCGCAGAGCGGACATTCATGCACTCCGCGTCGGCAACACACCCGAGCTTAAGGCGGAGGAATGGCCGGGGAAAGGCGACCGAAGAAGTGCGTTCAAAAAACATAAGCTTTTTCGCGTTCGGAAGATCTGCCACGGACCGGGACCAAGGAAATCCCCTCGCGGTACTTCGGCAAAGGCTGCTTCAACACGTTCATCGACAGTAAGCGCTGTTTGTCTGGTACCTTGACCGCGAGCGTATTGCCGTTTCGAATAGTATCGCTGTGTCAGAGATCGCAGCAATGCGCCAAAAGCGGTCATGTCGAAGGGGTTGGCGATGACCAAAATGGGGCCGGAAGGAGACTGGCAGGTTCTGGAGAGCGAGGCCAAGAAGGCAGACTTACGCGGTAAGCCGCGCCGGGCATCCGGTGAATCACAGCTCCAGAGGCGTTTCTTGGAAGTATTTTCCGGGAGAGGCACCGAAGGCCGCACGAAAAACGGCGATGAAGGCGCTGGGGCCTGAGTAGCCGAGTGCAAAAGCGATGTCGCCGACGCTTCGGCCACCGGCGAGCCACTCCACCGATTTCAGCAGTTTCGCCTGCTGTCGCCAGGCGCGGAAACTCATCCCTGTCTCAGATTGGAAGTGACGCTGGAAGCTACGTGGGGACATGGCCGCACGTGACGCAAGCTCATCGAGGGGCCAATCTGCGCCCGGCTCATTCCGCATGTCTGCGGCGATGTCCCGGAGGCGTTCGGATGCCGGCAACGGGAGAGACAACGGTGCGACCGGACTCGTCTGGAGCTGGTCGAGAATGACTGCCACAAGTCGTTCGGCGCGGAGGCTGCCCGCATCCGCGCGAGGTATTTCCAGAAACGCTAGGATTAGCTCGCGCAGGAGCCGCGTCGTACCGATCACGGAGACTTCCGGTGACAGGCTCGCCACCGCGTCGGGGCGGAAAAAGACATAGCTGCGCTCCGTCTCCTGCAGGTAGGTCACCTCGTGGAGGACCCCGGACGGCACGAACACGGCGCGTTCGGGTGGGATGATGAAGTAACCCCGCTCCGTCTCCAGCCTCAGCGAACCCCGCACGATCTGGAAAAGCTGCGCCCGGTGGTGCGTATGAAAAGCGTAGGTCCGCCCGGCGGGCTCTGCTCCGCCCTGAGCGACAGCGGTATGCGGATAATCTCCGAACCCGTCTTCCGGCAAATGAACGTTGATCAGGTTGTCGCGGGCAATCATGGCGGCTCAGAGACATAATTTGTCAGACTGCCGATAACACGTCTGACGGCAATTCACTAGGTTGGCATTAACTCAGCACAACTTGGACGAAGGTCATGACACTGGAATTCCAAATGGCCGAAATCCCGGAGCGCCTTGCCCGCGGCCTTCTGACGAAGCTACCAGCTTTGAGGTACGGAGCCTCCGTCGTTGTGGGCTGGTGGCAACGGAGCGAGACCGAACACGCACTGCACCGACTATCGGATCGTGATCTGGCGGACATAGGTATTGCGCGTCGCGATATTCGCGAGTTCGCTTGGACTGGGACCGTCGCAGCCAGCGAGCGACGAAACAGATCACCGGCCGCCGCCATGGATGCGCTTGCCTGCGGGGAATCCCATGCCCCGAGCGGATGGGTGGAAGCCCTCGCTGATCCCTTTCGCGACGGCTCACGAATTAATGCGATGTCCACGAAGCCGCGGTCAACGCGATAGCGCCGTCGGTCTTGAAACAAGCGTTACTAGAGAGGCAGACAGAATGCATGATGACGGGCTTTTCGACGAGAAGATCGCTGCGACCTACGATGATGATAAAGGCATCTCTGCGCCAGAGGTGATCGAGCCGGCCGTTGATCTCCTGGCCGAGCTCGCAGGAGGCGGGCGCGCCTTGGAATTCGCGATCGGAACCGGACGTATCGCACTTCCTCTCGCGCGGAAAGGGGTGCAGGTGGAGGGCATCGAGCTTTCGAGGCCGATGGTGTCTCGCCTTCGCGCTAAAGAAGGAGGCGCGGAGATCTCGGTAGCGATCGGCGATATGGCAACGACGGATGTCGCGAGACGGTTCTCACTCGTCTACCTGGTTTTCAATACGATAAACAACCTGACATCGCAGGACGCTCAGCTCGCCTGCTTCCGGAACGCAGCCGCGCATCTCGAACCTGGTGGACACTTCCTGATTGAGGTCGGCGTGCCACCGCTTCAGCGGCTGCCGGTCGGCGAGACGATCCTGGCATTCGACCACGGCGAAACGCATTGGGGCGTCGACGAGTACGACGTGGTGAACCAGAATTTCTCGTCCCATCACATCTGGCTCCGTGACGGAAGCTATGAGCGATTCTCAGTACCGTTTCGTTATGCCTGGCCAGCTGAATTCGACCTTATGGCGCGACTGGCTGGTTTAAGGCTCAAAGAGCGTTGGGGCGGCTGGAAAAAGGAGCTGTTCACGCAGGTCAGCGATAAACATGTCTCCGTCTGGCAGAAGGTTGAAGGTTAGGACGCGTGGAGCGAAGCGTCATCACCCTCGTCCGCAACGCGCCGATGGGAAGCCGGCCGCTTTCAACGCCATGCCGCTGCTTCCGGTCACAAGCAGCAGGCAACGAGAGCATCTCCTGCATCTTGGCTTTATCGTTGGCGTGTCCGCTTTCAGGATCTGTTGAAGCCAGCCCAAACGACCGACATGAGGCGCGAAGCAGCCGTAGTTTGTTTGGCTCCCTTCATTTCCGTTTAGCCAGAAAGACCGCATAGTGGCAAAGTACAACCATGAGACGTGAATGGGTCTGCAGCTCATACCTTTTCGGGACGTTATCATAAGCGAATTGGTGAAAAATGGCGTCTTGACATGGATTGTAGACATTTAAGCTACAACCAAAATTGTTCGAAATTCGCGTATTATCGGCATTTTCAAAGGAACATTTATTCATAACATTTCGACATTGTACGGATAGAATATTCCAAGAGAAAGGAGAACGCTTTCTGGTCCGATGCTGCAACGTGATTTGACACCTCACGATGAGGGGACCATGCTCATACCACCCGTATGCACGCGTGTTCAGCTCAATCGGTATACTCATACAGAAAGCTCAATATGACTGAACCTGAGCAGCATTCTTCATCACTAAGTCTTCCGCCTCACGTTCAACTTATTCAGATGGGTACTGCCTACTGGGCATCCAGAGTTGTCTACGCTGCGGCCAAATTGGGTCTCGCAGATCAGCTTAAGTCAGGAACTAAGAGTGCAGAGGAGCTGGCGGGCGCTATCGGCGCGCATGCCCCTATTCTGCACAGGTTGATGCGCACGCTCGCAAGTTTGGGCATCCTCACCGAGCGGACCGAGCGACGGTTCGCCCTGACTGACTTGGGTCAGGCGCTGACGACCGGCGCTCCCGGCTCGGCAAGGGCAACCCTGCTTACCGTTGGGAGCTATTGGTTTGACGGCTCCTTCGATCACATCGTCCATTCCGTTCAGACAGGTGAAACCGGCTTTGAAAAAGTTCAGGGGATGCCGGTCTTCGAGTACCTCGCGCAGCATCCTGATGACGCCTCCCTGTTCAGCGAGACGATGGTCGGCATTCATGGCGAAGAGCCTCCGGCAGTTGCGGCGGCCTACGATTTTTCCACGTTCGAGACCGTTGTCGATGTCGGCGGCGCGACTGGCAACATGCTGGCAGCCATCCTCACCCGCCATGCCGGGCCTCGCGGGATCCTGATCGACAGGTCGCACGTGGTGGGGGACGCGCCCGCTTTGCTCCAATCAAAAGGCGTGATCGACCGTGTAACGATAGAAGCCGGTGATTTCTTCGACACCGTGCCTGCCGGGGGCAATGCCTATCTTCTGTCGCACATCCTCCATGACTGGGGTGAAGATCAGTGCCTCAGGATCCTTGGCCACGTCCGCAAAGCCATGAAGCCGGGCGGCCATCTGCTTATTGTGGAGATGGTGTTACCGGCCGGCGACGCGCCGCATCCAGGTAAGATGCTTGATATGGTGATGCTCGTACTCCCTGGAGGCCAGGAGCGGACTGAGGCCGAATACCGCTCCCTTCTTAGTAAGGCTGACTTCCGTCTCACGCGTGTCGTGCCGACCGATTCCGCGGTTAGCGTGATAGAAGCGGTTCAGATTTAGAAGGATCTGTCGCAAACTGCCTTTAGATTTTTGTGCCCAGTCAAAAACCACTCTAATCGGCCTATCCAAACGCGTATGCCCCATTGGTCTCGCCAATTGAGGCTAGATGGCCCGTATGTGCTCCTAAAGTTGCATAATGTCTCGTGTGGAACGATGGGTGGCACCCCCTTTTTGTGCGGCTGCGCGCTTCGATATCTGCTGCGCAGGTCACCGTGCAATAAATTGTCCGGTGATTGCCTTCTCCAGTCTTCAAGTTCCTCTCAGCCCCGCGGGCAGAGTTGTTTCAAGAGGACGACATTTTGCTTAGATCGCCCGCGCGCGTATCAAATCGCGCCTAGCGGCCGGTGCCCGATAAACGCCTTTCTTTAAGCGTCAGTTAAGAAGGCACAAGGAGGATGGCCATGCGGACGCTACTGGCAGCCGTGGTTCTGGTGTCGGGGTCTGCCGCATCCCACGCCCAGGACGACGTATGGAAGGCACCCAGCAACACGGCGACTGCTGTCACCGGAGATATCACTCTTGGAACCGATCGGATCGTTTTTGCCAATGGAGAGAGCATCAGGCTCGTTCCCGTCGAAGGCCGGCTTGGCGTGTTCAAGGTCGACCCTCCGGCCAATCCTGTGCTTATGAACGGCAATCGCCTGTGCGGCGAGAAGGATGTGACGTATGTCGTTCTTGCCCAAGGAAGCGTTGTCTCCCTCTTCATGAAGGTATTCGAGGGGCCTGACGTGCCTCAGGAAGCTGTGGCCGATCCGCATCCGCAGAAGGGAACCTGCGCGACATACAATTTCTCCCGCTAAGGTTGCTCAACCAGCGTCAGCCCGTTTCGGGGTGGAACATTTTGGGGCAGTGTTGCAAACTCACATGGGGATCACAAGGTCAAGTTGCTTTGGGTCAGCGTGCCGTCCTGCTGAACATGTTGGCGAGGGCCCATCGACTGAACTCAGTGATAATGACGAAGGATGGGTCGACACGGACCAGAAATAGTAGATTTGGGAAAATGTGCTTTTGGCAAGGCGTGAACAGCGGATGCCGACCATCCGACTTTCCTGCCATTTAGGGTTCGTCGGTCCCAAGCTCGTGCTTCCTACAAACTCGAACATTACAGAAATCCTTAGAAGGTTAATCCCCAATTGCGTGGAGCAATGCCAGCACTCCGTCATACTCCTGATATCATACTTGAACATAAGATCGGCTGCCCTAAATGGGAGATTGAATTGACCTGAACAGTGGGCGTATTTTGCCAATATGAGCCATCCATTCCCGCCAGTAACGATCGAATCCCGCCGCTTGGGCAAGCCCGAGAACATTTGCTCGGTCACAGAAGCCGCCGAATTTTTGTTGATGAAGTGGCCTGTGCACCAAGGCCCAAAACTAAAAGCAGCCCGTCAGCGTTGCTTTGACGCTCTGGACGGAAACGCATCGGCTGCCGATGCGCGCTCTGCATTCATTGAAGCCGCCAAGGAAGCCGATATTTTCGTCGACTATATCAATCAGGGCAAATAGCCCCGCTGGTTTTCACATTTGTGTTTTCAGTGCAATTGGTGTTCACGGACCCGCCGAGATTTGAGAAATCCGAAACTTTAGATGGGAACTGGCTGAATGAATGCTCCGGACGCTGGCATTGAGATAAACACCAATTGGTTGAACTGACAGCCGGATTGGTGGCTGCTTACGTCAGCAAGAATGCAGTGCCATTGGCGGATACAGCTTAATCGACGATGTGCATGCGGCATTCGCCGGCGTTGCCCAAGCCGTTGAAGAAACTGCGGTTGGCGCGCCGAGACCAGAGCCAGCAGTAAATCCGAAGAAGTCAGTTACCCCGATTACATCATCTGCCTGGAAGAGGGGAAAAAGTTCAAATCGTTGAAACGCCATCTGATGAAATCGTTTGGGCGTTCGCCTGAGCAATACGGGGGGTTAAAAAAACTGTTCCAAATCATATCAACTGGAAAGGATCATGAATCGGGCAAGCGTATGATTTGGAACAAATCTTGTCGCCCCAAGATAGGTCTGAATGCCGGTGCGAGCGATCCGAGCATCGGCAACAAAGCTTGCCGTCATCACGCGCGTTCCCGCGACGGTGACAGCGTCTGTGAATTGCATGGGAACGTCCCTATTTATAGGTTCAGTGAGACGGATCGGAGGACAGCCATGGAAGCCAGAACCGCCACGCGACAAGACCTCAGTCATGTCTTCGCGCATCTCGCCGCCAGAATTAGCCAAGAATTTTCAGCAGCCGGAGAGACTGAAGGAGGCGCCAAAGAGCATCTTTTGATGGACCTAAGAGAAGGTCGAGGACACGCTTTGCGAGAAGGAGACCAAATCCTGGCCGTTATCACGTGGCATGAAGATGATGGAAATGCGTACACTTCTTTCGCAGCTAATGAAGCGTTTTTCGCAGCGAAAACCGTTCGCTTCTGCAAACGACATATTCAGCAAATCCAACAACTTTGCGGCAACATTCCTGTCCGGTCGGTGATCTGGAGTAATCATCCCGAGGTCGATCGCCGGTTTGCTGCGATTGGGTTCAACAAGGACGAAACGAACGAGAAAAGCACCACCTATGAATTGCCTCCTCGTGAAGATAAGTCAACCTAGATTTTCGGAGGCGTTGCCGAGACTAGGAGCTCCGCTTCGCCCGGCTCTTGTTCGGATAGCTTTCCGTATTCGTCGATGAAACCATCCAGCCCGCGCAAGCTGCCATCCCTGGTGAAGGTGTTCATCCGCGCATCTGACAACGCCTCCCGCGTGATGATCGTCCTGTCCGGATGTGCAACCGATGAGTGCGCGGGCAGCATCCGATTGGTCTTGAAGTGGTCGGCTTTCTCGTTTTCGGACATCTGCTCGAGCGGTCCCATTCAGCTAGCGTGCTTGCCCCAGAACTCTGTGAACCACCAGGCGACCCACGGCCTTGTGTCTTCTACTTTGCTCATTTCGGATTCTCCGCAATTTGATCCTGTGAGGATCACCGACGTCGGTCGATGACCTGCGCAAGGGATAGCCCCGCCGGGCTCAAAAATCCGGTTCTTACCCCCCGCAATCGAAACTGTCCATCTGCGATCCCCTCATTTCATCTGCGCCGTCCGTCAGATCCACGGCAGGAATCAGAGTGCAGTTTCGTCCGCCATGGAGGAAACGGTTTGATGACACTCGGTCCTTCGAACAATATCTTACGGCAAAGTCGTTGCGGCTGAATCAATCAGTAACCGGTCATTTCGAGGTATCCTCGCCCTGTATGGGAGCCTTTGAAGCTTATTGGACCTTCCCAATAGGGCGTACGCGTCGCCATCCAAGCCTCGCGGTTGAGCGCGGTCGCGGTAATATTGAGATTGCGAGATGGCAATTCGATGCGCCATGCAACCGGGATATCGCGGCCGGCCACACGCGCGGTGTCGAGCGGCGTCAACTTCAGTGTCCCTGGAGGTAACGGCGTCGGCTTTCCTTCTGCGGAAATCCATGTTGTGGATGTAAATCCGCTACCGCCATCCCGCAGGCGAAAGCCCATCAGCTTTTCACCGCTGTCGAGATGCAAAGAGAACCAGTCCCATCCGGTCTGGTCTGCTGCCAACGGCTGTGACGACCATTCCCGGTCTAGCCACGCTTGCCCTGTGACGGCAACCTCGCCTTCCGGCAGATCAAGCTTGCCCTCGACGGAGTAAAAAGGCTGCGAGTAATAATAGCTTGCCTGCCCTTTTGCGGATTTCACGGAGTAGCCGTTCTGGCCCTGCAGAACGAGAGGACCGGTTGCGTGAAGCCTTAGATTGTAGCGAAACTTCGCACCAGCAGCCTTGAGGTCGATATCGGACAGCCCGTCTTGTTGGCTGCCGCCAACCAAGCTTTGCATCTGCCAATCGTCGATCCAGGCCGCAAAGGGGGAGGCGGTCACGCCGGCCTGGCCGACTCCACCACGGGCAAGGCGCTCGGCGACATATTGCTGCGATTGCGTCGTCAACGCCGCGTGGCCCATCCAGACCTGCGGGCTCGACCAGCCGGTCTTCTCGCCCGGTGCAAGTGCTGAGCGAAAGAGCGTCCATTGTACGCCATACTCCGTGCCGTCGGCGGATTTCAGGTTTGCCGTCAGATACCACCACTCGATCCGATAATTCGGATGCGACCCATGATCGACCGAAAAGTTCAACGCGATCCCGGGCTGAGGAACCGCAAATCCCTCCGCGGTCGTACCAAGGCCGGCAAAGCCCTGGGCACTAGCCGTGCCGCCGAAAGCGTTGCAGAGCATAATCACGGCAGAGAATGTCGACAGCAAAGATCTAGCGTTCATTGGCGAAGACCTTCAGAAGATCGGTGGGCGTGACCCGCGCGAGACGCTTCAGGGGGAACAGCGCCGACAGCAGCGCGGCGGCAAGCTCGATCGCCCCAAGCCGCAGCCAGTCGGCCGGGAACAGATGCATCGGCAGCCGCCATCCGAATGCCTCGACATTGACGATCGCGAGCAGTACCCAAGCAAGCCCGATGCCGACCGGTAGCGCAGCAAGCAGGGTAATGACGACGAGCACCATGGCTCGTGCCAATTCAAGAAGAACCAATTGCCGCCGCGTCAATCCCATCGCCCAAGCTGGTGCCAATTGCGGCAGCCGCATCCCCGACAGGGTCATCAGGCTTGCAAACATCGCCAGGCCCGCAACCGCAAGGGTCAGTACATTCAGCGCCGCCGTCACAGCAAACGTCTGTTCGAAAATTTGAATCGACCGGCGTTTGAGACTCGCTTGATCAACCACGTTCTGCTCAGGAAGATCGAACTGCTTGCGCAGTTCGCTGCCCACTCCGGCGACGTTTGCTTGGGCCAAGCGCAGACCGTAGCGAAGCCGGGAGACGTCCGGATAGTGCGATGTCAAGGCAACTATGCCGACGATGACCTGTCCCGTCGGATTGCCATAGTCCGAATAAACTCCCGCGATCACCGTCGTCCAGCCGCCGGGCAGGATGAGAGGATCGCCGATGTTCAGATGATGGCGGCGCGACAGCTGCTCATTGACCAAAGCAGCCTTGCCGCTGGCCACACGATCCCAAACGTCGGACGTCGCCTGCAACAGGGGCCAGTTGTCGCGATAGGTCGCATCATCCGCTACGCCGAAGATCTGCACTGGCTGTCCTTGGAAGTCGCCTTCGACATTCCAGACCGGGAGGATGGCGTCTACCCGAGGTGTGAGCCATTCGCGAAGGGCGGTAGCCTCAGTCTCGGTTCGTGCCGTGACGTAGAGTTCGGCAGCCAGTCGCTGATCGAGCCAGCCGGTAAACGTCAAGCGGAAGCTTGACACCATCGTTCCCACGCCGACATTTGCGGACAATGCCAGCAAGAGTGCCATCAGCGCCATCGAAAGGCCGGGCAATTGCTGGCGTGTGTCCGCCCAGAACCACGCCGTCACGGGTCTCGCCGACCAGCGCTGCATGACGAGCAGGAACAGCGCGAGGAGGACCGGCAATATTAGCGCCGCTCCCAGAAGCAGGCCGCCGAGGATGGAAAATCCGGCGATCAGCCCCGTACCCCAACGAGCGAGCGCAAGCGTCAAAGCAAAAAGCGCAATCGCGGCTATCGCCTGGATGCGAAACGCACCTTCCGACGCCCGCGCCCATGCACGCGGTTGTGCCGGTGCCAGCAGAGGCATGCGCCAAATGCGCCAGAGACTTTGCGCGGCCGACAAAAGTGTTCCGAAAACCGCAATGCCCAGTCCCGTCGCCCACCATGTCGGGCGCAACGTCAGCGCGCCCGGAATACTGGCGCCATAGAGACCTTGCAGGGTTGCGGCGACTCCCGGCAGAAGAAGCGATGCGATGAGATAGCCAAGCGCCACCCCGGCACCGCCTGCCACCAGCGCCAGCATGATCAGTTCGGTCAGCAAAAGTCCCGTCAGCGATCGCGCCGACAAACCGAGCGAACGCAGCGTCCGGAAGGTTGAGCGGCGCTGTTCGAAGGCTAGCCCGATTGCGGAATAGACCATGAACAACCCGACCGCGAAGGCCAGAAACCCGAACGCGGTCAGGTTCAAGTGGAAGCTGTCGGTCATTCTCGCCAAATCGCCCCGGGGGTCCGGTTTCTTCAGCGTCAGTTGCGGCGCAGTCGTCGCAAGCGTGGCACGATCGACGGTCTGATCCGGCGAGACGACCAGGCGGCTGATCTGGCCGGGCTTGCCGAGCAGGGACTGGGCTATCCCGATATCGGTGATTGCCATGCCCGGCAGCAGGTCTTTTGCGATCCGCAATGGCGGCGTTTGCTGGCCTGCCAGCTGTTCTACCGTGGCTGGCGAAACGTAGAGCAGCCCCGGTGGGGTGATGAACGGCAGAAGACTATCGCCTCCTGCCAGATCCACTTGCTGCGCTTCGCGCGGCAAGCTCACAGGATCGATGCCGAGGACGTGCAGCCGCGCGGCGCCGAGACGCAGCTGACCCTCCAGGACTGGAGACACCAGCCAGCCTGCCCGGCTGAGATCGACAAAGACCTGCTGCGGGATTGTTTCCCCGTCCGCCGATACCAATTGTTCGAGGCGATCCTGTCCCAGCATCGACGCCGCACGATCGTAGCTGGCACGCGCCTCAGCATTGATCGCCTGAACACCCGACCAGAGGGCGGTCGCCAGTGAGAGACCCATGAGCAGCATCGCCAGTTGCATCGGCTGCCGGCTCCAATGGGAAAGCAAGGCGGACATGCTCGCATAAAACATCAGGCGATCCGCCCGGCCTGAAGGTGCACCCGTGCATCGAGCCGTTCGGCAAGCCGCGTCGAATGCGTCACCATTAATAGAGCTGCCCCGGTCTGCACCACCAGTTCCAGCATCAGCGCCAGCACCGCATCACCGGTTGCCTCGTCCAGATTGCCCGTCGGCTCGTCGGCGAGCACCAGCTTTGGACGCGCAGCCAGCGTCCGCCCGATCGCCACCCTTTGCTGCTGGCCGACGGAGAGCTGTTCGGGGTAGCGCTTCAACAGGGCTTCAAGCCCAAGCTTCTCGACCAATTCCGATTGCCAAGTCGAATTGTAGCGTCCAGCAAGGCGCGCGTGGAAGGAAAGATTGGCTGCTACATCAAGCGAAGGGATGAGGTTGAACTGTTGAAACACCAGTCCGACCACACCGCGCCGCAATGCGGCGCGGCCGACGTCGTTCAGCTGCGAGATATCCTGACCGGCGATTTCGATGCGGCCGGAGTCCGGATGATCCAGCCCTGCCGCCAAGTGCAAAAGTGTGCTTTTGCCGCTGCCTGACTCTCCGGTCAAAGCAAGGCTTCGGCCGACATCCAGCCCGAGGTCAACCTCGCGCAGGACCTCCAACGGCCCTTCTGCTGTTCGATAGGATTTACTCACTTTTTGAAGCGCGACGAGCATTGGCTCCTTCGTGGTCAGGCCACCACGCAGATTTCTTAACGACTGATCTAATCGTCCCTAGAACGAATAAAAGGCGATACCGGAAATTCGGCGCAAATGACGATCGCTCTCACTGCGGTGGCACTGGTGTCGGCGTCCCGCCAAACCAACCAGCCGCATAGGCAATCACGATCAATACCACGATCACGGCTACGCCGTACCAGAGGCGCCTGTCCTTGAGATCCATCGTTACCTCCTGTTATCCTGCTAAGTGTTGGCCAATGGCGAATCCTTTGAGTCTTTGGCCGACATTTCCCAGATCGGCGACCCATTTGCCCACTGGTCGGCACAGAGTAGGCTGGATCAGGGTCTTTGAGAAGCGCGCGGACATTGCCGGGCGGAAGCGACACGCATGACCGAGCCGCTTCCGCCTCAGGCGGGCGTGTTCTTCCCACAATAGGACTGCAATTCGCTGGAAGCCGCTCTCCTGGGGCAGATTTCCTGTGGCTTCTGACTTAGCATTTCAATTTGAAGCGGCAAGGCAGAGATGGGTGCTGAATTTCTGCTTTCGCATTTCAGTTATAGGCCTTGATGCGCTAACGGCATCCGGAGCTTGCTGATGAGACCGATTCTCCCAGCGGACGATTTCCAGCATCGTTGCGAAACGGAAGACCAAGCGCTGATATCGGTAAAGGCCCCTCCCGGACTCGCTGTTTATGGTGCGTTTGGTTTCGACCACGACTACGACCACCCATCAGTCTGGCTTTCAACATTTGCATCATTTGATGCGGGACAAGGCGACTTAGGTGCGGCCTTTAGTTTTTCTTGTTCCTTGAAATTCCGGACGATTGTAGTATGTTAACAAAATTCGTTTTTGTTAAACACAGGAAGTGCCCTCATGACTGCTAAGCTCGCCTTCCGCACCCGCCAAGGACGGACAAGTGGAACTACCAAACGCGTGCGTCGTGCGAGCAAAGAGCAGCTGCAGCGCATTGAAGTGCTGAAACGGCAGCGGGAACGCATCCAAGCTGTCATTGCGAGCGCCAAGCGATCCGGATTGCTGGAAGAGAACTGGGCGCATCGCCGGGCGTGTGAGCGCAGAGCTGATTGCCCAGGCGAAGGCCAGGACCGGTTTGACTTCCGACACGGAGCTCGTGGAATTTGCTCTTGCAAGTTTGGCGCTCGAGGACAATTTTGCGGAGACATTCCGCAAAACACAGGCAACAGTGGATCCATCTCTGAAGCTCGGATTCTGATTTGGCTGAATTTGATTTTGATACAGCCGTTCGCTGGGCACGGTTCGATCCTAAAAAGACTCTGAGTCGTCGCAAGGATGGCGATCTGCCCTTTCTTGCTGACGCAGCCGAGGCGGGCCCCGACCTCCTGCTCGACACAAGCGTATACATTGATGGTTTGCAGGGCCGCGCCCCCCGCTTAATCGCCGATATGCTTGCGCTCAGGCAGGTCAATCACTCGACGATTGCAATTCAGGAACTCATGCACACCGTTGGCGTACTGGATCCCAATCATCCAGGTACACAGACAGCGGTTAGCCAGATCGCTACAACTGTGAAGGATATGCCTTCCCATCGGACTTTCGCACCCGATCCAGATGTTTTGGGCAGAGCCGCCCTGCTTTCTGGCATGTTGTGTCGCCTGCAAGGCTACAAAGCCGATGCGCGTCTTCGCGCTCTTCATGACTGCGTGTTGTTTCTACAGGCTCAAAAGCTTGGCTTTACGGTTCTCACCGGGAATGTCAGTGACTTCGATTATATTCTGCAGCTCATACCAACCGGTCGCGTCATTCTGTATCGACAGATCTGACTGGGTTATCTTGCGAAAGTTCCTAAGGAGACATTGGATTGAAATCGGGACAATCAAGGATCGAATTAGCTCAAGAACTCAAAGACGAACTTTCCCAAATGGGCGCCCGGAGGCGCGGCTGCATTTGGCGCTCTTATCTCTGGTGCCTACAAGCCCAGCAAGGGTGAACGCATCGGTGTTCTTCTGTGCGGCGCAAACAGCCACGCAGTTCGATTTGGGGCCAATTGAGATGGGGCAAAACAAAAACCGTCTTACCAACGATCTTGTGCGCTGGGCTGATGGGGAAGGGGACGTCCAGGTCCGAAAGCCGCGGATGTAACGCAAGCCATATCAACAGGATGGCGCGACCGCGCGAACCGGCCGCGCCAAAACCTTGGAAACCTTTTCGCCCTTCGCCTGCTGTCAGGGAACGATGCCCCGGCAGGCCCAGGCTACGTTTGCAAAAGACCTCGGACCGTCGGGTCGGCCCGCCTCGTAAGCGTCGCGAACGGCGGCGGCGGTGCGTGCCCGTTCCGCGGCGTCTAGTGTGGCCACATATTTACCGAGTGGCCCTTCGCCCGCGGCAATCGGTGCCCAGTAGTCGTCGAAGCTTTCGTAGTCCATGCGGATCATCATCTGGGTTTCCGCAACGTCCACGAGACCCTGCTCGAGAAAGGTTCGTTTCATTTCGCCGGGCTGCATCATCGGCTGGAAGCAATAGCGTGCGCGCAGCTGGCGCCCGCCTTCGTTGAGTACCGCCACCGTGTCGACCATCATGCGCATGCCGGGCATGCCGCCGAGATGATCCCAAACGGCCGCCGCGACCACGCCGCCGGGCCGTACGACGCGGCGCATCTCGGCGACTGCCTTGCTGGACTCGGGCACGAAGTGGAGCACCAGAAGCGCCAAGGCGCGGTCGAACGTGCCGCCCTCGAAGGGCAAGGCGCAGGCATCTGCCTGCCGGATCTTTATGCGCGAGTCGGTGTTGCGCCGGATTGCCTCCTCGACGAAGACGGGCGAATAGTCGATCGCGGCGATCTCGCCGAGATTGGCGGTTCTGGCGAGCGCGAAGGTCAGGCTTCCGGTGCCGCAGCCGACGTCGAGAATTTTTTCGCCGTCGGCCAGCCCCGCGAAGTCGATGAACAGGGGCGCGAGTTTTTGGCTCCAACGGCCCATGAGTTGCTCATAGCTGTTCGCATCGCGGACGTTGAAGTTTGAGGTCATCGAAGTCTCCACAGACGTCATCCGACGCACTAGACCTCAAGCGGCCCTGACGATCTCGGTGAGTTCGACTTCGAATACCACATCACGGCCCGCCAAGGGGTGATTGGCATCAACCGTTATCTCTTCCGAATTCACATCCACGACATTAAGCGTCATCGGTGTGCCGCCGCTTGACTCCGCCTGGAGCTGCATTCCCGGCCTGACATCCATATCGGAAGGAACTTTGGAGCGTGGGACTGTCTGAATCTTGCGCGGGTCGTGCGGCCCGAACGCGTCTTCAGCGGGAATCTCAATGGTTTGTATGTCGCCGACATTCATGCCGACAATCTGCTTATCGAGCCCTGAAAGAACCTTTCCTGCTCCGATCTCGATTTGCAAAGGCTCGCGTTCCTTCGAACTGTCGAACGTTGTGCCGTCCGCAAGCATGCCGGTGTAATGGATGCGAACGATATCGCCAATTTTTGCTTGAGTCATGGTTCAAACCTTTCAGTCGGGAGTATTGGCTTTAGCCGACACACTCTTTGCATGACGACCAACTGGGGGTTTTATGCCGATGAGCTTGTTACGCTGGCATGTGCAGAATGCCCCCATACCAATCCAAGATCAAGGTGGTCTTCGCGGCTTGACCCATCGGACTCCCCCAATGTTTGGGGGCGTTTTCCGTTTTTGTGCCTGGAGGATTGACCGACCTCCTCTCACAAGGCGCATCATGCAATACTGGGGATCGATCTCACTTGGGAACATGCCAAACCGTACTCGCTAACGTTGTTTGTGATGACAACGGGATGGGCCTTGTTCGACAAATTTCTATGGCGACTTTGGCCGCTGAATCGCTTTGTTCGCACCCCTGATCTCAATGGGACGTGGTTGGCGGAAATGCATTCCTCATATGAAGATCCGATTACAAAGGAGAAAAAGGGACCTATTTATGGGGGGATGTCACTTTGTTTGAACGACAGGCGTGTTAATCGCCTTACGGAGAGTTTCAGGCGAGTTGGCCGACGCCCGCCAAATCGCCAGAACGCCACCTGCAGAAGATCGTCATCACCCGTTGTGGCCGGCATTAACTGCATCGAAATTCGTAGCAAAAAGTCCCATCACTCGGTCCTGAGATACTTTGCGACAACTCCACCTTCAACGCGGCACAACTCTGCGACAAACCGCAGTTATGTTGTCGACGTGCTTGAAAACTGTCCCGTCGACTTAACCAGAGATTGTCATGAACAAGTTTTGTTAGCTGATACGCACTGGCTTGCCAGAAACTCAACTCTGCCAAAGCGCAGACTGAGCCGGCTGACGCGAGCTGACTCATATTACGGTGGTGCGGCACATCACAGAGCCCACCCCCGAATAAAACATGAATATATTTCAAATTTAATAGTATAGTCTCATATTATGTGAGAATCGCTCACTCATCTCTCAATGCTGTCAAATAACGAAGTTGTGATATATTTTGCAACGCAATATATTCTGTCGCCCTATCATCACCTGATGTCCATACCTACTTTCGCATGTGCGAAAGGAATCCTCCTAGCGCAATCAATTCGGCAAAGAATACATTCGCTGTTCACGCAACGCTTGACATAGAGAGTATCTCACCATGGGTAATCTACTAAAAGGCATCTCAACATTTCGCGGCGCAGTCTACCCAAATGACTCCGCCCTCTATCGTAAACTTGCAAGAGAGGGACAACAGCCACAGGCTCTGATGATATCTTGCGCTGACAGTCGGGTGATGCCCGAAACCATTACCCAATCTGGCCCCGGGGAACTATTCGTTTGTCGCAACGCCGGCAATATCGTTCCCCCGTTTTCAACAGCCAATGGTGGGGTATCGTCTGCGATCGAGTATGCGGTTGTTGCGCTCGGTGTCC
Source organism: Phyllobacterium zundukense (assembly GCF_025452195.1). Taxonomy (NCBI): domain Bacteria; kingdom Pseudomonadati; phylum Pseudomonadota; class Alphaproteobacteria; order Hyphomicrobiales; family Phyllobacteriaceae; genus Phyllobacterium; species Phyllobacterium zundukense. The sequence goes on along the minus strand of NZ_CP104972.1, from coordinate 929,683 downwards.
GTGACATAATCGTGTGTGGGCACTCGGATTGCGGAGCTATGAAAGGTCTCTGCCACCCGGAAACGCTAATTCCCATGCCCAACGTGGCGGCATGGCTCAAACATAGTCACGCGGCCTATTCCATTGTTTGTGAGGCGTACCCAGCGGACCTTTCCGGGCATGATCGCGTCCGTGCTGTCGCAATGGAGAACATCATAGTACAGCTTGACCACTTGCGCACACACCCCTCGGTTGCAGCCAAACTCGCCACCAATGAGATAGCCTTGCATGGCTGGTTCTTCGACATCGAGACGGGGGAAGTCCAAGTCTACGACGGAGCAGTTTCGGCATTCATAAAAGCTAAGGAAGATCAACCGCTGCCCGCAGCAGTGATGGGGCGTGGCAATCCTCACGTCACACACCAGACAACCAATCTCGCTGCGGAGTAAATATCTGATGACCAACACTTCATTATCTCGCGATCTGGCATCCTCGCTGGTGGTTTTTCTCGTGGCTATGCCTCTATGCCTTGGCATAGCGGTCGCATCAGGCGTCCCCGTTGCCATGGGGATCGTTTCCGGCATCGTCGGGGGCATTATTGTCGGGCTGTTGGCAGGTTCGCCACTTCAGGTGTCTGGTCCGGCAGCCGGACTTGCTGTGATCGTTTTCAGTTTTGTGCAGCAGTATGGTGTGGCAATGCTTGGACCCGTTTTGGTTGCGGCCGGACTTCTACAGATCCTGGCCGGGTTCTTGAAGATTGGCTCCTGGTTTCGTGCCATCTCTCCGGCCGTCGTTCATGGCATGCTGGCCGGCATCGGTATACTGATCATTCTAGGACAGATTCATGTGGTAATGGGCGCAGAGCCAGCTGCCGGCGGACTGGAGAATGTAGCCGCAATTGATAATAGCATCGGCACTCTATGGCGTGGAGATGCCAACGCGCTGATAGCACTTGGCGTCGGCGTTGCCTCGCTTTTAGCTATGGTCGCTTGGGAAAAATTTCGCCCAAAAGCACTATCGCTGGTGCCGGGGGCGCTGATTGGTGTTGGTCTTGGCACCGTGTTAGCAGTTGTTCTTCATTTGCCAATCGTGCGAGTTGAAGTGCCGGATACCCTGCTGCAAGGATTGTCGTTTCCAAACATCCAAGATTTCCTGCAGCTTGCCCAACCAGGGGTCATGATCACAGTATTGGTTATTGCCGTTATTGCCAGTGCCGAAACGCTCCTGTCAGCAGCGGCGGTCGACCGCATGCATGATGGCAAGCGCACGCACTTTAATAAAGAGCTGTTTGCTCAAGGTGTTGGAAACAGCATATGTGGCATGCTGGGGGCCTTGCCTATCACCGGGGTCATTGTTCGATCGTCTGCTAACATTCAAGCGGGAGCCAGAACTCGTCTTTCCACGATTTTGCACGGAGTATGGATTTTTGCGCTCGTGGCGATGTTTCCGCAGTTACTCGGCATGGTGCCGTTAACAGCTCTCGCAGCGGTACTTCTCGTTACAGGCTGGCGGCTTATTAGTCTGCATCATGTCCGCCATCTCTTTGATCATCACGGGTGGGTTCCGGTTGGTATATGGGTGGCAACGGTCGCTCTGGTGGTTATTCAGGATCTATTGATCGGCGTTGCAACAGGTTTGGTATTATCGGTTATGGAAATTTTGCCATATCTACGTCAACGGCTGCATATTCGCGAGGAAGACAAGGACCATGCGATCAGTCTCATGCTGAAGGGTGCAGGAACATACAAAGATGTGCCGAGACTGCTTAATACACTGGAAGGTTTGCCGAAGGACAAAATGGTCGAAATCGTTTGTGTTGATCTTCAGTTTCTGGATCACACATGTACCGAAACAATCAGTGAATGGCTGCGCCGCGAGAGACGATCTGGTAGGCAGCTTGCAATGATGAATACTCCTGCTGGACACCATCCGCGACTAATCCCGCACTTCAAACGTTTTTTGGCCGAGGTAGCGTGACTCGGCTCCCATAAACTCACCTAATTGTACTGGGGCACATATGGCACACTCGGGCCTTTCGCCCGGCTGATCAAAACCTTGAGACCGGGAGCGACGACTTCCGGTCCGGCGGGACGCTCTGCGTGCACGGCCAGCAAAGCTTCCGAATCCGAACAGAAACGGGTGCAGTTTTTGACGCAACTACCCCTCGACGCGCTGCAAGCTATGGAACAACACTGGCGCAAAGGTTCCCGCTTTGTACCTCGAAAATCGCATAACGTCTCGTCCGGAACGGCTCTCAGACCATCCGTTTTCTGAGCTGCAGTTCGGCTTCGTTAAGGGGGCATTTGAAGTCCGCTTTCGAAGCAGCCTGATGCCGTGTTGCCGGGTACAGGTCGAGGAACCTCGTTGGAGGGGACGACGTCTTCGCAGTCAGATTCGGTGCCACGACGCCGATTGGCAGACGGCCAACATGGGCGTCGATTTAAATGCGGAATATCCGGCAAACCGGATCAGATGAGACCGTATTGTTCCGCCTTATTGCGTAGGAAGGGCAGACCCTTGTCCATGACCTCTTCCATATCGCGTGCAACGGGGCGCCAGACGGCCAGGCCAAAGGCTACTTCGGGCGGCATGTTGATGAAACTTTCCATCGCAAGTCCGCCCTTAAAGCCGATCGCCGCGAGCGCGGCGTAGATCGCATCCCACGGAATGTTGCCATAGCCAGGCGTGCCGCGGTCGCTTTCGGAAAGATGGATGTACTTCAGGTGATCGCGGGCGATCAGGATGCCGTTTGCCGCCCCCTTTTCCTCGATATTCATGTGGTAGGTGTCGAGGTGAACGAAGATATTGTCGGCGCCGACACGCTCCACCATATCGACGGCCTGCTGCGCCGAGTTGATCAGGTGGTTCTCATAGCGGTTCACGGCTTCGACGCCGAGTTGGATGCCGTGCTTGTTTGCATGCTTTGCCGCCGCGTCGAGCACCTTGGCGATGTTGTCGTATTCGCCCTGCGTCGGTGGCACACCGGTGCGCTCGCCAATGCCGCCAAAGATAACGCCGGACAGGGCCTCGGCGTTCATTTCTGCGGTCTTTTCGATCGCAACCTTCAAGTGCTCGATTGCGGCATCCGGGCGGATGGAGGCCCAGGCATGTTCTGGCAGTCCGAGCGAGCAGACCGCGCGCAGCTTGTGCTTCTCAAGCAGGTCGCGGGTGTGTTTGGCATCGACGGCGGGCGCATTGAGCAGCGCGATCTCAATGAAATCCATCTTGTAGTGCACGGCTCCGGCAATCGCCTTCTCGGCGCCTGCGCGATCCCAGTTCATGGTCCACATGCTGGTGTGAACGCCGAAACCTTCCATGGTCGTATCTCCTATTTCACGATTCTGATGAACTTGGCCGAGAGCCATCGCAGCACCATCACGACGATGAGCAGGATGCCCCAGACGGCAGTGGTGAGATGCTGGTTGGCGCCCAGCAGGTTGAGCCCCGAAGAAAGGAGCTGCAGCACGATGAGCGCCACGAAGACGGGCAGGACGCGGCCGAAGCCGCCGAAGGGATTGATGCCGCCGAGGAAGCAGGCGAGCACGGTGATCAGCAGATAGGATTCGCCGTGGCCGACGCGCACCGAATTGAAACGCGCAAGCATAATGATGCCGGCAACCGCAGCCATCACGCCGGACAGCATGTAGACCAGCACCAGGACCTTGCGGGTGTTGATGCCGGAATAGCGGGCAGACTCGATATTGGAGCCGATCATATAGGTGGAAAAGCCGAGCTTGAAGCGTGAGAGCAGGATGTGAGTGGCGATGACGCAGGCGATCAGGATCAGCAAAGGGACGGGGATGCCAAGGATGCTGCCGTGGCCGATTGGAGCGATGAAGGTGGGGAAGCCCGAGATATCGCCGCCGCGTGTCAGGAACTCGCCGAGGCCGCGCAGGAAGATCATCATCGATAGTGAAACGAGGATCGGATGGGCGCGCGTAAAGGCGATGACCAGGCCCATGACCAGGCCGCTTGCCGCGCCGACGGCGAGCGCCAGAGCCGTGCCGAGCAGGAATGCGCCCGGGCCGGCATCGATGCCGCCCTTGGCCTGCAGCGTCCAGGCAAGCGTCAGGCCGGCAATGTTGGCGGTAAAGGTGATCGCAAGGTTGAGGCCGCCGGTGAGGATCGGCATCAGCATGGCAAGCGCCAGAACGCCAAGCTCGGGAAGCTGAAAGGCAACCGATCCGAAGGTCGCGCCCGTCAGGAAATGCGGCGAGGCGAAACCGAAGACGATAAGCACCGCCACCAGCGCGGCGAGGGGACCGGCCATGTCGGCCCCGAAGATGGCGTTGAAGCGGGCGGCGAGCGCGTTCATCAGCTCTCTCCCCTGTCTGCAGGCTGGGCATCGGTCGATTTGCGGGTAGCGAACACCGGCACCAGATTGCCGATGCGGGCGCTCGACAGGGTGATCGCAACGAGGATGATTGCGCCGACGAACATCTTGAAGGCGAAGGGCGAAACGCCCATCAGGTTGAGGCCGTTCTGGGTGATCGAGACAAGCAGCACGCCCAGCACGCAACCGAGCACGGAGCCCTTGCCGCCGCCCAGCCGCGCCCCACCGAGCACCACCGCAGCCAGAACATCGAGCTCGCGGCCATAGAGCGCGTTCGGCACGACCTCCTGCGCATAATGCGCCTGCATGAGCCCGGCGATACCTGCCATCAATCCCAGCCATCCGAAAGCGATGAATTGCATGGCGCCGATATTGATACCGAAGCGGCGCGCCCCTTCCGGATTGTCACCGAAGGCATAGAGCTGCCGGCCGGTCGTCGTGCGGGTAATGAAGAGCCAGGTGGCGAACGTGCACACGGCCATGACGACAACCGGCAAGGTAATCTCAGCCCAGCTCCCGTCGGCCATTTCGCGCTCATAGATGATGACGCGGCTCGTCAGCCAGTCAGGCAGGTTGTAGATCGACACGCCCTTGGTGAAGAACATCAGCAGGCCGAAATAGACGTTGAAGGTCGCGATCGTCGCCACGATCGAGATGATGCGGAAGCGGTGGATCAGGAAGGCGTTGATCACGCCGAGCACGATGCCTAAGCAGGCCGCAATCAGGAGACCGAATACCCATTCACCGCCGCCTATCCGCTCGAGCGCAAGTGCGGTGACATATTGTACGATCGAGGCGGCGACGGCGAAGGAAATGTCGATCCCGCCGGCAATCAACACCACGAGCAGGCCGACGGCAAAGATGATGTTGACCGCGCTGATATTCAGCAGGTCGAAGGCATTGCCGAGCGTGAAGAAACGATCCGTCGCAAAACCCAGGACGATGCTCATCGCGATGATGACGGCAAACAGCACGACTTCGGTCGTGTGGGACAGGAACAGCTTACGCATAGACCGCCGCCTCCAGGTCCTTCAGTGTGGTGGCGCGCGGATCGTGCCAGCCGGCGATGCGTCCCTTTTCCATATGGATGATCCGGTCGGCGTTGAAATAGACCTCCGGCACCTCGTCCGAGATGAGGAGGATCGCAAGCCCTGTTTCGGCCAGACGGGCAACGATTTCGAAAATGCCGGCGCGCGCACCGACATCCACGCCGACCGTGGGCGCATCGAGGATCAACACTTTTGGATCGGTGGCGAGCCATTTGGCGATTGCGACGCGTTGCTGGTTGCCGCCCGAAAGCGTCGAGATCGCATCGTCCTGCTTGCCGATCCTGATGCCGAGATCGGCGATCCAGCGCGCGACCAGCGCGCGCTTTTTGTCCGGCGAGATGAGCCGGCCGCTGAGGATACGGTTAAGCGAGGCCATGACCAGATTGTCAGCGATGGATTGCGGCTGGTTGAGACCGAGCGAAAGGCGGTCTTCGGAGAGATAGGCGACGCCTGATGCGATCGCCTCGCGGTTGGAGGCAAAGCGCATCGCTCTGCCCTCCAGCACGATCGTGCCGGCGGCGGGCCGGCGCATGCCGAACAGCGTCAGCGCAAGCTCGGTGCGCCCGGAGCCGAGCAGGCCGGTTATCCCGAGCGTCTCCCCGCGGCGCAGATCGAAGGAAATATCCTCGAACTCGCCAGGCCGGGAAAGCTTGCTGACGGAGAGCAGGACGGGGTTCTGCGATACGTCGCGGGCGCGAACATTCTGGTCGAAGGTGCGCCCGGTCATCAGCTCGGTGACCTTAGACTGGGTCATGCCCTCCACCGGATAGAACTCCGACCAGCGCGCCATCGCGCAGCACGGTGATGCGAGAGGAGATTTCCAGCACTTCCGCAAGGCGATGGCTGACGAAAACCACGGCAATGCCCGAGGCCGACAGCGCACGCACGATCGCCAGCAGATGGTCGGTCTCCGACTGGGTGAGGGAGGCGGTCGGCTCGTCCATGAAGACGATTCGGGCCTCTCCGACCAGCGCGCGGGCAATGGCGACGATCTGGCGCTGGGCGATGGCGAAGTCTTTGAGAGGTCTGTCGACGTCGAGGGTGACGCCAAGCCGGGCGAGCGCTTCCTCGGCTATTTCGCCGATCGCGGCATAGTTGACGAAGCGCGGGCGCGAACCGGAAAGGGTCTGGAAGGCGATGTTTTCCGCCACGCTCATTTCCGGGAAGAGCGCGAGGTCCTGCCAGATGATCTGGATGCCGCGGGACTGGGCCATGGCAGGCGTCATGTGAGATATCCTCTCACCGTCGAAAACGATCTCGGCGCCGTCTGCAGGCCGATAGACGCCGGAGATCACCTTGATCAACGTGCTCTTGCCGGATCCATTCTCGCCGGCCAGACAGTGTACTTCGCCGGGCAAGACTTCGAAGGAGACGTTTTTCAGCGCCTTGACACCACCGAATGTCATATTGATGCCGCGAAGCGAAAGAAGCGGCCGGGCCTTCACACCATCATTCGTTGCCGTGCTCATGCCGGTTGCCTGTCCAGTCGAATGCCATGAAATACAAATAGTCCGGCCATGGCCGGATACCGCTCTTTTTCCCGAACGCCGGGCCGGTCGCCATGGACCAGCCCGACACCCGGGGAGGGGCTTCAGAGGCCCATTGCGGCCAGGTCGTCGACCGTATCCTTGTTGATCGGCAGCAGCTGATCGACGATGATGTCGTTGCCGACCGGCTTGACCACGCCGAGTCCGGGGATGTCATCACCTTCCTTGACGCTCTCACCCTTGATCAGGCGATCGGCGAGCGTGACGAAAACTTCGCCGGCCTGCTTCGGATTCCACATGAAGCCGCCCGATATCGCGTCGGACTTGATCAGCTTCTGGCCTTGGCCAGGCGAGAACGGGCCGAGCACGAAGATTTTGCCCGTCTTGCGGCGTTCTTCGACAGCGCGCCCGGCGCCGATCGGGCCCTGACTGCCGAACGCGAGGAAGCCTTTCAGACCCGGATGGGCAGCGATGAGGTCGAGCGCCGTCGAGCGGCTCTTGTCGACATCTTCCGCGACGCCATAACGATCGCCGACGAGTTTCATGTCCGGATAATTCGCCTTGATATAGGCGATTGCGGCGTCCGCCCAGGCATTGTGCAGCGGGACGGTCAGCGAGCCCACGAAGACCGCATATTCGCCCTTGCCGCCCATCTTTTCGGCGAGCAGCTTGCCATGCGCCTCGCCAAAACCGGTCGAAGATGCAAGTTCGAAATTCCAGTCGGCGCCCTTTTGCGAGGGCGATTCATGCGTAATGACCTTGATGCCGGCGGCTTGCGCCTTGGTCAGTACAGGCTCGAGCACCTTGGCATCGTTCGGAACCACCCCGATGACCTTGACGCCCTGGGCGATCAGATCTTCGATGGCACGCACCTGCAGCGCCGGGTCGGCGCTGGTCGGGCCGACCATGAAGGCATCGACGCCTAATTTCTTGCCCTGCTCCTTGATGCCGGCTTCCATCGCGTTGAACCAAGGGATGCCGCCGATCTTGACGACAACGCCGACCTTCGGTGTGTCCTGCGCAAACGCGGCCACCGCCCCGGCAAGCGACAGCGATACGGCAAATGCCGCTACGATAAGGCTCCTCATCCTCACTCCTCCTCAAAAATCGCTCATGCAAACGACGACCACCGGCCGGTTTGCGGCAGGTTGTTCCTGGTTGCTTCTTGGCGAGGCAATACCCTTGCCTCCCCCATCCCGCCTCCTCGAACCATCATTGCACAATCGATCTTTCTTTTTTGCACAATCGATGGTGCAATAACTATCGATCAAGGTAGGGCTTTCGTCAAGAGGGGTTTGTTTCTCAAGGAAGCGACAAGGGAAATGCGAGATATGACCGGCATCGGCAAGAAGAAGGCGACGATCTACGATCTGTCGATCCTATCGGGTGCGTCGCCTTCCACCGTGAGCGCCGTTCTAAACGGAAGCTGGCGGAAGCGGCGTATCAAGGAGGCGACGGCGCAACTCATTCAGAAGCTGGCGAACGAACATGGCTATACGGCAAACCTGCAGGCCCGCGGCCTGCGTTCGTCCCGGTCCGGCCTCGTCGGACTTCTGCTTCCGGTGCACGACAACCGCTATTTTTCCTCCATGGCGCAGTCTTTCGAAGCGCAGGTCAGAAGCCGCGGCCAATGTCCGCTCGTCGTCAGCGCCTGCCGTGATCCGGAGGAGGAGCGCCAGGTGGTAGAGACGCTGATCTCCTATTCGATCGACGAGCTTTTCATTGCCGGCGCGACCGATCCGGATGGCGTGCACAAGGTTTGCGAAAAGGCAGGGCTGAAGCACGTCAACATCGATCTGCCTGGCACACTGGCGCCGTCAATCATCAGCGACAATTATGAAGGCGCGCGCATGCTGACACAGGCGATCGTCGAACGCGCGCTAGAGGATGGCCCACTTTCACCTGACGATCTGTACCTGTTCGGCGGCCGCAACGACCATGCCAGCCATGAGCGAATTCGCGGTTTTCGCGACGTAAAGCGCGCATCGCTGGGCGCGGATCCCGACGTCTGCATCCAGCCGACCGGTTATTCCCCCGCCATGACGGCCCGCGCTTTCGAAGCCTTCTACGAAGGCCACGGAAAGCTGCCGCGCGCATTCTTCGTCAATTCCTCGATTAACCTCGAAGGGCTGATGCGCTTTCTCGCCCTGCATCCGCACGAGACTTTCGCCGATATCATCGTCGGCTGCTATGACTACGATCCCTTCGGCTCTTTCCTGCCTTTCCCCGTCTTCATGATCCGGCAGGACAGCGAAGCGATGATCACCAAGGGGTTTGCAATCCTCGATGCGGACCGCCGCCCGCCAATCACGCATCTGGTACGGCCGACCATCGTGCCCCCACGCACGGCGCTGATTGGCCCGCTGGATGCGCTGAAAGATATCGAGTAATGCGTCCTGCCTCGTTGGAGGGGCTGGGGTGCCGGCCGTGGTCACCACCGACCTGCGCCTCAAGGTGCGGAAGACCGAAGAGCCGGGGTGGGCCACCTCCTATATCGGCATTTTCAAAGGAAGGGTTGGTGGAAGGCTCTGAATTAATATAAGCGCGACAGCCTCGGAAACGCCAGCCTCCTCAAACCTTAAACTCCTCTTAAGGGCGGCACACATCACCTTCACGCAAGCTCCTCATGTATCGCGCACGCGCCAGCGGCCAATTACCGTCCCATACCCAACGTGCCTCCGACATTTCGCGCCAAGAAAGAATGAATCTGCGCGACGACGGCGGCGCCCTCACCGACCGCAGCCGCGACGCGCTTGGTGGAGCCGGCGCGTGCGTCTCCAACGGCAAAGATGCCATGGCAACTCGTTTCCAGCGGCAGTCGCTCGCCATGACCGATGCGGTGCCCTGTGAGAACGAAGCCCTTTCCGTCGATCGCGACGCAGCCGTCAAGCCAGCTGGTATTGGGATCGGCGCCAATGAACAGGAAGAGATGGCGCGAGGCACACTCCTCGGTCTCGCCGGTTCGGGCGTCACGGAAGGTGGCGCCGGTCAGACCTGTCTCTCGGTCGCCATGCAAGCCCACAATCTCGCTGCCCACATGGAGTTCGACATTGGCCAATGCCGCGATCCGGTCGATCAGATACTGGGACATGGTCTGCTCGAGCGGTCGCCGGACCACAAGATGCAGGTGCCTGACTTGCGGTGCAAGGTAGGCAACGGCCTGGCCGGCCGAGTTTCCGCCGCCGACGAGGGTGACTTCTTCTCCGGCGCACAGGCGAGCCCCTATCGGCGATGCCCAGTAGGAGACGCCAGCCCCCTCCAGCTCTTCGACATTGGTTATATCAGGCCGACGGTAGCGCGCTCCTGAGGCGATCACGATGGAACGCCCCCGTGCGGTACATCCATTGCTGAGCTCGAGAGAGAAAGGAGCTTCCGACTCAACTCCATGACAGCACAGCTTTCCGGCGGTCAGCGGAATCGCAAGCTCGGCACCGAACTTCGTCGCCTGATTGAAGGCACGGCCCGCTAGAGCCTGTCCGGAGATTCCAGTTGGGAAGCCGAGATAATTTTCGATCCGGGCGGATGCGCCCGCCTGGCCGCCAAAGGCCCGCGAATCGAGAACCAGGACAGACAGTCCCTCAGATGCTCCATAGACGGCGGTGGCCAGCCCAGCCGGTCCCGCTCCGACGACTGCCACGTCATAGACATTCTTTGGATCGAGATCCGGCATAATGCCCAGACATGACGCAGCATCAGCGTCGCTCGGATTTCTGAGCAATGTGCCGTTTGGACAAATCATCAACGGCAAATCTTCAGGTGCGATGCCGAGGCGTTCGACCAGCTCGCGCCCCTCTGCTTCGCATGCGGCGACCAGGGCGTGGGGATAGCCGTTGCGGGTGAGAAATCCAGACAACCTCACGATGTCGGGGGCATCCCGGCGTCCAACCAGAATCGACCCTGCGCCGCCGACCCGCCCTTCTTCGATCAGCGAGACGCGACGGAGGATGTAGGCGCGCATGATCTCTTCACCAACATCCGCCGACCCGATGACTAGCGCGCGAAGATGTGGCGCATCAAAGGGTATCGCAATTACGCCCGTCTCGCCCGCGACCACCGATGCCAGCGATGCATGGCCAGACAACTGATTGGTCTCACCGGTGAACTGGCCGGGACCGTAAGTGGCGATCACCGACGATTTGCCAGCGGCACCACGCTGAATTGCATCGGCCGAGCCCTCTAGAATAAGCCAGGCAGGGACGTTGCGGGTGCCGATCTCATAGAGGATGTCCCGTGAACTCCATATCGGCCTATGCCCGTGGGTGACGGCACCCCGATCATCTCGTCAGTTTATCTTGTGCACTACAAAAGCCAACACTTTCCGCGGGCCAACTTGCGCGCCTGAACAAGGCGCAGATTCCATGCCACGGTTATCGTCGCTTCCTTAGGAGCATCCCTTGAAAGCAATCAGATAAAGTGCAGTAGAAAGCACTATCACACCAGTAAGAAAGGACCGCTCCCACGGGGTAATGAGAGCGGTTTTTTGCGGATCTCTCCGCAAAGCCAGGTTAGGGCCTGGCGTGCTCTATTCCGGGAGGAGATGAGCTACAGAATCAATATAGGCCCCATGCCCGGTTGTAAAAGAACAAAATCGCATACCGGGTCCGCTGGAACGCGCTCCGAGAGCCTCGCTTGGAGATTTTGTAGTTCGGTTTCTCTCAACACGGATTATTGCTAAGTCATTCCGCTAGATAAGCGCTGAGCCGGGGGCAGACGAAATCCAGGAATACCCTAACGCGGTGAGGGAGTCGTGGGCCGCCGATGTACAAAGCATGGATCTCCTCTTCATCACCTTCGACAGCGCTTGAAAGCACCTCGACAAGCCGCCCGGCGGCGATGTCTTCTCGGACATGGTAGTCGCCCAGTCGAGCCAAGCCCACGCCCGCAAGCGCCATTCGGCGGACGGTCTCTCCGTTATTGGCAATAAGCGGTCCTGTGATAGCGCGGTCGACAATACGGCCGCTTTCCTTAAGGGGCCAGACGGGAGCCGCCCGGCGAAAGTTGAACCCAAGGCAGTTGTGCCTGCCAAGATCATCGACCCTCCTTGGTTCACCATAGGATTTAAGGTACTGGGACGAAGCGACGATCTTGCGTCTGGCCGTGCCGATGCGCCGGGCGATCACGGTTGAGTCCTGAAGGGTACCGACGCGGAATGCGACATCAGTGCGGTCGAGATACAGATCGACCATCTCATCAGAAAGTGAGAGATCGACCGTGATATTCGGATGAGCAGTCCATAGGGCGGGAAGTATCGGTTCCAAGCCAAGAACGCCGAAGGCCACCGAAGCATTGACGCGGATCGTGCCGCCGGCAGTTGAGGCACCTCGAGTAAGGTCCCGCTCGATTTTCTCGAGATCGGCCAGCAGCGCCAGGCTTTTCTCGTAAAACATCTGGCCTTCATCCGTGAGCGAGAACCGGCGCGTCGAGCGTTCAAGTAGTCGCACGCCAAGGCGGCCCTCGATGCGGCTGATCATTTTGCTGATGGTCGAGGGGCTCATCAGAAGAAGGCGAGCTGCTTGGGCAAAGCTCCCTGCTTCGATCACACGTACGAAGACCTGCATCTCGCCAGCGCGATTATCCATTCAACGCCTCCATTGATGAATTCGTTTCACAGATAAGATGGAGCGTGGGGTAATTATCAAGACGGAAAAGCACCTTATCTTCCTTTCTGTATGACGCATCGCCGTTGACCTGCTTCGGCAAGGCAGCAAGTCCTTGGGGTTAGTACTGCGTGTCACCCCGTTGCGTGAGAGAGCCCGCAGTATTGCTGCCCAACACTTTAAGGAGAATTTCAATGGAAACCATCAACGTTCACGGGGCGGCAATCCCGGCACTCGGGTTCGGTGTGTTCCGAATGTCCGACGTCGAAGTGGAACGGGTTATACCCGCTGCACTTGAAGCAGGATTCCGCCACTTCGATACCGCCCAGATTTACCAGAACGAAGCTGCGCTAGGCCGCACTCTCCAGAAGGCCGTCGTCAAACGCGACGACCTATTCCTCACCACAAAGGTCTGGGTAGATAATTATAGCCGCAAAAAGTTCGCCGCATCGGTGGATGAAAGCCTGGACAAGCTGAAGACCGATCACGTCGATCTGCTTTTGCTGCACTGGCCTGGTCAAAAGGTGCCAATCGCCGATCAGATCGAGATGCTCAATGCGGTACAGGCGTCCGGTAAGACCCGTTTCATCGGCGTCAGCAACCAGAATGTGGCCCAGATGAAGGAATCGATCGCGTTGAGCCGCGCGCCGATTATCACTAACCAGGTCGAGGTCCATCCCTTCCTGGATCAGTCGGCAATAACCCAAGCGGCAAAATCCGCAGACGTCGTCGTGACTGCTTACTATGGCATGGCTGATGGTGCCGTACCGCGCAATGCGGTGCTTCTGGAAATTGGCGCCCGCTATGGCAAGAGCGCCGCACAGGTGGCGCTCCGCTGGCTCGTTCAACAACGTTTCGTCGCGCTGTCGAAGACGGTCAAGCCCGAACGGGTAGCCGAGAATTTCGACATCTTCGATTTCATGCTGACGGCCGAAGACATGGCCGCGATCCATAGGCTTGCCCGTTCGGATGGTCGTATGGTTAGCCCTCCGGGTCTCGCCCCTGACTGGGCCGCATGAATGCGTTTACACCCTTGAGCCGGAATTAGCATAATATCAACAAGGAGAACTTTTATGGTAGATTGGGCACCGTCCAAATATGGAGCTGATGACGAAATCGGCGCCGCCAACCTATTGACACCTGAGATCACGCTCGCAGCGATCCAGCTCGTGAAAACCGGGCGGTCTTATCCGCTTGCTGTTCCAATCGACAAAAACCTGCCGGCCTTCCGACACAGGAGCTTCAATCTTTACAACATTCAGCCGGGCGAGGCTGGCGGCACCAGCAAGGCGGCAAACAAATTCACGTTCAACGACGAACTCGTCAACGGCTGGACAGGCGTTGGCACCCAATTGAACGGGATCGGCCATATCGGAATAGACTATGTCTACTACAACGGAAATAAGGCTGCTGATTTTGTCACCGTCGAGGGCGTCACGAAGCTCGGGATCGAAAAGGTGCCGCCGATGGTTACGCGCGGCGTCGTATTGGACATGGTCGAATACTACGGCCAGCCGATCGTACCAAAAGATGCCGAGTTCACCGTCATGGACATCAAGGCGGTGCTCGAAAAGCAAGGTATTGAGCTGCAGAATCGGTGACGTGGTTCTCTTCAACACGGGGTGGCTCGAACTCATTGGCAAGGACGACAAGACGTTCTTGGACGTCGAACCAGGCATCGGCATGGAATCAGCCAAGTGGCTGGCCGACCAGGGCATCGTCGCGTTTGGCGGAGACACCTGGGCGTCCGAGATCTATCCAGCGAAGGACGGGCAGGAATTCCCGGTCAATCAGTTTATGCTGGCCAAGAACGGAATCTACAATCTCGAGCTCATCGACACTAGGCCGCTCGTTCGCGACAGGGTCTTTGAATTTCTGTTCGTGCTTGGCCAGCCTCTCTACAAGGGCTCGACGCAGGTCAACATCAATCCAGTCGCGATTTGTTGAAACGCCCGCCGCTAGGCTGCACAGAAAACACAAGGGAGTGTCACATGGATTTACAGCTTAAGAACAAGACCGCTCTAGTCACGGGTGCAACCGCAGGAATCGGTCTCGAGATCGCCCGCCGGCTTTCGGTCGAAGGCGCAGATGTCATCATTTGCGGCCGTTCGCAGGCCAAGCTCGATGCCTCGGTGGCCGATATCGGTGTCACTTCCCCCATCCGTCTGCACAACGGTGAGGCCCAACGCGGGGTTCAATGGGCGGTGATACGCCGGGCCTCGTACCGGAGGTCGTGGGCTCTCCGACTAGGATCCAACGTGTTCGATGGAGGATCGCTCCGGTATTAATCCTAATGGACTAAGGGAGGCCCCGACGCCTTCCTTGGGCTCGGAATGACAGGCGTCGGAGCTCCTGTCGTCCCTCGCAGGCGACTTGGCTACAACACGGATTTCAGCAATTATATTCCAGGAAAGCGAATTAAAAAATGAAACAGCAAAGCCCGATCTACTGGAAAACGCAAACCGATAGATCGGGCCTCAAAGTTGCTGACGCGTGAAAAAGAAGCAGTCTGCTCTTCGTCAGCCTTTCATCGCCAATCAGGGGCTCTGGCGTGGAACCGCCTTTCGAATGTTTCTCTTCAATTGCGGAATGCCACGGCCTTACTCCTATCAACTGTTGGAAGATCGGAGTGAGGTCCTCCCGCCGAGGTTCCGCGGGAAAGCTACGGTGGCGCCTGATTCGGGTAAATAAATATATCGATCTAATACCGTTCACTATCGTGTGAACCCGTCTCAGCGAAAGACGAAGCCCGATCTACCGGCACGCAAATGAGCGATAGACCGGGCTTCTGCTGGCATTGGGGAACGACAGCACGTCCAACTTACCGCCAATCCCTAAAAAGGAAATGACCATGGGTCTCATAACTGGCGCTCACTCCGTGCTAGCATCATATGCAGTCGGCCATGCCCCGCATTCAAGCAGACCGTGCCGGGCTGGCCATGCTGAGCAACCCTGCCTGCTGAGGAACACAATTTCTACTCGTCGTCGCGCAGTGGCTGCGGTTCGCCGGAGCGCTTGTAGAGCCGGCAGCCAGTGCCGATGGCTGTTTCATAAAGGCTGTCGCCCGGCTTGATCGTCGCCCAGGAAGAATGTGCCGGAGCGATTGTGAGGCGGGCCGGACAATAAGGCCAGTTACCGCGGATAGTTCCGATGCATAGGCGTCAGGCGCTCTACGGTTCCATCCGGTGTAGCACGTTGCAAGGTACAAATAGTTCTCCAGCTGTTCATGCCCGACACTGTCTGCATTTGTTGAGCGCTCCGTTATCTGCCGGACCGAGCAGCAGCTCTGCCGCTCATTGAATGACGATGTCGTCTCATGTCGCCTCCTGCAAGAAAATCTCGTGTTCCTGTGTCGCAAAACCCAAGGTGCGATGATGCGCCGGCAGGCATTTGACGAAGGGACGGGCGATGTCTGCATCGTCGAAAATCTGGTGAGCAAGCGATTTGCCTTGCGAAAACAACATCTGTCTGCAGATTGGCTTGATATGCGCCAACCATGCCGTGTAAAGCACCTGCGTCGATATTGTTGCCTTGCTGCGTTTGGTCATATCGGCCGACCAGGCTAGCCCTGTCAAATGTTTGCTGCTGTCGTCGGATCAGAAGCCACTTTCTCACATTAAATAAGAGCATAATTTTATCTAAATTTAAGGCAATCTATAAATATATTGGTGAGGTTCGAACGAACTGTTTGTTACGCAACTGCCGCACTCTGCCTGCATTCTTGGCATGACTTTGTCCATGCGGCACCTGTCCGTGGAGATGAGCCCTGAGTAAAGATCTTCCACGGGCTGTTCCTGTCGCAGCGTAATTTGGATGATTGATTGGCAGCGATCATTGTTCACTGCCAAAGTACTTTTGACACATAATCGTTCCAGTTTGCCCGATTCAGAATCTCGAGTGTGACCACATAGCTGAGCGGACCCCCATGGCGGAATCCGAGGCCGTACGTGTCAGGATGAAAGATGACTCCGATGATCGACAACCTGTGTTCGGTTTCCCCACGTCAATCATCGGCCAGTCGCCCAAACAGGCGCCGATCGAAGCGCTGTTTGCTTATGATCATTTTCTTTCGCTGTGTGCCCTCGTGCCGGTATCCCGCTTTTGTCAGCACACGATCTGAGGCCGGGTTTCCCTCCACTGTCCAAGCTTCCAGTCGATAAAGCTTCATGGCCTCATGGCAGTGCATCGTGACAGCGATCAATGCTTCCGTAGCGTAGCCCGTCCCCCAGAAGGGTTTGCCGAACTCGTAACCGAGGATCGCCAGTGACGCTGGCTTGTCGATTGAATTCAGGCGGATACAGCCCAGGAGAACTCCTGTACTGCGATCACGCACCATCCAGCCGAACCCCTTGGACTGCTGGGAAATGCGGACCATCCAGCTCACGAACCCTCTTGTCCGCTGCTCGGTGGGCTTGCGTGGAAAATCGGAAAACCGTGATGTCTCCGGAGCTGAGAAGATCGGATAATAGGCCTCCCAATCTTCCGGTCGAACCCTTGATAGTTGCAGGCGAGAAGTTTCCAAATCTAGTGTCATTCAAAGGTCCTCATATCCTGAAACTTGTTACGTCGCAGGGTTCTGGTCGCAAAGTCTGTCGCAGGCTTCAGCAATTGTGCGCCAGATAGCCCGCTTTGCGGCCTCAGTTGCCAACTTCAATCACCGATGACATATCCTTCGCCGCCGCGACAATGGCACGTCTCAACCATATGTGCCTGGGCGCGTCTTGCTGGCGCGCGTGCCAGGCGAGGCTCATCGTGAAGCTCCCAAGATCGAGGGGCGGCGGCAACGATACGAAGCGCCTCATGTTGGCGGCCGCTCGTGCCAGGCTTGACGGCAGGGTCATGATGAGGTCGGAGCGAGCGGCGATCTCGACCGCCGAGAAGAAGTTCGGCACGCGCAGCTTCACCCTTCGCTTCTGCCCCATGTGCGCAAGTACCTCATCGACAGGTGCAGGCCCGACGCCCGTGACGCTCACCACGATATGCTCAAGCGCGAGAAAGCGGTCGAGAGTGAGTTTTCCGGTGAGCGCAGGGTGATGCGCCCGCATGAGCGTCACGAGTTCCTCGTCATAGAGGCGGCGTCGGTGGATGCCGGCCGGCGCTATGTCGATCAGCGCCACCATCGCATCAGCGACACCGTGCTCCAACGCTTCGATCCCGTTCGCGCCCGGCGCGACAATGTCCAGATCGAGGGCCGGTGCCTCGCGGGCGAGGCGGGCGAGCAAATGCGGGGCAAGCGCGGCGGCCTGAAGATCGGGCATAAGAAGCCGGATTCGACCCGTTGCCGTCGCGGGAACGAACGAGTTGGCTTCCAACATTTCTCCCAGGTCTGCCAGTATCCTGCGCAACACGGGACGCACCTCGTCGGCGCGGTTGCTGAGGACGTAGCCGCCCGGCCCATCGACCAGCAGCGCGTCTGAAAATAGCGTGCGCAATCGCCCCAGGGCCCGGCTCGCGGCCGGTTGGCTCATGCCGAGCCGGTGGGCGGCTCGCGTGACGTTCTTCTCCTCCAGCAACGCTTCAAGCGCCACCAGCAGGTTGAGGTCGATCCGGCGTAAATCCACTTCGTGCATGCTGACTATATATCATATGCATTGGACGCATGGAACTCCTGCGCGTATCTGTTCCCTCTATCGAGCAATTTGACGGAGTGGCAATCATGCATGTTGTGCTTGGAGCAAACGGACGGGCTGGCGGTGAGGCGGCTTACGCCCTCATCAAACGCGGCGAGGCTGTGCGTGTCGTCCTGCGTCGCAAGGAACAGGGTGAAAAGTGGATAGCCCTCGGCGCAGAGATCAGCGTCGCGAACATCGAGGATGCCGACGCGATGGCCGATGCATTGAAAGGCGCATCGGGAGCCTTCCTGCTCAATCCGCCGCCGGTGAGCGGTGATCCCTATGCCCGCACTGAAGAACTCGGCGCGGCGCTGGCCGATGCAGCACGGCGGGCGCGTCTGCCCAAGGCCGTTGTCCAGTCGTCTATCGGAGCACAGCATGCCTCCGGCACCGGCGTCATCGCTACCCTCAACCGGTTCGAGGCGTTGCTTGACGGCGTGGCACCTGCGACCGCCTTCCTGCGGTCAGGCTATTTTGTCGAGACATGGAGCGAAGTGGCAGAAACTGTCATGTCGGAAAGTGTGCTGCCGACCTTTCTCGAACCCTCTCAGAAAATCCCCATGGTGAGCACAATCGATGTCGGGCGCGCGGCGGCAGCCGTGCTATGCGAGGACTGGACCGGCAAGAGGGTCGTGGAACTGGGCGGACCGAAAGACTGGAGTGCAGACGATGTGGCAGCGGCCTTTGCCGAAGTTCTCGGCCGCCCGGTGAAGTCGATGCTTGTTCCGCCTGAGCAGCGTGCCACGCTTCTCGCCGAGGAAGGCGTGCCCGCCGAGGTGGCGGATGCGCTGCTCGGCATGTATGTGGGGATCGCCAACGGGCTGTTCATGCGCCAGAACGACCGCGAATATCGGCGCGGCACGATCTCTCTGACGGCAGCGATAGAGCGCGTTATCGCAACGGTTAAACCAGCCGGCCGCTCATCTTCAGCCGAGTAGCAAGTTTTATTGGTTTCGCGACAACACCGACACGTCACTATAAATTGTCGCGAAAAAATTTCGCGACTTGCGCCTCGACTTCAGAGTGAATGGCTGCGCGATCGACACCCTGTGCGTCCTCACACAACTCCGGAGCCTCTGCCTTCAAAGGCGGCGGGCAGATATCCGTGAAGATGAAATGTCCGCCCGGCACGTGCTGGAGCTTCGGCGGCTGCGGGAGACCCGTTGCGAGTACGCGCGTATTCTCCTCGCCCAACTTGCTCTGTTCAGGTCGAAACAGCAGGACCGGCATATTGACCGCCGTCAAGCCGGCACGATCGAACAAAACGCCGAACGGATCCAGCAACACAAGTCCCCTTACCGGAAGGCGGGGGATCGGAGGTGCTTTGGCCGCCGACTGAGCCTGCGGAGCCGGAACGGCCTTCCTGTCGCCGCCAGGTCCGGCTCGGCACGACTGAACATCGTCCGGATGCGCCGAGCAATAGGTGGCGAGTTCCTTAAAATTGGGGATTCCGCCCGAGATTCCCAAAGCGACCGCGCCACCAAGCGAGAAACCGAGCATGCCTAACTTGTCCGGGATGGCATGTTGCTTGAACCGTGGATCGGCCATGATGGCATCAAATGCAGCTTTGACCTGAAACGGCCGGGCCAGCAAACGGGTCTTGCCATGGAAGGGCGCGACCACGATGAAACCCTGTCGGGCGAGGTATGCTGAAAGCGCGCGCAGCAAAAGGGGGCTACCACCCGTCTGGCCACCGCCATGCGAGAGCAACACGACAGGGAAGCGGCCGGAGGCGACCGCCGCATCGCGGCTGGCGGGAGTTGCGAAGGGGCCAGCTTGCCAAGGCACCTCCTTCGCCTGCGTCGGATACCAGACGAGCGTATCAAAGGCCTCCTCGGCAGAAACCGGAATACGTGCGATTCCCGCATGAAACGGGGCCGTCTGCGCCCACGCGGCCGAGATGGAACAGGTCATCAACAGTGTTATGGTGAAAAAGAAGCTGCGCATGGCCGTTCCTATGGCGTTGGTCAGGGTTTTCTCAGCAGGCAAAAAATTCTTATTTCATGAACATGACAGTATTGGCATTTTCGCCCGCAGCACAAATATCGTAAACTACTTCATAATGGTTCAATGCGAAGAGGATTCACAGTTCGGCCTTCTCTGTAATCCGGGTCAGGCAGCAGCCCTCCTGTCCGGGGGACCAGAGTTCAATCTCAAAGTCGAAGCCCGCTGCTTCCAGAGTCGCCTCGTCAAGCGCGGAGGCGCAGTAAAGCAAGGTGACGATTTCCTCTTGGCTGCACCCGGCCTCGACCCATGCGTCCTTGATCGGGCACGCCATCATCTTCACTTCCAGGCATGTGCTGTCGAGCCGCCGGATGTCCGGGCAAAACACCGACCCGTCATCTGGTGACTTCGCGAAGCGTTTTGCCATACATTCAAAGTCCCTCGGGGCGCAGCCCGCGAGGGATTTGCCGACATAAAGACCATGGGCGCGGCTTGCACTTCGCATCACGTCCTTGGCTTCAGCTTCGCCGTAGCGGACTTTGAGTTCACGAAAGACCATCAGATAGGCCGTGCCTCGGTCCTTGATGGCGTCATACAGTAATTTGTTGGTTGGCTTGTTGGTCACTTCTTCCCTCCAATACTGTGCTGATTGGAAACTATCGATTTTTGGTGATATCTCCCACCTGAAACACTGACCGCAGACTCGGATGAGATCGAACATCGACACCGCGTTGAGAAATGATACAGCAATACAGCGATGTTAAGGGGCCTCAGAAAACCAACCTGGCAAGAAGTCATCGACCTGCCGCCTGGATTCTCAAAAACCGTAGATCCCGACAACGGCGACGGTGGAATTTGGCAAGCTGGCGATCAGAAGTTGACGATCTGGGGCACCCACCTCGTGCTAGATGACCAGAAGTTCGATGATGGCGTTCGCTCTGTTTCGAGTGGTTGGACTCAGACGTGTTTCAGGAAAACTAACAAATCGGCGAGCTCTTCGGGAATATGGATTCCGTAATTCTCCGCATGTTACAGTCATTCGGTGGAAAAGGTGATTGCCGCAATCGCTAATGGCGGAAGTCCAAGAGTTTTGCGCGGGGTCAAGGGCGGATCAATCGGCATGTTTTCCAGGGCGGATTCTGACATGAGTGTCGAGCATTCGACGCAAAGTGACCTCGTTAAAGATCCTTCCGGGATATTTTCCTTAGAAGCCTGGCGAATGTCATACGTGCCGTTGCCTTCAGGTCATCGTGACATAGCGCATGTCGGAGGCCTTGTCGATTTAGGCGGCATTATCGTTGCGATGACCCCAAGGCGAACAGCGTTCCGCGCGGTCAGAATGGTGCGCCGTGGCATGCATGATTGTCGCTATTGAGTATCGCCTGTTCTGGACAACATTCGCACCATGAGCCGAACGATCCTTGATCGTGAGACCATACGAAGCCGCGCATGGACAAAAAAGACGACGCCACCTGTTGTATGAAGGTATTTGTAGACCCTCGGGCACCAATCAAAACTGGTCAAAATCTCCTATTATCAGCATTTTCAAACGAACAGTTGTTGCTGCACGGCAACATTGTACAACGCCGATTTGGGAGACGCAGCAGGTCTAGCAGACACATCGTTGAAACAAACTCTGAGAATATGTGTTCAGAGCTTATAAACTCATTTGCACGGCTAAGCAGCGAGGGTTGTACCATTCTCGATGTTTGATCCCCGTTTTCATTTCTTGGAGGCACGATCATGCGTATTGCGATTCTCGGAGCAGGGGCCGTCGGTGGCTATTTTGGAGCGCGGCTGGCGGCTGGCGGCGCGGATGTGACCTTCGTTGCGCGCGGCGCCCATCTTGCGGCCATTCAAAGGGACGGGCTGCGTGTAATCAGCCAACGTGGCGACGTCCATCTGCCCGCCGTCAAGGCGGTTGACGATATCAGCAAAGTCGGTGAGGTCGACCTTGTCATCGTCGCCGTGAAGTTATGGGACACGGAGCAGGTCGCCGTCACACTCAAGCCATTGGCCGAACACGGCGCGGCGATTCTCTCGTTGCAGAACGGCGTTCATAAGGACGAGGTGTTGCGCAAGCACGTGCCACCCGACGCGGTCATCGGCGGACTCTGCTATATCGCAGCCGTAATCGCTGAACCGGGAACCATCCGGCACGATGGAACCATGCAACGCATCATATTCGGCGAATATGATGGAACTCGCTCCACCCGGGTCGACGCTTTCTATCAAGCCTGCATCGCCGGCGGCATCGACGCCGATATCAGCAACGCGATTGAACGGCTGATCTGGGAGAAGTACGTCTTTCTCGTCGGACTGTCGGCAACAACATCGGCTATCCGTCAAACCATTGGGCCAATCCGGGAAAATCCCGCTGCCCGTGCTCTCTTGTTCGACATCATGAATGAGACTGTTGCCGTCGGACGGGCAAAGGGTGTGCCGCTCGCTCCAGACTTTGCCGAGGACCGGCTGACCTTTTGTGATACACTTCCGGTTTCGATGACATCGTCGATGCACCATGATCTTGATCACGGCAAGCGAATGGAGTTGCCGTGGCTGAGTGGCGGAGTCGCCGCCTTGGGAGAGGAGCTGGGCATACCGACACCCATGAACCGGGCGGTCGCCAGCATCCTGAGCATCTACGCAGCCGGGAACACAGCGGTGAGTGCGTCAGACTAATCTTGCTCCGAAGAGTTGCGAGGGATTTCGGCCGATGTTTCATGGCGGCGCTCCGCAGATTGCGACAATCGACGGATTTAAGGGCAACTCTGAGCGAGGCAACATCTTGCGCGGTTTCAGACTTCGACCCGCCCCTTTCGAACAGAGCGTCACGAACGCCGCAGCATTACCTCTACGGGCGGTCCGTTGCGAATGGTCTGGTACACCACGCAGTAGCGTTCGGTAAGCTTGAGGAGCTGGTCGAGCTTGTCTTGCGGTGCTTCCGTTTCAACGTCGAAGATTAGGCGAATTTGGGCAAAGCCAACTGCAGCGTCCTTGGCAACGCCGAGGGTACCGCGGAAATCGAGATCACCTTCGGCCGAGACGGCAGCGGATTGAAGCGGAATCTCCAGCGCCGTCGCCACTGCCTTCATGGTCACGCCCGCGCAGGCAACGAGTGCTTCGAGCAGCATGTCACCGGAGCACAGTTCCAGGCCTGTCCCCCCGTCGCGGGATGCAGGCCCGCAACGGCGAGAAGGCGTCCAGTCTCCACTTTGCAGGCGATATTTTGATCATCGAGCGTGCCGTGCGCCTTCAACGTGATATATACGTCCTTCGGGTCGGTTTTGTAGCGCTCCTTGATCGGCGCCTGAATGGCCTTGATCTGATAGCAGGGAAGTCGAGCTCTCAAGGGTTGCTCCGTGTCAGCAAACTATCAAGTGAAAACTGTCCCGGTCCCCAGGCCATTATTCCGAGCGCCATTGCTGCCCATGTTACATGAAGTGGCCAACCTTCGGGAACGGTAAGCTGAACGACAAGGGTCATCAGCAGCAAGCCGAAGGCGGCAAACCGAGTCGCGAGGCCGACAACGAGGAGCAGCGGACAATCTCTGCGGAGGCGGCCGCGAAGGCAAAGATGCCCGGTGCAGGAAATGGGTATGGGCCGCCCGGCAAATGCAGCTTGAACTCCGAGGCGAACAGCAGCACCGCGACATCGTTCAACTGCAGAAAGCCGTCCCACTTGTTGATGCCTGACCTCCAGAAGGGCACAGCAAGCCCGATGCGAGGAACGCATTCGCGACTACGCTATCCGCTATAATCACGTTGTGACAAGTTCCCGCAATAGGCATGTTGCGGTCGGCAAACCCCGCTTTGGCGCGATTCAAGTGTCCACCGCTATCCAGATTTGGTTGCCGCAGCCTTGAAGAGTTCACCGAGTTCCATCGGGAATGGAAACACGATCGTTGAATTCTTCTCATTGGCGATCACATTCAGCGTGCTGAGGTAACGCAGTTGCATCGCTTCCGGCCGTTGGCCCAGGATGTTTGCGGCTTCCAGCAATTTCTGCGCAGCTTGCTGTTCGCCCTCGGCGTTGATGACTTTGGCCCGTCGTTCGCGTTCGGCCTCGGCTTGCCTGGCGATGGCGCGCACCATCGTTTCGTTGAGATCAACATGTTTGATCTCGACATTTGCGACCTTGATGCCCCACGCGTCGGTCTGCGCGTCGAGAATCTCCTGAATATCGCTATTGAGCTTGTAGCGCTCCGCCAGCATCTCGTCGAGATCGTGCTTGCCAAGGACGGAACGTAACGTTGTCTGGGCAAGCTGGCTCGTTGCCATCAGGAAGTCCTCGACCTGGATCATCGCCCGTTCGGGGTCGATGACGCGGAAATAGAGAACTGCGTTGACACGCACCGAGACATTGTCCTTCGAGATCACGTCCTGGCTTGGCACATCGTGCACCACTGTCCGCAGATCGACACGCAGCATCTGCTGGACAAAGGGGACGAGGATGATCAGACCCGGTCCTTTAACGCCGGTGAAGCGGCCGAGCGTAAACACCACGCCGCGTTGATATTCCCGCAATATCTTGATCGCGGCAGCCAAGAGCACCAGCAGGATGACGATGATCGGAATAAAGACAGTGATAAGCATTGGAAAGTCCTCCACTAATTGCTCTCCGGCTGATCGGGTTCGACCTTGAGGATAATGCCCTCGATGCCTGCTATCCGGACCTGCTGTCCCTTTTTCAGCGGCGTCTCGGATACTGCCGCCCACCGTTCGCCATGGGCAAGGACATGCCCGCGGCGTCCACGCCACTCCAGGACCTCGCCATGGGCTCTCACCATCTCCTCGCTACCCGTCACCACCGGGCGTTTGTGCGAGGAAACCACAAGGCGGATGATGATCAAGGAAAGCGCCAGACTGGTTAGGGCGACGCCGGCGGTTAGCGGCCAGGAAATGCGAAAAGCTGGAATGTCGGTATCGATCAATATCGTGGCGCCGGATATGAAAGCGATGACGCCGCCAATGCCCAGAACGCCGAAAGATGTCACGAACGCTTCGGAAGCCATCATCGCAAGACCGAGGATAATGAGACCAAGGCCAGCAAAATTCACAGGAAGCACAGCGAGTGCGTATAGGCCGATCAGAAGGCAAATCGCGCCAATGGTACCCGGAAAAAACGAACCCGGAGCCATGAATTCGAAAATAAGTCCATAGATACCTATCATCATCAGGATCAGCGCGACATTCGGGTTCGTGATCACCATCAGCAGCTCTGTGCGCCAGTCCTGGTTGATCTGCTCTAGAGGATGACCCCTGGTATCGAGCGTAATCGCATTTCCTCCCGCGCTGACTTTGCGGCCATTGGCCTGCGCCAGGAGGTCATCCACGCTCGTTGCGAGGATATCGATCACATTTTCTTTGAGTGCTGCGCTGGCGGAAAGGCTTGCCGCTTCACGCACCGCTTTTTCAGCCCAGTCGACGTTCCGGCCGCGCAGTTCAGCCAGTGAGCGGATATAGGCCGTCGCGTCGTTGATCGCTTTCGTTTCCATCGAGCTGTGCGGCGTAGGGGGAGTGCCCGTGTCGTCCCCATCCTTTTTTGTCCTGGCATCCTGATCCTTGTCCTTCTTGTCCTCGCCGCTCCCTGGAAATGGCAAATCGCCGATCTGGATGGGCGTCGCTGCGCCGAGATTGGTCCCGGGCGCCATCGCCGCGATGTGACTGGCATAGAGAATGTAGGTGCCGGCGCTGGCTGCGCGTGCGCCGCTTGGACTGACATAAGTGGCTACGGGCACCGGGGAGCCGAGGATGCCACGAATGATGTCGCGCATGGACGTGTCCAGACCGCCGGGCGTGTCCATTTGCAGAATAACGAGAGGCGCGTTGCGCTCTGCCGCCGTTCGCAAGCCACGCAATATATAGTCGGATAAGGCTGGCCCAACGATGCCTTCGAGTTGCAGGATCAGCACCGTACGTGCGCTCTGTGCATCGTTCGGCAATACGGACAAAAAGCTACCGAGTAACACGACGGCAACGGAAAGGGCGGCACGATTATATCCGAACCAATCTGCGATGAATTTTCTCATCAGGCCCATGGTCAAGCTTACATCAGAGCGTTTGCTTCTGCCATATGCGGATTAAAGTTCGCGCACCCAACACACGCGCCCTCGGTGGCATCGACGTGACATAGTGGGGTGATTGCTACCGCGGCGAGAAGAGGAGGCGTCATCCCATCGCCATGCCCATTGTCATGGAGATCGACCTTGACGCCGAAGAGATTCGAACACGGGACTCCGTATATTCGAAGTGATTTGAACATATCCACCTATCGTGAGAAAATTCCAATGTTCGGTGAGGCAGGCCTGCGGAACGCGGCAACCTCCGAACGAGGAAACACAAGGAGCCGGGGTTTCTCGGGCTCGATCTGAGAACCTCTCGCTCACCGCATGACGATCCCATGTAACTGGCTTTGTCTCAGGCTTGGTCAGGCGTGTTTCCGGTATAGGAAAGGAAACGATCATGGCCAAAATAATTTGTGTTCTCTATGATGATCCGGTCGACGGCTATCCGAAAACATATGCACGCGATGGTCTTCCGAAAATCGACCACTATCCCGGAGGCCAAACATTCCCTTCACCCAAGGCTATAGACTTTCAACCCGGAACGCTGCTCGGAAGCGTTTCGGGTGAACTGGGTCTGCGAAAATATGTTGAATCGCTTGGCCACACGTTTGTGGTCACCGCCGACAAGGATGGTCCGGATTCAGTGTTCGAGAAGGAACTGCATGATGCTGAAATCGTCATCTCGCAGCCATTCTGGCCAGCATATTTGACTGCAGAGCGCATTACCAAGGCATCGAGGCTCAAATTGGCGCTCACGGCGGGAATCGGATCTGATCACGTCGATCTTCAGGCCGCGATCAACCGCGGCATTACCGTCGCGGAAGTTACCTATTGCAACTCCATCAGTGTCTCCGAACACGTTGTCATGATGATCCTGGGATTGGTGCGAAACTACATTCCTTCCTATCAATGGGTAGTCAAAGGCGGCTGGAACATCGCTGATTGTGTCGCCCGCTCCTATGACGTCGAGGGGATGCACGTTGGAACAGTCGCCGCCGGCCGTATTGGTCTGGCTGTGCTGCGCCGTCTCAAGCCCTTTGACATGTATCTTCACTATCATGACCGGCACCGGCTTCCGGACACCGTCGAAAAGGAACTTAACGTAACATGGCATGACACGGTCGAGGACATGGTCAAGGTCTGTGATGTCGTGACCATCAACTGCCCGCTTCATCCGGAAACGGAAAACCTGTTCAACGAGAAAATGCTCTCGAAGATGAAACGCGGCGCCTATCTGGTGAACACCGCCCGCGGCAAGATTTGCGATCGCGATGCTGTCGCCAGAGCATTGGAAAGCGGCCAGTTGGCTGGGTATGCAGGAGATGTCTGGTTTCCGCAACCGGCGCCGAAGGATCATCCGTGGCGGACCATGCCGCATCACGGAATGACGCCGCACATCTCCGGAACATCCCTGTCCGCCCAGGCGCGTTACGCGGCGGGAACACGAGAAATCCTTGAATGCTGGTTCGAAGGGCGGCCCATTCGCGAGGAGTATCTGATCGTTGACGGCGGGAAACTTGCAGGTGCTGGTGCACATTCCTACAGCACCGGCAATGCAACGGCCGGTTCCGAAGAAGCAGAGCGTTTCAAGAATGATCTTCGGTAGGCTGGCTTACGCCGCTCGCCCAAACTTAGGCAAACATCCAAGCCTGCCAACAAGGATAATTTATAAATGTGGCGGAGAGAACTCCGCTCGATGACTGTTAGAAGCGCTACTGAGAAGTCCGACGTTGGTTTAAGAAAGCCGTCCGATCGAACGCAGCCTTTGCCTTTGGCGGTTAAGTGCCACGGATATGGGATTCCGCATCTCTCACTACCGAGCGCCAGATCAACCTTGGTTTGCTGGCGGCGCAACGGAACCCCGCTCGATGATAGAGGTCGGAACGATGATCCGCTCCGGGGGTCTGGCTTCCCCCTTCAGCCTTCGTATAAGAAGCTCTGCCACTGTCTGGCCAAGAAGATAGGCGGGCTGGTCTATAACAGTAATTGGGGGGCTGGTAACGGTTGTCCAATCCGCGTCATGAAATGTTATGAGCGACACGTCTTCAGGAATGCGCAGGCCCCGCTGCCGGACAACTTTGAAAATCTCAAGAGCAATGACGCTATCCGATGCGATGATAGCCGTCGGCGGGTTCGGACGAGACAACAGATTGGTGGTGATTTCGGCCGTCGACTGCTGCGTGGTCGCGCCCAGCATAATCAGCCGATCCTGCGGTGGAACCCCGGCTATGTTACAGGCAGTCATGAAGCCCTCAATGCGTTCGCGAACGGAAGAGGTGTAGATCTGCGCCAAATCTTTATATTCGTGTCCTGCGAAATCGACAGCGGTGATGTAGGCGATCCTTCGATGGCCGGACGCAGTCAAGATTTCTGTAGCGCGCTGGGCGGCATTGCGATCGTCCACGGTTACGGTGTCGACGTCGAAATTGGGAAGTGCACGGTCGAGCAGCGCGAGCGGCCGGCCTGAACGATGTATATCGCGCAGATGTGAAATGTCACGCGATTCCGACGGGGTCACGATCAGGCCGTCGACGCGCTTGCCGATCAACACCCGGACCGCCGCCTTCTCCATCTCGATCTGCTCGCTGGAATTTGCCAGGATTACATTGAAGCCGGCAGAACGGGCCGTGTCGCTGATCCCACGCACAGCATAGCCGAAGAAGGAATTCTCGATGTCACCGACCACGACGCCAATGATACCGGATCTTCCTGTCGTCATGCTCCGGGCGAGTTCATTGGGGCGATAATCCAGCTGCCTGGCGGCCGCCAATACATCGCCTCTTATCTTCTCGCTGACGACCCCATAATTTCCCAATACGCGGGCGGCCGTAGCCTTCGAGACACCTGCCTCTCGCGCGACGTCGGCGACTGTGACCGAGTGGATCCTGGGGTTCGAACTATTCATGTGCTGAACGACTACTAGAGTTGTTGACGGGAGGTCAATGTGAATATATCAATTACCATTGAGACCGGTCTCACGCAATAAGAGACCGGTCTCTACGTAGAAAGTTTGTGTTTGAGAAATGTTTGAAGTTCTGGGCGCCCTGCCTTCTACAGCCGGGATTGCGTCAGTGTCAGACAAGAAAGTGCAAAACCTCAGAGGAGAACAACAGATGATAAGCATTCACAGAACCAAAATGTTCGCACCGGCGGCCAGGCGCGCCGCAGTCGTATTGAGTTTCATACTGGCCGGCTTTTTCTCCGTCGCGCAGACGCAGGCCGCCGGTGACAATCCCTACGGTCTGATCGATCCGAAAGTGATCAGCGTCGGCACCATGGGCGACGCCAAACCATACACATTCACCACCGCGGAGGGCGAGTTTACCGGTTTCGATATCGAGTTCTTTCTCAATGTCGCGAGCCGTCTCGGCTTTCAGAAGGACCAGGTTATCTTCACCGGCCAGGAGTTTTCAGCCCTGATGCCGTCGGTCGCCAACCAGCGGTTCGACGTCGCCGTGGCTGCGATCGGAACGACGGAGGCGCGGAAGAAGACAGTCGATTTTTCCGACGGCTATCTCGCGGGTTACCTCTCTGTCCTGACCTCGGATAAAGCGATGACGTCCGCCGAAGGCTTGAAAGGCAAGCGTCTTGGCGTCGTGCAGGGGACACTCCAGGAAATCTATGCCGGAAAAAACTTCACGGGCACGGATCTGGTCAAGTTCCCGGACAACAATTCCGCGGTTTCGGCCCTGAACAACGGAACGGTCGATGCCCACTTCCTCGACTACGAGGCCGCCAAACAATACAGCGAACGTTATCCCGACCTGAAAATCGCGGCAAATATTCCGTCATTCGATGCACCGGCAGGATTTGTCGTGCGCAAGGGCAATGATGCCTTCCGCGAGGCGCTCAACACGGCACTGCATGCTGCCATGGAGGACGGCACCTGGAAGACGCTCTACGAGAAATGGTTTCCGGGTTCGCCCATGCCGCATCAGTACCTTCCGAAGAAGCAATAGTTCCTGACGCGGGCTGCAGCCCGCTCGCTTACCGGGCCGACCTAACGTTAAGGGGAACAGCATGGACTGGATGGAAAACCTGCGTCGCAGTTTCCTCGATTGGGAGGCTATGGCGGCGGTCCTGCCGACGATGATTACCGTCGGGTTGAAGAACACGTTGATCCTCGCCGCAGCATCGACGGTACTCGGCGTCATCATCGGGATGATTCTTGCAGTCATGGGTATCTCGCAAACGCTCTGGCTGAGGATGCCGGCCCGTATCTACACGGATATCTTCCGCGGCCTGCCGGCCATTGTGACGATTCTGCTCATCGGGCAGGGTTTTGCTCGCATTGGAAGAGAGTTCTTCGGCCCGTCTCCCTATCCGCTCGGCATTCTGGCGCTCAGCCTGATCGCCGGTGCCTATATCGGCGAGATATTCCGCGCGGGCATTCAAAGCGTCGAGCGGGGCCAGATGGAAGCATGCCGTGCCTTGAGCATGAGCTATGGGCAAGGCATGCGCCTCATCGTCATTCCGCAAGGGGTCCGGCGCGTATTGCCGGCACTTGTCAATCAGTTCATCGGCAATGTGAAAGACTCCAGTCTTGTCTACTTCCTTGGATTGCTGGCGGCCGAGCGTGAGATTTTCCGTGTCGGCCAGGACCAGGCGGTTGTTACCGGCAACCTGTCGCCGCTGTTGCTTGCCGGGGTGTTCTATCTGATCATCACTGTGCCGCTCACCCACCTCGTCAACTTTATCGACAACAGTCTGAGGACAGGGAAACACACGTCCGGCGCGCTCACCAGCGGTCTTGTCGAAGTCGGTGAACTGGACGACGCCGTCAACCGCCAGGCACCCGTCGGCGCCGAGCCTGACAGGGCCAGGATTGATCCGGCAAAACCGCGGTTCACAGGCGGCAGCCTCGCTATCAGCGAACTCGACATGGCTTATGGCGACCTTAACGTTCTCAAACAGGTGAGCCTCGCGGTGAAGGCCGGTTCGGTAACCTGCGTTATCGGTCCCTCGGGCTCTGGCAAGTCGACGCTGCTGCGCTGCCTGAACCGGCTCGTCGAACCGAAGGCCGGAAATATTCTCCTCGACGGAACGACAATCCTGACGATGAAACCTGAAACGCTTCGCCGGCGGGTTGGCATGGTCTTCCAGCATTTCAACCTGTTTCCGGACCATACGGCGCTGGAAAACGTCATGCTCGCCCTCGTCAAGATCAAGCGCCTGCCCAAACGCGAGGCAAAGCGGATCGCCGAAGCCAGCCTCGCCGATGTCGGTCTGGCCTCACGCAAGGATCACCGGCCGGGACGGCTCTCTGGCGGCCAGCAACAACGCGTGGCGATTGCACGCGCCTTGGCGATGGAGCCGGAGGTTATCCTCTTCGACGAGGTGACAAGCGCACTCGATCCGGAACTGGTCAAGGGCGTGCTGGATCTCATGGCTGATCTTGGCCGGCGCGGCATGACAATGGTGGTCGTTACCCACGAGATGGGTTTTGCCCGCAAGGTCGCCGACCAGGTCATCTTCATGGATGAAGGCCGCGTGATCGAAACAGGCCCACCATCCGAAATCTTCGACGATCCAAAAAGTCCGCGCCTGAAGCGGTTCCTGGCTGAAGTGCTGTAATGAACGGCACAGCGGCAATAGGCATAAACCAACCCATCAATATGAAAGTGACATCATGAATTTATCCGCTCCCGTAGTCTCGAAAGTCGTCGTGGTCGGCGGCGGTATCTTCGGTGCATCTGCTGCTTTGCATCTTGCCCGGCAGGGGGTCCGGACCATTCTCGTCAATGATGGGCCGCTTGCGCGGGGCGCGTCGGGACGCTCGCTCGCCTGGCTCAACTCCGCGCGCCGACGCTCTGTCGCCTATCACTACCTGCGCCTCGCCGGGATCGATCGCTATCGCAGCCTGGCAGCGACGCATCCGGGCGCCGCCTGGCTGCGTTTCGATGGCGGATTGACGTGGGATGCCGACGGCGCCAAGAACGAAATTGCCGACGTTTTTGTCTATGAGCGATCGATAGGCTACGACGCCCGCCTGCTGTCTGCCGCCGAGATAGCGTCGGTTACGCCCGGCGTAGACGCACGGTCTGTCCCTGCCCAAGGGGCCATTTTCAACCCGGGTGAAGGATGGGTAGATCTTCCCTCGCTCATTGCGTTTCTGATGAGCGAGTTTCAGACACTTGGCGGCGAGGTGATAACAGATGGAGGCCGCGCCAAGCTGTTGACGCCTGGCGGCAGGGCCGGAGCGACCATGCTGGAAGATGGAAGAGAGATTGGCGCGGACGCAGTGTTGCTAGCTACCGGGCCGGCAGTTCCATCCATGGCCATGGAGATCGGCAGTACAATTCCCGATGCGACGCCGATTGCGCTCCTGGTGCGTACCGAGCCGATTGAACATCCTCTGCGCGCAGTTTTGAACACGCCGCGCGTCGCCGTCCGGCCGATGCCGTCGGGCGGCTTCGCTCTTGATTCAGCCTGGTCCGAGGAAGAGGTCGTGACGCGCGCGGATGGCACCTATCATGTGGACCAATCCACAATACAGGGACTTCTCGACGAGGCATCGAACGTTCTGGCGGGCAATCCGAAACTTACGGTTGCGAGTTATGGCATCGGCCCCAAGCCTATTCCTGGGGACGGCGAGCCCGTATTCGGTCCTGTGAAGGAGGTGGAGGGCTGTTACCTCGCATTCAGCCATAGTGGTGCAACCCTGGGGTTAATTGCCGGAGAACTTATGGCTGGTGAAATTGCGACGGGGGAGACAAACGCTCTTCTGGAACCTTTCAGACCAACGCGGTTCTGACCGTACATCCACCCGCAACGCATAGTGATGCGAAGAAGCGATGGCGTTATACGTCATCGCGAAGGAGACATTTCAAAAAGTGAGATCTCCAACGTTTTTGTAAGCGGGAACATCAGTTCACCTTCGAAGCCGAATTCCTATGGTGCCCGGCCTATGCTAACCGGCAAGCCAGGGATACAAGAAGCGAAAGTGGCGGAATGCACTTGCTTTCGAGAAGGGTGAAATGGCTTAGAAACCGGCGACATGTTAGCGTACGCCGCTACTTGCTTGTTCAAACGACCACTTCACCTGCTCTGCCAGGAACGCGGCAAACGGCTTCACATTCATATTGCCGCTCGCCTCCTCCAGCCCTGCCAGATAGGCCCTGCGGTCTTCCACCCTGACGACTGTCCAAGGATAACCGCCGGAGGCCAGCATGGCATTCATGAGAAACCGCGCCATCCGGCCATTGCCATCTGGATAGGGGTGCACATAGCCCACGAGCCAGTGCCCGAGCACGGCGCGCACCGACGCTTCTTTCTCCGCCTCCAGTAAATCGAAGAGCTCGTTCATCCCATCGGCCACCGCCTCTGTTCGCGGCGGTACATATTGCGAGCCGCGCAGGTACACAGGTTGGTTGCGATATCCGGCAAGCGCACTCGCCCTGAGTATACCAGCGGTCACGGACGGCGCGAACAGTTCCCGGTACCATTCTCGATGTGTATCCCGCGTCAACGCTCCTGCCGGCTTGCCGTTTATGATAGCGGCGACCGACTCTTTGACCTTCTGAAAGGCGAGGTAGTAACCGCGCGCGGCAAGCGCATCGCGGTTCTTGCGGTCCTCTTCATCGATTGCTGGGTTCCAGCTTCCTTCTCTCACACGGTCGATGAGCTCGGGTGTGACGCTGTACCCTTCGATCGACAGCGAATGATAGGCGTCGCTCTCGTAGATATCCTCGACGAACTTCATATAGGCGTCCTTGTCGGCCGGCAGGCCAGACGCCTTTGGGAATATTTCAATGACGGCTTCGCGCTGCGATTCCCAGATCGCGCGCAGGCGGGCGACCAGCGGCGGTACCCCCGCCGGGATAGCGGTCACACCAGCTTGTCCCGCGAACGGATCGGACTCGCGCACGTCATACCCGGCCGCTTTAAAGGCCGCCACGATTTCATCCGCGAAGGCGTCGCGCCCTACGCGGCGGAAAGCGCCGGCAAGCCGTCCCGCCACGGCGGAATGGCCGCCATCAAGCAGTAAGGCCAGAACAGTCGAGACGTCGCGCACCGACGCCATTGCGACCTGCATCTCGATCGGCGCGCGCTGGAAAAATCCTTCCGGCACACGAATAAGCGCGGCCTCAACGGTGAATACGCGCTGACTGTTCTTTTCCGTCAGCTGTTCTGGCATTTCCTTGACCTGGAGGTCATAGATGGAAGTGCCAAACAACAGGTCGATTTTGTTGTTCTTGCCCTTGGGTGTGTTAACCACCACCTGCGGCGGAATGGTGGGCGCTTCCGCATGCAGCAAAAGCGACTGCTCTGGTGACAAGAACCAGTCCTTGCCGAACCGCTCATTGCAGTACAGAGAACAGAATTCCCAAAAGCTTGCGTACCAGGGGGTGGTGTCCTGTTGCTGCGCCTGTGGGCCGGTCGACATGACCCAGCCTCTGATCACATCGCGCAGAAAGCCATTCTGCAGCAGGCGCTCTCGGTGAACGCGGGATAGTTCGTCCGACTTGAATATGCGCCGCCCGCCTTCCTGCAGCTTTTTGAGGATGGCTAGGGATTCCGCGAGTTTTTCATGGGGCTTGGCCATGGCCGTGCCTTTGCAAGTTTTTGGTGTTGTGCGATTACAAGTATATAATGACGATCCATCACAAGTCAATGATGCCGTGAAGTCACAAGTTTTTAGTGATGAGCAATCGCAAGTTTTTAATGCTTCGTGACAAAATATGAGGTATCCTCAATGGGATAGCTATGTCACTTAAGCGGGTACCGCGGCCTCCGCGCACCAAACCTTGCAGCGATCCTCGCCCATGTTGATCTGGTGACGCTTTCTCCGAAAGACGCTACCCGTGCCAACATCGAAAAGCTTACCGCCGCTGGCCTCGACGATCGGGACATCGTCACACTCGCAGGCCTCATCGCCTACGTCAACTATCAGGTGCTGGTCGTGGCCGGCCTCAAGATGCTGAGGGATAACTGACATGTCGCAAGCGGTACACGAATTCACAGTCGACACTCTCGGCTGGAAACCCTATGTGAAGCCGGTCGAATTGGATAGGGCTACACCCGAGCAGCTTGACGCATTGAAAATCACTCCGTCGAACAGGAAGATTTCTGACTACGTATTGGTGCTTGCCAATGAGCCCGAAACTCTAAGGGAACGCACGCCACTTTTCAACGATATCATGTATAGCGAGGGCGGGCTTTCGCGCGGTGGTCGCGAGATCGGGGCGCTCGCAGCCTCTTTCGTCAACCGCTGTATATACTGCGCCTCGGTGCATGCGGCCCGCTACATCCAACGCGAAAGGCGTCCGCAGGTCGTGGAAGAGATCTACAAGAACGGGCTTGACGCAGACCTGCCGGAGTTCGAGCAGGCACTATTTAACTTCGGCGTCGATCTGACGGCGCATCCCGATAAGGTTGGCACCTACCAATTCTACCATCTACGTGAGATCGGTATGAACGACCTCCAGATCATCGATCTTATCCACGCCGTCGCAATTTTTGGTTGGGCTAACCGTTTGATGCACACGCTTGGCGAGCCGCACAGGCTGGACTGAGCCAAAGCGAAGTACACTCACAGTGCGGGCTGTTTCATCCCGTTGAACTGCCTGAAGGTTTCACGCCGGCACGCTCGTCCCAAGCTTGGGCCACCTTTTGCAGGACTCGATGGACATGGACGAAACGACGCACACTCTTTCGCCTGATCCGTGGAAGGCGGCGTAGTCGCTCGTGGGCCGACAGCGAGTCTTCTATACTGACGGACCGCAGAATGTGTCTTGCGCTCCAGTCTCGTCAGGATCAATGAACTGTGTCCGCTAATTCAGGAATGTGCCCCTTCCTGTTCACGTGCTCGATAGAGGGCGTCGATAGCCGTCTGGATGTCCACCAGATTCTTGAGCGGTCCAGGATTCGCGCCGTTTTGTGCAATCTGCAGAATTTCCTGGCGACGCGAGGAAATCAATTCCTTTATCGCCGCGTCGATTTCTTTGACGTGCTGTGCTGCCATGGAGTCCTCCAAGTTGGCTGAAGTCGTGATGTGCCGCTTGGTCAGGCCGAAGTCAACCAACGGAGTCGAGGTGAGATATGGCAATTTTTGCATTCTCGCCGGCAACTGCACGTACAGAACAGTTACCGGAGTCTTCGTCTGCCGATCAAACCTGCTCGACTCAAATGTCGGTTATCCCAAGGCATGGTCAGAGCATCCAACTATCACTACCCGCAAAGCTTCAGCCATCGCAATTCCTAAATGTGCCTCCCGCGGGGCTTGCAATGACTATCGCTGTCACCAAGAACAATCCTATGAGCGCTGCCGTCGCCATCTGTCCCGAGAATCGGTAGCCAAAAAGATAAAGTTCGCGATTTTTTGGCCGAATCATATCCCGTCTCCGTCAGATCAGTTGCCACTTGACTGGCTTTCATGCTTGGCTCACACGACGCAATTACCTACTTAGCTGCGGCAGCTGGGCATCTGACGAACCCGCCTGCAAAAGTTTCGTCCTGGGGTTAATCCAAAATCTTATGTTTGAATTGCTGGTCGTCGGTTTCCTTATTCTCCTGAACGGAGTTTTCGCACTATCTGAACTTGCGGTAGTTTCGGCGCGTAAAGCCCGACTGGAAATGTTACTCGATCGCGGTGTCGCGGGAGCACGCGCGGCCATTCAGCTTTCGCAGAATCCCGGGAAGTTTCTATCCACGGTTCAAATCGGCATCACACTCATCGGTATCGTCGCGGGTGCGTTCTCCGGTGCAACACTTGGTTCGCGCATGAGCGTATTCCTTGCTGGTGTGGGCGTGCGCGCCGATATCGCCGATGTCGCAGGGTATGCTCTCGTTATCGGTATCATCACATATCTCTCGGTGATCATCGGCGAACTCGTTCCCAAACATCTGGCATTGAAGAACCCGGAGCGCATCGCCTGCTTCATCGCCCGCCCCATGAATGTCCTATCGCTCGTCGCTGCGCCGGCGGTATGGGCGCTCGATGCGTCGACGCGCGGTGTGTTCAGGCTCCTTGGCATATCGACTGCTTCCGAAAGTGCCATAACCGATGAGGAAATCCTGACGATCGTTGCCGAGGCGGGCAGCACAGGCGTGATCGAGGAGGCAGAGCGCTCCATGATATCCGGTGTCATCAGGCTCGGCGATCGCAGCGCACGCGCCGTGATGACGCCGCGGACCGAAGTTGAGATGGTCGACATCGGCGAAGATGCGGTGTCGTTGAAACGTAAACTCATTGCAGCCAGCCACTCCTGTCTGCCGGCGTTTGACGGGGATCGCGACAACGTCGTCGGCGTCATAATGCTTCGGGATATGATCGAGCCGATGCTTGCATCCTCGGCGGTGGTCATCCGCGACCACGTGCGCCATGCTCCGATCATTCCCGACACGATGGATGCCTTGGCGGCGCTCAAGGTTCTGCGCAATGCCGATGTGCCAATGGCGCTCGTTCATGACGAATATGGTCACTTTGAGGGACTTTTGACACCCGGCGACATCCTTGACGCCATTGCAGGCGCGTTCCGCTCGGATGAGGATCAGTCAGAAAATGAGGCAGTACGGCGAGAGGACGGATCCTGGCTTCTTGCGGGTTGGATGCCGGTTGATGAAATGGCGGATCTGCTTGGTCTCGACCTGCCGGAACACCGCCACTACGAGACGGTAGCGGGCTTTGTGATCGATCACCTGGAAAGGATTCCCGTAACGGGAGAGGCAATAGAAATCGAGAACTGGCGATTCGAGGTTGTTGACCTTGATCACCGCCGCGTCGACAAAGTCTTGGCGTCCCGCTTGTAGCCGGGCCGGGTCTAAAGATAGAGATCAACGCCATAAGCAAAAGCGGCATTTCTGGTTGCAGACAGTACGAACTCCCGAGCCCTTCGCTAACTGGAACGGCCGATATAACAGGCCCATGTTGATCATTTGGTTTCTCCAAATCCCACTCGACTGGAAACCCATTCGGAAAACCGCTTAGAGTGGGGTCTGCGGTTAAAATCGGGCCAAGGCGAGGGGAGTCAAGGTTGCTTTCTATTGAGCCACTATCCATTGGTTAGACCTGATCCGGCACCGGTTACGCGGAACAGACCTTGAAACGAAAAAGCTGGTCGATAATCCCGAATTCACTGATGGTTCGAGTCTATGTTCGCGAACGGAGGCGGGGGACCCTGCTGCAACGAAAACATATCGATATCGCTGAAAGAGGCCAGCGCACAAAAACCGGCTGAAGTGTTCAGCGGATTTCGAAGTTGGAAGTCTGCCGGCAGATGCGCTTCTTGATCACGATGATTCGACCAGGACATGTCGCGTGACGACCTTGACCACACAGGATTGGCGGTGCGGCAGAACGTGGCGAACCATGCTGCAACGTCTGGGTCTATGCGCGGAAAGG
The DNA here is from genome assembly GCF_025452195.1 of Phyllobacterium zundukense. Lineage (NCBI taxonomy): Bacteria > Pseudomonadati > Pseudomonadota > Alphaproteobacteria > Hyphomicrobiales > Phyllobacteriaceae > Phyllobacterium > Phyllobacterium zundukense. The sequence goes on along the minus strand of NZ_CP104972.1, from coordinate 891,272 downwards.
CAATAGTTGGTCAGGACAATGACCTCCTCGACTTTCTTGCCGCTGTCTCGACCAAACTGCGCCTGTGAGATCCGAATATTCTTCAACGCTGCTGCCACTATCGCGCTGAAGTTGATAGCAGTGAGTCTGGAGTCGCTGGAACAACACCGGTAGAGGCTGGGCTGGCGTTAGCGATGGGAGCGCGTCACAACCAACCGGCCGGTCTCTTAACGTCAGGGGAGCAAGGGGGTTAATCAATTTTCACAAGTTTGGAACGGTTGGCTGAACCGCTCGGATGACAAAATTGCGTTAAGCCCTCGTCCAATAAGATAAAAGATGATCGAAAATCTATTTCTGTTACGTTGCTTTCTTCAGCCAAAGCGACATCAGATGCTTCTTCAGCTCCAGAACATTATCCTCGAAATGATTGCAACGGGCAGGCCGCTTGAGGAAACCCTCGACTGCCTGTGTCGGGAAGTTGAGTCACTTGTGCCTCGCATGGTGTGTTCTGTGGTCGCTGTCGATCACCAAAAGAGGCTCCGTCCCCTCGCAGGCCCCACGTTGCCGTTCGCCTATTCGTCGGCGCTTGATGGTATCGAGATCGGACCCTTTGCAGGATCTTGCGGGACCGCGGCCTACTATCAAGAGGCAGTCTCTGCCACTGATATTGATACCGATTTCCGATGGCGTGATTTCAAAGCCTTGGTCCGCCCGCTTGGTTTCAAAGCATGTTGGTCCTCGCCAATTTTGAGCGCTGAACGTGTGGTTGGCACGTTTGCCTTCTACTATTTCGATCGGCGTGGACCGAGCGAGCTTGAAAAGAACATTGTCGGCGCCTGCGTTCATCTTTGTTCGATCGCCTTCGAGCGACACGAGCGGGTAAAGGAGAGGCAACGCCTCACCTACGCCGACGCCCTCACGGGATTGGGAAACCGAGCACGGTTCAATGCAAAATTAATCGAAGATTTGCGGCGGCCCTTTGGAATCCTGCTCGCCGACATCGATAATCTGAAGATGGTCAACGATACGTTTGGCCATAGTGCAGGAGATGATCTGATCAAGGTTGTGGCCGAGAGAGTCCTGTCGGTCACAGGGTCTGATCGGATCTTCAGACTGGGCGGCGATGAGTTTGCGATTGTGGTGGATCATCAGGATGGCTTTGATCTGAAGAGCGAGGCTTTCAAAGTCCTGTCCGTCTTGAAACAGGCCTGCAGTTGCAACGGTCATGTCGTCTTTCCCAAGATAACCATTGGCGGCGCAACTTCGGAACTTGGTGATGGCCCCGATGACGTTCGGCGGAAGGCTGATATCGCGCTCTACCACGGCAAGGAGCAAAACCGCGGGCGGTTCGTTGAGTACCATGGAGACCTGGGCACCGCATTGACGCGCCGCTTCCAGGCAATACGACAGGTTGGCCAAGCGCTCGCAGATGACAGGATTTCTCCGTACTACCAGCCGATCATTCGCCTCGGTAGCAAAGAATTGGTGGGCTTCGAGGCCCTGTGCCGCATCACCACGACAACGGGTGAGATTATCGACGCTGTCCATTTCAATGAAGCAACGACAGATGCGCATGTTGCCGCAGAACTCACCCAATGCATGATGACGCGCGTTGCCGCAGACATCCGCAGATGGTTGGATATGGGCCTGCCGTTTCACCGCGTGGCGATCAACCTATCCGCCTCCGATTTTCACACAGGCAATCTTAAGGAACGTCTGTGCGAGATCTTTGGCGGGACAGGGGTCCCATTGCAGCACATTGTTTTGGAAATCACTGAATCGGTTTATCTCGGTCAGCAGGAGGACTTCCTTGCAAGGGAGATAAAGTCGCTGAGAGATCTTGGCCTTCATGTCGCGCTTGATGATTTCGGAACCGGCTTTGCCTCTCTCACCCACCTGATGACCGTGCCAGTTGACATCATCAAGATCGATCAGACTTTTGTCAAAAGATTGGTCCCTGGAGACCCTGCAATCATCATAACGGAAGGTTTGCTGGAAATTACCGCAGGGCTTGGAATCGACGTCATTGCTGAAGGCATCGAGACATCCGAACAGGCCCGGCAACTGCACGCGCTTGGCTGTGAGTTTGGCCAGGGCTATTTTTTCTCAAAGGCGTTGGATTGGGAAACAGCCACCCGACTACTTCGCCCCACGTTTCGAGCGGCCGCAAGATCTGGCTGACAGATGTCACGACCATCCAACCGAGAGCGTGCCTTGATCTCATGCCGGCGATTTCCGCCGATGCCTCCGCTGGTATTATCGGCATTTAACATTATCAGTGAGCTTCGATTTTGAACAAGCGGCCAACCTAAAGGCGCATCCTCGGCGCGAACACAGGCGATACTTCGTAAGTCTAAAGGCGACGATCGAAACCAGCATGAAGGTTGGCGCGCCCCCTGGCAGAGCTTCCATGATCCGGGCGAGGTCGTCAAAGCCCGACCTCGTGATACACCACGCCATGCTGGTCGCGGTTCCGATAATTAAAAGGATCGCGCCGGAGAGTGCCGCGGTCTCGGCCAGCATGGGCACGAGACGTTGCCAATTGAACTGACGGTAAAAGAGCAGACCGACTATGATCGTATAGACAATGCCGATGGTCAACACTTCCGTCGCCGTGGCCACGCCTTCAACGACCGCAGCGCGAATGACGAATGGCAGGGCGAGTGCGGGAGGGGCTATTAGAAGACTACGGCCGATCACACTCCAGCTGGGCCTTGCGATCGCGGAAGTGTCTTCCGTGCGATAGCGGTACCCGACAACGCAAACATAAGGTAGCTGCGAGCACGAGACCGGGGAGCAGACCGCCGCTAAAAAGAGCTGCAATCGAGACTCCTGTCACCGAGCCAATGGTAATCAGAACGATACTGGGAGGAATGGTCTCGGTCTTCGGCGACCACCAAAAAGGCCACAACCGTTTCCACGGTCGCGCCGAGGCACCGGTCCAAACGGACCACCCAACCCTTGTTCCCACCGCTACGACTTGACAATTCGCGATTGCAAGATTAACAGAGAACATGGTTGTACGACAACCCGGTAAGAATGCAAAGCATGAATCGGGAGGATCTGTATCATGAAATCGGTTCTATTAAGGGGCGCTGTTGCGGCGCTGTTCCTCGGCGCAGTGGCATACCCAGCGCTGGCCCAGGATGCGGCAGATACAATCAAGATCGGCGTGGTCGCCGCAGAGTCCGGAGCATTCGTTTCCGCCGGTCACACGCTGCCCGCAGGTGTTAGCCTCGCCGTCAAGGAGATCAATGACGAGGGCGGTGTAAAGGTCGGTGACAAGACCTATAAACTCGAACTTTTGAAGCGTGATGACCGCACTGATATCTCGACGGCAATCGCGGCAACGCAAGAACTCGTGCGCGACGAGAAAGTCGCGGCGATCTTCGGATCGGAAACCCACGACTTTACCCTGGCGATGGCCAAAATCACCCAACCGGCCAAGGTCCTGCATTTCGCCGGTAACAGCACGCTTGCCAAAGTGCTGACGGATAATTCTGTCACCAGCGGCGGCGAAGATCACTATCTCTTCCAGACGGAGCCCCAGGAGTTTCAGCGCAGCGGCTCGACCGCGCGTGGTGTGCTCAAGCTGCTGGAGCCGCTTGTCGGCCGCCCGCTGAAGAAATCAGTGCTGATCGTCGGCAACGATGCGACCGGACAATTCCTGTCGTCCTATTATCTCGCTGCATTGAAATCCGAAGGCCAGGAAGTTCCGGACATTATCTTCTATCCTCCGGACACGACGGATTTTTCGCCCTTTCTTACCCGCGCCAAGAGCCTGAAGCCCGATGTCGTCCATTTCTGGTACAATGGCGACTCGACGCTAACAGCGCTTCCCCAGGCGCTGGAACTCGGTGTTGCACCGAGCTATTTCCTCTTCGGTGTCGACCCCGGTATCTGGAAAGAGCAGGGGCTGTCGGCAGATGTCCCCGTAGCGATGAGCTGCGTGCCAGTCTGCTGGGGCGAGTCGTCCAATCCGAAAGCCAAAGCATACTTTGACGCGTATTTTGCCGCCGGTGCACCGAAGGGTGTGACCTCGTCCGTGTCGCTGCTCTATTACGATTATGTGCATTTCCTTGCCGAAGCATGGGAAAAGGCTGGTTCGCTCGATCCCGACAAGACGGTTGAAGCGCTCAAAACATTGCATCACAAGGGTGTGGTTTCCGACGACCTCGCATTCAACGCGACGCATCAGGTGACCCACGCGACCGAAGTTTGCGCAGCAGCGCCGGGTGGCGATATCACCTGCGCCATGCAGGAACCGCCGGCTGACGCGCCAAAACAATAGTCCCCCAGGACCCCGGTCGCCCTTCGGGGCGGCCGGAACGCTATCCGAATGATGATTCTGAACCGGAAGCAGACTGTGGACATACTCCTGCAACAAATTCTCAACGGGCTCTCGATTGCCAGCGTCATCACGCTGATCGCCGTCGGTGTCACACTGATCTTCGGCCTGACGGGCATCATCAATTTTGCTCATGGCGAATTCCTGATGGTAGGCAGCATCGTGACTTGGCTGGCCGTCGCCAGCGGCATCAGCTTCTGGCTGGCAATCCTCCTTGCGATGATCGTCGTGGCAGTGATGGGCTTCGCTTTGGAGCGCGGTCTTTTCCGCTTTACGCTTGAGCGGCCGACAAATGGATTCATCGTTTCGCTCGGTTTGATCATTGTACTGCAGCACATCGTCATCTTCTTCTGGAGCGCCAATCAGAAAAGCATTCCGCGGCCACTCAATACGGTGTGGGAGATCGGCGGCGTACGTATAGCGTCCGTGCGTGTCATGGTGATCTTCATAACCGCCGCAGTCGTCGCCATGACATTCGTTGCCATAACCAGAAGCCGTTACGGCAGAGCCCTTCGTGCCAGCGTCGAAGACCGCGATACGGCGGCGTTGATGGGAATTCCGGTTCGCCGCTACATCACCGGTGTTTTCGTTCTCGGAAGTGCGCTTGCCGGTCTTGGCGGCGGTCTCCTCATTGCATTGTTTCCAATAACGCCCTTCACCGGCGGAACGATGGTGATGAAGGGCTTTGCCGTGGCTCTTATCGGCGGCCTCGGGAATCTCATGGGCGCGGTCGTCGCCGGTCTCATTCTTGGTATCGTCGAAGGTCTGAGCGCCGGTTACGGCTTCTCGGAGTGGACCGACGCGTATTCGTTTGGGCTGATGATTCTCGTATTGCTCTTCCGGCCCAATGGTCTCTTCGGCGGGACCAGTGGCCCGAAGATGGCATGATTGCGATATATAGAAGAGTGTTACCCTGATGCCCGCAAGCAGTTCATTCCGATCGCTTCTACCAGTCCTCATACTGCTTGTGCTGTTGGCACTCGTACCGCTTTTATCGCCGAGCAACCGCTTTCTCTCGTTGGCCATCTCCGCCGGTATCAATGTTATCGCGCTGTACGGTCTGTCCGTACTCTTCGGCCAAACCGGCATACTCTCGATGGGCCATGCCGCATTGGTGGGGATCGGCGCCTATACGGCGGTAATTCTCGCGCGCGATTTCAACATAGGATTCTGGCTCTCGATACCACTGGCAGGGATCATGGCGGCCATCGTGGCGGCACTGATCGGCATCCCCTCGCTGCGCGTCAGCGGCCATCATTTCGTCATCATGACGTTTGCTTTCGGGCAGCTGCTGTCGATCATCCTGACCAATGGCGGCGACTATACCGGCGCCGCGTCCGGACTTGATGTGCAGCAGCCCGTTGCCTTGTTCGGTTTGCCGATGGACGCGTTGACGCAGTACTATCTGATGGTCGTTTTCTTCGTGGCGCTGAGCGCAATTGCCAGCTGGGCCATCATCAATTCCCGCTACGGGCGAACGCTTCGTGCGATACGCGAGAACGAAAAACTCGCAGCGTCGCTCGGCATCAATGTTGGCCGCCACAAGATTGGAGCCTTCATCGTCAGCGGTGTATTTGCTGGCGTATCAGGTGTTCTTCTCGCCTATTTCCTGCGGCATATTTCTCCGAGCCAGTTCTCGTCCTTCCCAAGCATCTATCTCGCGCTGATGGTGATGATTGGCGGGGCGCGGCTTTTGCTCGGACCTCTCGCTGGCGGAATACTTGTCGCATTCCTGCCGGAACTGCTCAACCTTGATCCCGTTCAGTCGCGCATTCTCTACGGTGTCTGCCTGATCGCGGTGATCCTGCTTCTTCCCAATGGTCTGATCGCCGGAATTATTACTGGCTGGCACAGGATATTCGACCGCCGTCCCGCTCAACCAAACGAGCCTGCCGTCGAGCGGGAGGGCAATTAATGGCTGCGCTGCTCGATATTAAAGCTCTGCGCAAGCAGTTCGGCGGCGTTACGGCGCTCGCCGGCGTGGACCTAACCGTCAACGAGGGAGAGATCCTCGGTGTCGTTGGTCCGAATGGTTCGGGCAAGACGACGCTGTTCAACTCCGTGACAGGGATACACAGGCCGACTTCGGGCACGGTCTCATGGCGTGGCCGGGACATCACCGGAATTCCCGCAAATGCCGTATCGCGCGCCGGCATCGCCTATACTTTTCAGCAAGCCATGGCGTTTCCCGGCTTGAGCGTTTTTGAAAACGTTCAGATCGCGACGGAGCATTGCAGCAAGACGCTTACAAACTTTCCTTGGACGACGCCGGCAAGTCTTCTCGAATTCGTCGGCCTGTCAGGATTGTCCGGAGAAAAAGCAGGCATATTGCCATTCGGACGCCTTCGTCTGCTGGGTCTGGCTTTGGCGCTGGCAACACGGCCGTCGCTCATACTGCTGGACGAGCCGGCAGCGGGATTGAACGATCGCGAGACAACCACGCTGGTGCATCTGGTTGAACAGTTTCCGGAGCATGGCATAAGCGTTTGCGTCATCGATCACGACATGAAACTGATGCAGATGCTGTGCCGACGCCTCGCTGTATTGGACTTCGGTTCAAAGATTGCCGACGGGCCCACCGCAGATGTGCTGGACGATCCCAAGGTCCTTGAAGTCTATCTTGGAGGGGCGCTGTAATGCTGCTCACCATCTGCGACATAACCACAGGCTACGGCCCTACGATCGTCAATCGCGGCGTTTCGCTGACCCTGGCGGCGCGGGAAATCGTCACCGTTCTCGGGCCAAACGGTGCTGGCAAATCGACGCTGTTGCGCACACTCGCCGGTCTGGTGAAACCCCGCAGCGGCTCGGTCATTTTCGACGGTGCTGATGTCACCGGGCGGGCGCCTGATGTTATGGCAAAACGCGGAATGGTGCTCGTCCCCGAAGGCCGCCGCATCTTTACCGATATGACCGTCGAAGAAAATCTCCGGCTCGGAGCCTATACGCGCCGGGACGGGGACGCGATCGATGCGGATGTCAAAACCATGGAATCATTCTTTCCCATTCTCGCGATCAAGCGCCGCGACAAGGGTGGGTCGCTGAGCGGCGGCCAGCAGCAGATGCTGGCAATCGCCCGCGGTCTCATGGCACGGCCACGTATCCTGCTGCTCGACGAGCCATCGCTCGGTCTTTCACCGCTCCTGGTCAAGGAAATCCAAGGGATTATCCTCGGGATAGGCGAACGCTTCGGCGCTTCGGTTTTGCTGGTTGAACAGAATGCGGGCCTTGCACTTTCGGTTGCAAGCCGCGGGTATCTGATGCAAAACGGACGTATCGCCACATCGGGTCCGATCGCGGAGCTCAGGGATATGTCACTGATGCGCGAACTTTATCTTGGCGGCGTCGCGGGGTAGGAAAATGACGGATGAGACAATCTCTATATCTTTCGGTCGCGGCCACCTGTCCCTAAGGCTGCCGGGGATCGCGAGACCGACGCTCATCCGCAAACAAGCCTTGCCGAAGATCGCCGATCAGCCGGCCGCCATCGCAGCGGCTCTGAACGAGCCGATCGGATCGCCACCGCTGGCCGAACTTGCACGCGGACGCAAAAGCGCATGCATTCTCATCTGTGATATCACCCGCCCCGTGCCAAATCGACTGTTTCTGCGCCCGATGATCGAAACCATGATCGAAGCGGGGATTCCCCGTGGCAAGATTGTTGTTCTCATTGCAACCGGCTTGCACAGGCCCAACCTTGGCGATGAGCTTGCCGAACTTGTCGGTGATCCCTGGGTCCTCGAAAACGTACGGGTGGAAAATCACTATGCCCGCAACGAGGAAGATCATATCGACCTCGGGCCGACGGTGACGCGGGGAACTCCGGTCAAGCTGGACCGGCGCTTTGTGGAGGCTGACCTGCGCATTGCCACTGGACTGGTTGAGCCGCATTTCATGGCCGGCTGGTCGGGCGGACGAAAGGTGATTGCGCCTGGTGTGGCGCACCATCAAACGATCCGCACGTTCCATTCGGCCCGGTTCATGGAAGATCCGCTCGCGGTCCAGTGCAATTTGATCGGCAATCCCCTGCACGAAGAGCAGCTGGAAATCGTCCGGATGCTTGGCGATGTCTATGGCCTCAACACAGTCCTTGATGAAGATCGCGATCTGGTGTGCGTCAGCTTTGGTGAGATCATAGCAAGCCATGCGGCGGCCGTGGCGTTTATCAGTGAGGTTACGCAAATTACATCATCGCGAAAGTTCTCGACGATCGTCACGTCATCGGCCGGCTATCCGCTCGACAAGACCTATTACCAGACGATCAAGGGCATGGTGACACCGCTCGATATTCTTGAACCCGGCGGCACGCTGATCATCGCCTCGGAATGTTCGGAAGGATTTGGCTCGGCCGAGTTTCGTGAAGCTCAGGCACGTCTTGTCGATCTCGGACCCGAGCGCTTTCTTGCGACGCTTACCGCGAAAAACCTTGCCGAGATCGACGAGTGGCAGACCGAGATGCAGTTGAAGCCAATGCGGCTCGGGCGCATCGAACTCTATACCACCGGATTGTCCGGTGATGACCGGACGCTGACAGGCGTTCACATGATTGACGATATTGGCAAGGCCATCGAAAGAAGCATCGCAAAGAGCGGCGATACAGCGGTCGCGATCATCCCGGAGGGCCCCTATGTCGTTCCGCGTTTCGCTGCCTGACCGTTCAGCTTTCGCCTCTTCGGGCGCGGTCAAGCAGTTCGAGGAAGCGGGCGGAACTTTTGGTCAGATGCGTTCGAACGGCTTTTTGAGCAGCGCGTTCATCCTGGTCGCGGATCGCCGACAGGATCGCGCGGTGTTCGCGCTGCATTCGGGCGACGTGTTTTTGCCGTTCCGCAGTGTCCATCGTGTCGAACCTGACCCATTGGCGCGGGACCATGGCACTGCCGAACGTGTCGAAAAGCCGGGCATAGTAGGAGTTCTGGGTTGCGACAAGGATAGCACGGTGGAAGGCGAAATCCTCTTCAGCGCCGGGACCACCGGCCTGGATGGATTTCTCGAGAGCATCAAGTCGCGACGCCATCCGCTCCACATCGTCTTGCGTGCGACGCCGCGCAGCAAGCCCGGCAGCCTCGACCTCGATACCCATTCGCAGTTCGAGAATACGCAGTACGTCATCGATCGATTCAAGGTCTGTCGGTATGATGGAAAAGGATCTGGGCGTCGGATCGTCCGAGACAAACGCTCCAAGACCTTGCCTGGTGGTGATAAGGCCTTTGGCACGCAGCGAGGCCAGAGCCTCGCGCACAACTGTGCGGCTGACGCCGGTCGCGGTCATGATCGCCTGTTCGGTCGGCAGGCGCTGACCAGGTGCAAGGTCACCCGATTCAATCTGGGCAATCAGCGTGTCCACCAATCCACTGCGCAGATTGGGCGTTTGCTGGATCGTATTGAACAGCGTGGTTCCCTGCTCCTTCATCGTCTGAAACGACCTTCGTTGGGAATCGCATTGAAAGATTTCATGACAATGTTGCTATCGCAACGAACGGAAAAAAGCAAAACGGGCGTGGTCCACACGATCACCATCCCTGGGAGGACGGCATGAAAGACAGGATCGGCTTCATCGGACTGGGTAATATGGGGTCGGGCATGGCCGCTAACCTGCTAGCCAAGGGCTGGCCGCTGACTGTTTTCGCCCATCGCAGCCGCGAGGCGCTCGAGCGGCTGGTCAAGGACGGGGCGACAGAGGCTGCGACACCGAAGGACCTCGCGCTTGCCTCGGATGTCGTCATTCTCTGCGTTACCGGTTCGCCCCAGGTCGAACAGGTTCTCAAGGGCGCGGACGGATTACTCGCAGCGGGTAAAGAACTGTTTATCATCGATTGCTCGACCTCCAATCCCGCTATAACCGCGCAATTGGCAACGGAACTGGAGGCTCAAGGCAGCATCCTGGTGGATGCACCGCTGGCTCGTACGCCCAAAGAAGCAGCGGAAGGTGCGCTTGACGTCATGATAGGCGGATCGGCAGAAACGGTGGCCCGGGCAAGGCCTATCCTCGAGGCATTCGCTGCGCGCATCATCCACACGGGCCCGACGGGCAGCGGCCACACGATGAAGCTTCTCAACAACTTCGTCTCGATGGGCTATGCCACGATCTATTCGGAAGCGCTTGCACTTGGCGCAAAAGCCGGATTGACACCTCAGGTTTTCGACAGTGTCATACGCGGTTCGAGGATGGATTGCGGGTTCTATCAGGCCTTCTTTGAATTCGTCCTCAACCGCAATGAGAACGCACAACGCTTTGCCATGGTCAACGCACTCAAGGACATGTCCTATCTCGCCTCCTTCGCGCAATCGGCATCGATCGCCAATCCCATTGGCGCGGCTGTGCGCAATTCCTTCGCGACGGCTGTTGCAACCGGGCACGGCGAGGAATTCGTGCCCGCATTGTCCGATGTGGTAGCAGGTCTCAATGGCGTATCGCTGAGCGGCCCGGCACCATCTGCCGATTGACAGGAATTCAGAATTTCATGGAACTGCATCTCGATCTTGTTGGCGGCATCGCAGGCGACATGTTTGTTGCCGCCATCCTCGATCTTCGGTCCGATCTGGAAGAAGGGCTCATGAATGTTCTCTCGTATGCGCCAATGCTGGAGGGGGTTTCGTGCAGGATCGTCAGCCATGATGATGGTATTTTGACGGGCCGCCGCTTCCTCGTCGAACGGCCAGGTCCGGATACAACCCACGAACACCATCACCATGCGGCATGGCGCGATATTCGGGCGGCATTATCAGCTTCGTCGCTTGACGCGGAAACAACCCATCATGCCATCGGCATATTCTCGCTATTGGCAGATGCGGAAGCGCGCGTGCACGGCACTGCCGCCGAAGCCGTGGAGTTTCACGAAGTCGGCGCATGGGATTCGATCGCCGATATCGTTGCCGCTGCCTATCTTATCGCCCAGTTGGATGCGACCCGCTGGACGTCGAGCGCCGCTCCCCTCGGTTCGGGCAGAGTGCGCACTGCGCATGGCATCCTGCCGGTGCCGGCACCGGCAACGGCCCTGCTGCTCGAGGGCCTGCCAACCATCGACGATGGAATCCCCGGAGAACGGGTGACACCCACCGGGTCGGCGATCCTGCGCTATCTTTGCAAGCAGGAAACGATATCGCCGCAACCTCGGCGGCTTGTCGCATCGGGTTATGGCTTTGGCACGCGCAAATTGCCGGGAATAAGCAATTGCGTGCGCGTGATTTGTTTCGAGTCGCGCGCAACAGATGTTGCCGGGAGTGATCGGGTTGCGGTTCTGGAGTTTGAAATCGATGACCAGACCGGCGAGGATCTTGCCCAGGGGATAGAAAACTTGCGAGCGCATAAGGATGTGCTCGATGTGGTCCAGATGCCTGTCTTCGGCAAGAAGGGACGGATGATGACCGGCGTGCGCATTTTGGCAAGGCCCGACGCGGTTGCGCAGGTCGTAGCTTTGGCCTTCGACGAAACCACGACAATCGGCATTCGTCACGCTATTGTCGACCGCATGATCTTGCCACGCGAAATCATCGAGACCGACACGGCATCCGGGTCAGCGCATGTCAAACTGGTGAAGCGGCCGAGCGGACAAACCGCGAAAGCGGAGGCCAGTGATATTGGCAATGGGCCTGGTGCGGCTGAGAGGCAACGGCGCAGACAAGTGGCGGAAGCCGCGGCAAAGACAGGAAAGCAATCGTGAGAAAGAGGCTTGAAGACATACTTGTCGCCATTGGCCCGCTGACGGTTGCTGTCAGTGGCGGTGTCGATTCCATGACGCTCGCAGCGGCTGCCCATCTTCTTACAGGACGCAACGGCGTGAATATGGTTCACGCTGCTTCGCCCGCGGTGCCACCCGAAGCCACGCAAAGGGCGCGGGATTGGGCAGGCCGGGAAAACTGGGATCTTCAGGTCGTGGACGCGGGCGAATTCGCCGACGCCAACTATCGCAGCAATCCGGTCAACCGCTGCTTTTTCTGCAAGGGCAATCTCTACGGCACGATCGCCCGATATTCGAGCCGGCAGATCGTGTCCGGCGCCAATGTCGATGATCTCGGTGAATATCGTCCGGGATTGGATGCAGCGCGCGACCATGGGGTACGACACCCTTACGTCGAAGCTGGAATGTACAAGAACGAAGTCCGTCAGCTCGCGCGCGAACTCGGGCTTGGCGACGTCGCCGAGCTTGCCTCTTCGCCGTGTCTTGCCAGCCGCGTGGAAACATCTATTCGGATCGAACCGGAAACACTGGGTTTCATCCATGCGGTGGAAACATTTCTCGCCGAGAAACTTAAGCCACGCACGGTGCGTTGCCGGGTTCGCAGCACTGGAGTGGTCGTCGAACTCGATGCTGCAAGCTTACAGTTGCTGACGGTTGCTGACAGCGCCTTGCTGGAAACCTCGATCATGTCGTTCTTGCCCCCCAATCTGGCCGGCAAATCCCTTGCCTTCGAGCCGTACCGGAACGGCAGCGCCTTTCTTCGAACCGGCACATCATGACAGCGGAAACCGTGCTTGATTTCGACCGAACCAATCGCATCGGCCTCGATGAAGCAATCTTCTGCGCCGGGAAAACCGTGGAGCAGATCGGGGCCATACTCGAATTGGCGAAAGCGCGCGGTGCCGGCTTGCTGCTGACGAAGCTGACGGTGGAAAAGCTGAAAGGTCTCTCCGCCGCAAACGGTGATGCGATTGACTATTGCGCGGTTTCAAGCACCGGGTTTTTCGGTTCCGTAAAGCCGATCATTGCACGAGGGGCCGTAGCGATCGTCGCCGCCGGCACCTCGGATGTCGGGGTCGCGCGGGAAGCAGAGCGAACGCTCCGTCATGCTGGCGTCGAGGCGACGGTGATTGCCGATGTCGGTGTCGCGGGGCTCTGGCGCCTCACCGAACGATTGCAAGAGATACGAACACATTCAATCGTCATTGCCGTCGCTGGAATGGATGCGGCCCTGGCAAGCGTGCTTGGCGGACTGGTATCAAGTACCATTATCTGCGTTCCGACATCGGTCGGCTATGGCGCTGCTGAAGCAGGCCGCACCGCGCTCAACGCCATGCTTGCCAGTTGCGCACCCGGACTTGTGGTCTGCAACATCGACAATGGCTATGGCGCGGCCAGTGCCGCGCTGCGGGTTCTCTCGAGCTATGAACAGCTGCGCCGTTCAGGCGTTTGACCAGCCGCCATCGACGACAATGGCATTGCCGGTCATGAAGGCCGAGTCTGCACTTGCGAGGAAAACCACAAGCTCGGCGACCTCTTCGGCGGTACCTAGCCGGCCCATCGGCTGGCGCGCGATGAAGGCGGCCCGCGCAGCTTCGTAGTCACCCAATGCTCGCATGCGATCGTGCAATGAGGGGCTGTCGACAGTTCCAGGGCAGATGGCATTGGCCCGGATGCCTTTGCCGACATAGTCGAGAGCGACCGATTTTGTCAGACCGATGACGGCAGCCTTGGTCGTGCCGTAGATGAAGCGGTTGGGTGCAGCGATCACCGTCGAAGCAACCGAGGCCATGTTGATGATGGAGCCGCCACCGCGGTCGATCATGCCGGGAAGGAAAGCCCGGATCATCCGGTACATGGCGCGGATATTCAGACTGACGGAAAAATCAAAGGCATCCTCATCGCAATCGAGAATGGCGCCGTGATGGACATACCCGGCGCAATTGAACAGAATATCGGGTGCCACTGTTTCAGCGGCAAAACCGGTTATCGCGGCGGGATCGAGTACGTCGAGCCGGCGGATGCTGACGCCCGCGACGTCACCGAGTGTATCCAGTTTGGACTGATCGAGGTCCGTGGCCGTTACCTTCGCGCCTTCGCGTGAAAGCGCCAGAACTGCGGCACGCCCCATGCCTTGTCCGGCAGCCGTTACGACTGCCGTTTTTCCCTCGAGCCTGCCTGTCATTTTGTCTCGTCCCTGAAACTGTTGGGTGTGAAGTAATGCGCCTGCATAGCGATCGTCTCAAAGATCATCGATATGAAGGCCGACACGACGTGCAGCGCCATTCAGGTGCAACTGCATGGCTTCCTGGGCCGCGTCGGCATCGCCGGATATAATCGCATCGAGAATGCGATTGTGTTCGCCAAGCGTCGTGCTCGCCATATCGTCGGAACCCTGCTGGTTGCCCGCCGCGAGAATACTCTCCCGTACCCGCTCAGACACGAAGATCAAAAACTGTTCCATATAGCTGTTGCGGGTTGCCGCAACGACGGCGCGATGAAATTCAAGATCAGCCTTCAACCAGGCGACACTGCCATAAGGTGCAGTGTTCATTGCCGCCAGCGCGCCTTTCATGGCTTCAAGGTCGGCATCGGTCCGGCGTTGGGCCGCTAACGCCGCAGCCTTTACCTCCAGCGCGCCGCGCAGTTCGAACAGGCTCTTGAATGCGTCCGCCTGTTGCAAGGCATCGTGATCGATGGTCAGGACCGGAGAATTCGCGGCGTCGGCCACAAAGGCGCCGCGTCCTTGCTGTGACCATATGCGGCCTTCGGAGCGCAACCGCGCAATGGCCTCACGCACCACATTCCGGCTGACCCCGAAGGTGGTGGCGAGCGCCTGCTCGGTCGGCAATTGGTCGCCTGTCTTCAACCGCCCTTGCGCGATTTCGCGGGAGATCGAACTGGCCACCAATGTCGAAAGATGCGGTCCGCGATTGACCTTGTCGAGCTTCAACGTCATCGATCAGCTATACTCCAATACGTGAATGCGCCCCCAGAATCCGGCCATCGCTAAGAATGTGCTTTGGATCAAAAGCGTCCTTGAGTCGCCCGGCAATGTCGAGAGTAACTTTATCCACCCGGTCGAGAAACGCCTTTTGTTTGACACGGCCGATTCCGTGTTCAGCGCTGATCGATCCACCATAACGGTCCACCACATCGAAGATGATCGTTTCTGTCGCGTGAAACAGATCCTCAATTGCATCGGGCGTGCTGTTGTGCGGGGGTACGATGTTGAGATGAACATTTCCATCCCCCACATGACCATAGGTCACAGCCAAGGCTTCGGGATGGTGGTGGGCCAGCGCGGCCAGGGCATCGGTGACGAAATCCGCAAGCTTCGAGATCGGCACTGAAACGTCCGTCCTCAGATAGCGCCCGCCGCCGCCTTGGGTCTCCACCATCGTCTCCCGCAACAGCCAAAGCCGCTCGGCTTGCGCTTTGCTGGAGGCCACGACGCCATCCACCACGATATCTCCGGCGTCACCAAGGAAGTCTTCGAGGATCGCTTTCAGATCCACCCTGCCTCCGGCGGAAGCTTCGATCAGAACGTAGACAGGGTAGGGCGCGGTCAGTGGGTCGGTAAGCCCGGTACCGGCATTCAATGCAATATCAATACCGCCACGAAGGATCAGCTCGAAGGCTGTCAGCAAGTCGCTGCATTCACGCCTGGCGCGTGCGTAGAGTGCCATAGCATCTTCGACCGACCGCAAGCCAACCAATGCGGTTTCGACCTGCGTTGCCCGCGGAAAAAGTTTGAACGCGGCAGCGGTAATGATGCCCAGCGTTCCCTCACTGCCAATGAACAATTGCTTCAGGTCATAGCCGCGATTGTCCTTGCGCAGAACTTTCAGGCCATTCCACACCCGTCCATCGCCGAGAACGACCTCGAGGCCAAGCACAAGATCGCGCGTCATGCCATAGCGCAGGACATTGAAGCCGCCCGCATTGGTTGCGACATTGCCGCCGATCCGGCAGCTCCCCTGCGCGCCAAAGGTTATGGGAAGCACGCAATCATGCGCTTCGGCGAAGTTTTTGGCTTCCTCAAGGATGCAGCCTGCCTCCACGACCATGGCAAAATCGATGCCGCTGATGGAGCGCAATTTGTTCAGGCGTTCCAGCGAGATAACGACTTCACCGCCTTGAGGCGCCGCGACGGCAGCGCCCACCAGACCAGTCAGGCCGCCCTGCGGTACGACCGGGATGCCTTCCCTGAAGCAGATTTTCATGAGCGTCGAAACCTCTTCGACTGTGCGTGGACGTGCAACGGCCAATGGTCGACCATAGTGGTCGCCCGACCAGTCACGGCTATAGGGTGCCATGTCCGCCTCGGCGGTCAGTAAAATACCCTCTGGCATCGCTGCGCTCAGCGCAGCGAGTGACTTTCGATTAGAGGGTGGCAGCACATTCATTTCAGATTCTCCGCGAGAGCGAAAACAACTGGACAACTATCCCTGTTGCCATGTTATCATACAACTATGGTTTGGAACATCAACCGGCAGCGGCCTTGCCTTTTGCCAATTGTTGTTGAAAATCAACCTAAAGCGATCATTTACAAGAGGAGGAACACCATGAGCGATCCCGACACACGTTTTCGAATGATGCACACCATGATCCGGGTTTTTGACCTCGAGACGTCGATCAAATTCTATACCGAATTGCTTGGCATGAAATTGTTGCGTCGCGACGAGTATCCCGACGGCAAATTCACGCTGGCCTTTGTCGGTTATGGTCCGGAAGAAAACAACACGGTTGTCGAGCTTACCCATAACTGGGATCAGGCGGCTCCCTATGAAATTGGAACGGGCTTCGGTCATTTGGCTCTTGGGGTCAGCGACATCTACGCGGTTTGCGCGGAGCTTGAACGCAACGGGGCGAGCATTCCGCGCAAGCCGGGACCGATGAAGCATGGCACCACGCATATCGCCTTCATCGAAGATCCCGACGGCTATAAGATCGAATTGGTTGGCCTTGATACGGTGAAGTAGGTTTTGCCTGCGGGGCCGTCCGCACGTTCTTGCGGTGCGGCTCCAGTGGCCCATACGGCTCGTCCTCGTTCTGCTCATTTGATGATCGCGATCTTGCTGCGGTCGATGGTGATGGCCACGGCTGCGATCAGCACGGCGCCAAAAACCACGTTCTCCGCGAAAATATTCACACCGACGAAGGTCATGCCGATGCGAACGATCGAGATGATCAGTGCGCCGACGGCGGTGCGGCCAACGCCTCCGAGACCGCCGGTAATCGCCGTGCCACCGACGATAACCGCAGCAATTGCCGGAAGCAGAAGCTGGTTGGCAAGGCTCGGCGAACCGCTTGAAAGCCGGGCAGCGAGGATGACGCCGGCGATGGCGGCGAGGGTGCCGGAAAGGGCGAATGCAACGATCTTGGTGCGATCCACATTGATACCTGCCGCGTAGGCTGCCGGTTCACCGGCGCCCACAGCAAGGCTCTGCCTGCCAAAACGGGTGTAACGCAAGCCGAGATAGCTCGCTAGCCCGACGCCGATAGCGATCAGGACCACGACGGGCGTTCCTCCAATGGTGGCGTTGATCCAGGACGTGCTCGCTCTCCCGCCTTCCTCGATAGTGATTGCCCGGCCGTTTGCCAGCCACAACGCCATGCCCGCAACCACGCCGCCCGTAGCAAGGGTTGCCACGAAGGACGGCACGCGCAGCCAGACATGAACGACGCCGCTGAGAATGCCAAACACCAGACCTGCCGCAATGGCCACCGGAAAGGCCAGCAGCCCCATCGACGGCAGCAACTGGGCGAGAATGACACTGGCAAGCGATGCGACGGCCTGAATGGAAAGATCGATGCCGCCGATAAGAATGACGAAGGTGACGCCGGTCGCCAGAATGAATAGCACCGCTGTGTTGGACAAGAGCAGCGCCAGGGTTTCACCGGTCAGGAAGCCGGGGGAACCTATTTCGACGATGATGACGAGCACGATGAGCAGCGCTGGAGGGATCGCATCCTGGACCCAGGCATTGGCGAGCATGGATCTGAAATCGAAAGAATTCTTCATCGCCGCTCCTCAAACCATCTCGCGCAAGAGTTCGACCTGATCCGGCTTGTCGCCGCGAGAAGCGTCGAACTCTGCGGTGACTTCACCGTCACGCATGACGAGTACCCTGTGTGAAAGACCGATCGTCTCGTCGAGCGTGTCGGAGATGAGCAGGATCGCGATGCCCTCCGCCGAAAGGTCTCTGACAAGGTCGTAGACTTCCTCCTTGGCGCCGACATCAAGGCCGCGCGTCGGATGATCGAGGATCAATACGCGCGAACCCGCAGTCATCCAGCGCGCCAGAACCACCTTTTGCTGGTTGCCGCCGCTGAGCTTGCGGCAGGCAGCATCCGGTCCCGGCGTCTTGATGCGCAGCTTCTTGATCCAGTCGACGGCGAGTTTTCTCTCTTTCCTATAGTTGATCGCTCCGCCGCGCATGACACAGGAAAGGTCGGCCAGCGTAATGTTCTCTGCAACCGAGAGAAACATCACCAGCCCCTCGATGCGCCGCTCGCGTGGAATATAGCCGATGCTCTTGCGCACGGCCTGCTCCGGCGAAGTAAAGCGCACGGCTTCGCCCTTGATCTTGAGCGCACCTTCGGTCTGAGGCAGAAAACCGCCTATCGTGCGCGTGATTTCCTCGCGTCCCGAACCGACGACCCCGGCGATGCCGATGATTTCTCCGGCATGTATCTTGAAGCTGACATCATGGAAAGCACCGGCGACACCGAGCTTCGATGCCTCGACGATGACTTCGCTGCGCGGGGCGTTCTGCTTGCCTTCCTTGTAATATTCGGTCTGCAGGCCCCGGCCGACCATGATCTCATGCAGGGCAGGGGCGGTCACGTCCTCAGAGCGATGCTCGGCCACGACTGCTCCGTCTTTCATCGTATAGACACGGTCGGATATCCGCAGCACTTCCTCGAGACGGTGTGAGACGAATACAAAACTCGCGCGGGATTTGAGCGACTTGACCCGTGCAAACAGCACGTCGATGTCGGAGGCGCTCAGGACGGAGGTGGGCTCATCCAGCAGGATGACCAGTGGCCGGTCGACGCTTTCCTCGAGCGTCAGGGCCTTGGCAAGTTCCACCATCTGGCGCGCCGCAAAAGTCAGCCCAGAGGCGCGGGCAGTCACGTCGATATCGACGCCAATCTTTGCGAGCTGGCGGCGCGAGGCATCATTCATTGCCCGCCAGTTGACAATGCCGAAGCGCGTAAACTGGTGCTCCTGCCCGAGATAGATATTCTCTGCGACGGTCATGTTCAGGAGCAGCGACTGCTCCTGGAACACCATGCCGATGCCATGGCCCGCGGCATCGCGCGCGTTGCGCATGCGAAGTGGCTGACCGTCGAGCGTAAGCGTGCCCGAATCCGGACGATGCGTGCCGGCAAGAATGCGCATCAGTGTTGATTTTCCAGCACCGTTTTCGCCGATAAGCCCGACCACCTCATTGGGCCGGATTTCGATGTCGACATTCTTCAGTGCGTGTGTGCCGACAAAAGATTTGCTGATCCCGTTTGCTGCAAACATGGCGTCACTTCACGATCTTGAGGTTGAAGCGATCCAGCGACAGCGCGACCGCGGCGATAATCATCAAGCCTTGCACCGTCTGCTGAATGTAAGGAGAGATGCCAAGGAGGATCATGCCGTTGGCGAGCACAGTCACGATCAGAACGCCGACCAGCGTATTGAGAACGCCGCCTTCGCCTCCCGTCAGTGCGGTGCCGCCAACGACGACCGCGGTCACCGCTGCAAATAGCCGGCCATCGGCAATCACCGCATTGGACTGGCCGAGCTGCGCGGCGGCGAGAACGCCGGCCACACCGAAAAAGAAACCGGCGAGACCGAAAGCCATGATGCGCACGCGTCGCAGATTGATACCGGAGAGCTCGGCCACATCTTCACCGCCGCCTATAGCCATGATGTGACGGCCAATGCGGGTGTGGTATTGAATAACGATTGCGACGGCGAAGGCAGCAAGCGCGATCCAGACTGCCAGCGGAAATCCGAGGAAGCGTGACAACGCCAAGGCGCGGATGTTCTCGTCCATTAGCCGGACGGCCGAACCGCCGAGCATGTAGACGGAAAAGCCGAGGCCGATGAACCACACACCGAGCGTCGCCATGAACGACGGTATCCGCAGCGTGGTTTGCAGAAATCCGCTGGCCAGACCCATCACCGTGCTCGCCGCTATGGCAGCGACCACGGCAAACCAGCCGTAATTGTTGGCATTGCTGTCGTTTGTGGCGAGCAGGACCAGCACCATTGCTGCGACGGACATGGCACCTTCAACGGAAAGATCGATACTGCCAAGCAGGATGATGAAGGTCATGCCCATCGCGAGCGTCAAAGGCACCGCAGCTGAATTTGCAACCCGTATGAGATTGCGTGGTTCGATAAAATTCGGGTTGGCGATCGCAATCAGGATACAAAGGACGATCAGAACGGCCAGCGGCGCGAAGGCACGCCAACGTCTCGCCTTGCCCGCACGGCTCCAGAACGATTGCATCGCCGTTTTCGGCTCCATATTCGAAATGGACTTCATGGTTTCAGAATTGACTGTCAACAGACTACATCCCGCATGAAAGATGGGAAAGAACAGGCAGCGGAACCAACGCTGCCACTCGTAATGAGGGACGCAGCCGGGCTGCGTCCTTCATTACCGGATTTCAGGCGCGAATGGCGCCGGTCACCCGGCCCCAGAGGTCGTTCCAGTCCATGGTCGGCTTGGAGTCGATATTGTTCTTGTAGTATTCCTCGACATTGTCCTTCGTGATCGAGACCACCTTGCCGTAGAACTCGCGGTGTTCCGGCGGTTGGGTGGCAGGATCGAATTTCTTCATGTGGGCATTGTAACCGATGGATAGCCCCATGCCGCCCTGCCAGAACGGATCAGACGTGATCGTGCAGGCAAATTCTCCCGTCCGCACGGCGTCGACAGCGGTCTTGATGCCATCGATACCAACGATTGGAACCTTGCCGGCAAGACCTTCGGCGCGAAGCGCCTCGAGAGCGCCCGTGCCCATGTCGTCATTGGCCGCCCATACGCCCTTGATGTCATCACCAAACCGCGTGAGGAGATTGCTGGTCAGGTCGAACGCCTCTGTGGACTTCCAGTTTGCGACCTGGAAATCCAGAAGCTTGATGTTCGGGTTCGCGGCAAGCGCCTCGTCAAGACCCTTTTTGCGTTCGATGGCAGCTGTCGTCGAAATCAGGCCGCCAAGCGCAATGATTCCGCCCGAGCCGCCGATGGCCTTGAAGAGGATTTCGGCAATCTGCTTGCCGCTGGCAATACCATCGAACTCGATGTGCGATACGTAATTCGGATTGAAGTCGCGCGGATGCAAATCTGCGGGCTTGTTCCATTGGGTCACCACCGAGGCGCCGGCACTCTTGCAGGCTTCAACGATGGGGCGGGCATCCGGCGTATCGTTCGGATCGGAATTGAGCACCATGTTGCCGCCGGTCTTGGCAAGCATGGCCTTGATGTCGGCAATCCCTTTTTCGCTGTTGCCCTCGGACACAAGCGTAACGTGCTCCAGACCGACCGACGCCGCATAGGCCTCTGCGCCTGTCTTCCACACAGCGTGGTAAGGGTTCGAAAGCGAGCGTATCGACGTTACCAGCGTTGGCGCACCCTGCGCCCACAGCCGTTTCGGCATTGCCGCCACTGCCAGGCCGGCACCGGCGCCCATCATCAACGTCCGGCGATTTATCTGGCCGAAATGTGCAATACTAGCCCTGTCACTCATTCCTCTATCCTCCCGGTGGAATCAGATGCTTTTGAAAATGCCTCTCCTCGAAGCATGAAATGCAAGTGAAGCCGATGCCGCTAGCCTCCTAATTGTACGACAACCCTCCAACACGATAACCATACCCTTTCTCTTGACGCTTCACAAGAGACTTGAGATTGTTCGATCTGAAAGGTGCCGGTGCTCTGCCAATTCCAAAGCTTACATCCGGCATGGGAGGATATGAATGTCTGATTATATCATCGTTGGCGGTGGCTCCGCTGGCTGCGTTCTGGCTGCGAGATTGTCGGAGGATCCGAGCGTAACCGTCACGCTGCTCGAGGCCGGTCCGCGCGATACGAATTTTTACATCCATCTGCCTGTAGGGTTTTTCAAGATGACCGCGGGACCGTTGATCTGGGGCTATGAAACTGCTGCAGGGAGCGAGATCGACGGCCGCACCATGGTCTATCCGCAAGCGCGGGTACTGGGCGGCGGCAGTTCCATCAATGCGCAGGTATTCACGCGCGGATGTCCGGAAGACTATGACGCCTGGGCTTTGGAAGAGGGATGTACCGGCTGGTCATTCAAGGACGTGCTTCCCTACTTCAAGAAGTCTGAAGGCAATGACACATTCGTCGGCGATTACCACGGCAATGAGGGGCCGCTCGGCGTCAGCTTTTGCAATCCGCACCCGCTGACCCGAATATTTGTGCAGGCTGCACAACAGGCGGGGCTGCCCTTTACCGCCGATTTCAACGCTTCCCATCAGGAGGGGACCGGGTTCTATCAAACCACGACGAAAAGGGGCAAGCGCAGCAGTACAGCCGTCGGCTACCTCAAGCCGGTGCTCGGCCGCAAAAACCTCACTGTTCGCACCGGCGTTTTCGTCAATCGCATTGTCATTGAGAACGGACGCGCAACAGGCGTCGAAATCAGCGAAAACGGCAATCCTTCACTCCTGCACGCCGCCCGGGAAGTGATTGTGGCGGCCGGCGCAATTGGCTCGCCAAAACTGCTGATGCTTTCGGGGATTGGCGATGCGACGCATCTGAAGGCTGTCGGTGTCAAAGTCATTCATGACCTGCCCGGCGTCGGGCAAAATCTTCAGGACCACATGGATGTCGATGTGCTGGCGGAACTCTCGGGTCCTTATGGCATTGACCGCTACAAGAAGCGCCGTTGGCAATTCATGGCCGGTCTCGAATACACGCTCTTTGGCAAAGGACCGATCGCATCCAACATCGTCGAAGGCGGCGCTTTCTGGTGGGGCGACAAGAGCGAGAAGACGCCGGATATCCAGTTTCATTTTCTCCCCGGCGCCGGTGTCGAGGAAGGCATCGGTTCGGTGCCTGGAGGCAATGGCTGCACGTTGAACTCGTATCACGTCCGGCCGCGTTCGCGCGGTTCGGTCACCTTGCGCTCCTCCGATCCGCGCGATGCGCCGATCATTGATCCGAACGCCTTTGCGGACCCCTATGATCTGGAGCGCGCCATTGACGGTATCATGCTGAGCCGCGAGATTCTCGCGCAGCCTGCATTCCGGCCATTCATTCGCCGCGAACATCTTCCCGGTGAGGCAGTAACGTCGCGAGAAAGTGCAGCCGTCTTCGCCCGGCAATATGCGCGCTCCGCCTATCATCCTGTCGGTACATGCCGCATGGGAACCGGAAAGGGCGCAGTGGTCGATCCGCAACTTCGCGTTCGCGGCATCGAAGGGCTGCGTGTCTGCGACAGTTCGATCATGCCGCGACTGATCTCCTCCAATACCAATGCCGCCACCGTCATGATAGGAGAAAAAGCTGCCGATATAATCGGCGAGGCCGTATAAAAGCCATTAGCGTCATATTACAGGGTTGTCGTACAACTAAATCTCAGGTAAAGATTGGAAGACTGCGTTCTTTTATGCGCTGCAGGTTCTGGATAACGGACACGGCGCCGACAGGGAGATGACCCATGCGAATGAGAGATTTTGGACGCACTGGCCGCCAGGTCAGTGAAATCGGTTTTGGTGCGTGGGCTATCGGCGCTGCCTGGGGTGAGGTGAATGACGAGGAGGCGCTGGCGGCGCTTCATGCCGCGCTCGACAGCGGCGTCAATTTCATTGATACCGCCGACGTTTATGGTGATGGCCACTCCGAGCAGCTGATCGCCAAGGTCGTCAAGGAGCGCGGCGGGACAAGACCGTTCATCGCCACCAAGGCAGGCCGGCGCCTGCCGGAACAGACCGTTGCCGGCTACAGCGCCGAGAACCTTTCGAACTATATCGAGCGCAGCTTGAAGAACCTTCAAACCGACACGCTGGATCTGGTGCAGCTTCATTGCCCGCCGACAGACCTTTACTATCATCCGGAGGTTTTCGAAAGGCTCGACACGCTTGTCGAGCAGGGCAAGATCAGCAACTACGGTGTCAGCGTCGAGCGCATCGAAGAAGCCCTCAAGGCTCTCGAATATCCCGGCATCGTCAGCGTGCAGATAATCTTCAATGCATTCCGCCAGCGTCCGGCCGAGCGGTTCTTCGGGCTTGCCAAGGAGAAGAAGACGGCGATCATCGCCCGCGTGCCGCTTGCCAGCGGGCTGCTTTCCGGCAAGTTCAAGCGCGATACGAAATTTGCCGAGAACGATCATCGCCAGTTCAACCGCAATGGCGAAGCTTTCGATGTGGGCGAGACCTTTTCCGGTGTTCCTTATGAAAAAGGTCTCGACGCGGTCGAAAAGGTCCGTCCGCTCGTTTCCGGTGACACGACCATGGCCAAATTTGCCTTGCGCTGGATCCTGATGTTCGACGCTGTCACCGTCGCAATTCCTGGTGCCCGCAATCCTGAACAGGCACGCTTGAATGCCGAAGCAGTCGAACTTGCTCCATTAACCACCGATACGATGGATAAGATCAGGGAAATCTATCAGCAGGACATCAAGCCCTACGTGCATCAGCGTTGGTGATTTAGCATGGCATCTCCGATTATCGATTCACATCACCACTTCTGGGATCCGGCAAGTGGTGGCGACTATGGGTGGTTGAGTGGCCCCTTCGAACCGCTCAACCGCAAGTTCGAGCCCGGCGATCTCCGGCCGGCTCTGCAAGCCAACGGTGTGTTCGGAACCATCCTTGTGCAGACCTGGAATGATCTCGATGAGACCTGGGATTTCATCAACATGGCATCAAACACCGATTTTGTTGCCGGCGTGGTTGGCTGGGTCGATCTGACCGATCCGCATGTGGCGGATACGCTTGCGGAACTCCAGCAAAGCCCGAACGGAAAGTGGCTGGTTGGTATACGGCATTTGATCCAGACAGAATCCGATCCGGACTGGCTTTTACGCGATGATGTACGCAGGGGTCTTCAGGCCGTACAGGATGCGGGTCTGGTCTACGACCTCGTTCCCAATCTTCCCCAACTCCCGTCGGCGATCGAGACGACAGAAACTTTTCCCGAGTTACGCTTTGTTCTCGATCACATTTCCAAGCCGAACATCAAAAACCGCGAGTACCATGAGTGGGCCGAACTCATGCAAGGCTTCCGCAGCGAGCGGCGCCATGTCTGGTGCAAACTGTCAGGCATGATCACCGAAGCCGATTGGCAGAATTGGACGCCCGGCGATCTGAGGCCCTATGTTGACCATGTCCTTGAAATCTTTGGTCCCGACCGTTGCATGTTCGGCACGGATTGGCCGGTTTGTCTGGTTGCAGGCGGCTATGATGATGTTATCGGTGCGTTGCGTGAATGTCTGCCGGATTTGACAGTGCAACAACGCGAACAGATTTTCGGCGGCTCGGCCATCGAGGCATATAAGCTACCGGGCTTACAATCATGAGCCTTGAACCAATCGGGAAGAGCCTCATTGGGTTCGCGTCACGGCTCGGTTTTGGCGCGAGCGGTATCGGTACGCTCTACCGCGACGTGCCGGAAGCGCAAGCGCAGGAGGTGCTGCACAGCGCCTACGATGCTGGATTTCGATATTTTGATACGGCTCCGCTTTATGGCCATGGCCTCAGCGAATTGCGGCTTGGCCAGTTTCTCCGCACAGTGCCGCGCCAAAGTTTCACGGTTTCGACCAAGGTCGGGCGTTATCTCGTGCCGCCTCGCGGCGAAGATGTCGACCACGGAATTTGGGCGTCGCCACTGCGCCTGAAACCGGTATTCGACTACAGCTACCAAGGGACAATGCGGTCACTCGAACAATCGGCCAATCGCCTCGGTTTCTCCGAGTTCGATCTCGTTTATATCCACGATGTCGATCGCTACACGCATGGAGACATCTTCGAACGACGCTTCGATGAGGCAGTCGACGGATGTTACCGCGCACTCGATGATTTGCGTAGGGCGGGTCACATAAGGGCGGTTGGTGTTGGCGTTAATGAAAGCGATATCGCAACGCGCTTCCTGCAAAATGCCACCCTTGATGCCGTTATGATCGCCGGGCGTTATACCTTGCTCGATCAAAGCGCGGCGGATGACCTTCTTCCACTCGCGGCAAGCAAAGGCGTCGAGATCGTGGTGGCCGGGGTTTTCAACTCTGGAATACTGGCCTCGGGCCCTACTTCCGCCAACGTCACCTATGACTATAAGGCGCCACCCGCCGCCGTTATGGAGAAAGCCCAGCGCCTCGCGGCCTTGTGCGAAAAGCACAACATACCCCTGCAGGCTGCCGCGCTGCAATTTCCGTTCCGCCACTCATCCGTTTCAGTTGCCGTCATTGGTATGAGCCATAAGGAACGGGTCGATCAAAATGTCCGTTGGCTCGAATGGCCAATTTCGACGTCTTTCTGGGATGATGCCGCGCAGTCGAATCTCATCGCAGCGTAGCTTTGCGCTCGGTGTCAAACCTGACGGCACTCGCTCGATCAATGCCATCGCTTTCCCGCCGACCTTCCCGATATATGCTTCGAAGTTGCATAACGTCTCATCCGGAACTGCTTCCATTCCCTGTCCGAACCATACGCTGCGCAGCCTCGCACTCAAGCATTAGCGACGAGCCTGCGCATTCGACTGTCAAATCTGTGGGACGATGCTCACATTGACATTGCCCAAGTTGGGTAAGGGCGTCTTGCCTCAAAAATTGCTTCAGCATGCACGGACTGGGTCGGTTCTGCTTGAGCAAGTGGTAATGCACAACAGCATCCGCCAAATTCGACGGGCAATACGGGGCGTTACCTTTGCGATGGCGCTAAAGAATGTCAGCGGAGATCCAGCTTTGGCACTAGCGCCGTGACCACTAACGATTTGTTAACCACACAAAGTGAGGAAGACCCTGGTTAACTGCAGCGTGACATCAAGGCGACATTTTCAAGGCCAACAGTTGCTGTTGCCTGTCCGCTAATACCAGGATGGATAGATGCCGGATCGCGTATGCGCTCTACGATGCTGCTCCAATAAGAGTTCCCTAATGTCTGCCGCCGAGACCGGTTTGCCGAAGAGGTATCCTTGACCGAACTGACAACCGAGCTCGCTCAGTTGGCGCACCTGCTCAAGAGATTCGATACCCTCTGCAATCACACGCATGTCTAACCGGTTCGCCATGTCCATGATAGCTGCGACAATGACTGAACTTGCTTTTCCATTGGCCAAAGCCCCCACGAAGGACCGATCGATTTTGATGACATCAACCGGGAAGCTTATCAGATGGGTAAGGGAAGCGTATCCCGTGCCGAAATCATCAAGTGCAACAAGCAGTCCTTTATCGCGGAGCCGCTTTACCGCTTTGGCCACGAACTGGTCGCTGCCGCCCATAAATACAGACTCGTTAACCTCAAGCACAATGTGCTTGAGCGGAACGTCTTGCTTTGCGAAGCATGCCTCGATCTTCGCCTGGAGATTTCCGTATTGAAAATCCCCGGTCGTCACGTTGATCCCGACGTGCTCCACGGGGATACCGAGATCCAACCATTCGCGAATGTCGGATGCAACCTGGTTCAGCATTTTCTCAGTAACACGCGAGGCTATCTTGGTATCGGAGAACGCAGCAGCAAAATCGCCTGCAGGGGATACGCCGCCTTGTAGATCAGTCATGCGGACCAAAGCTTCCAGGCCGACAACTTCTGATGACGCCAGCTGCGCGATTGGTTGGTAATATGCCGTTATGCGGCCCTCTGCCAATGCAGCGTCCACATTGCGGATTGCGCGGATACGGTCGATGATCGAGGTGCGAAGCTCGGGACGAAATTGAACATAGCCTCCCCGGTCTGTCTCCTTTGCGTGATAAAGCGCAAAATCCGCATTCTGCCGCAACATATTTGCTTCAACGCCATCGGCTCCGAACAGGGCTCCGCCGATGGTGACGCTGGGAAAAAGTGTGTCCAATCCGGCAGTTACGGGACCACTGGTTCTATGAAGAATGCCTTGAGCAGCGCCAGCCAGACCCTCTGCAGTTGTGACACCATCAATGATGACTGCAAATTCGTCCCCGCCCAGCCGGAACGCTGTCTCTCCTGGACGGTCCTTGCCAATCATGTTGGCCACACTTTTGATCACGAAGTCGCCCAACAGGTGTCCCATAGTATCATTGACAGATTTCAAGTGATCGATATCTACCAGAAGTAGCCCGAAAGCGGCTTGGTCATGAACCCGCCGGCAAAGCATTTCATCAAAGCGGGTTCGATTGGATAGCCCGGTCAGCGCGTCAAAATAAGCGAGCTTATAATCGCGCGCCTGCACCTGTTCATGCTCAATGGCGATTGCGCACAGATGAACACAGGTCTGGACGATTCGCCTCTCCAGTTCATCAGGTGTCCGGACTGTTTTGTAATAGAAAGCAAATGTACCCACCACGCGTCCATCGCGCGACTTTATAGGAGTAGACCAGCAGGCTCGAAGTCCAAGTGGCAGCGCCAGAGCTTTGAAATCAGCCCAGAGCGGATCGGATTCTATGTCAGAAACGATGACGGGTTCGCCTCGGTAAGCCGCAGTTCCGCACGACCCGACCGTGGGGCCGGCTTCGATTCCGTCGAGTGCCTCAGAGTAGGCGTCAGGCAGGCTTGGCCCAGCCAGCGGGTGAAGCTTTTGGTCCGGGTCAACTGTAAGCACTGAACATACAATGGTTGGAACCAGATTCTCGATCCTGCGACACAGCAAATCGGCAATGTCGCGCAGTGGATCACCAGAGGTCACAGCTTCCAGAATTTCATTCTGGATATGGAGCAGGAGATCACTGACGCCAGGCTTCATACAGATTTCCACATTGAAGGGATTTTCGCACCGGTCGTGCAATACTACTTGTCATCCGTAAAGATAACATGAGCAGACGATTGTTGTTCACTTAACTTCAGTCCTCCATCAAGTGTGGTCTGCAATGGAGAAGCGCAAGCAGCAGGTCGTATCCACCGAGGACTAATTCTGCCTGTCACGGCGGAGGGGCTGGCGGGAATCATGTGCTTGCACACCCCCTAGAGGGCTGGCCTTCTCCCCAGCCACCGCCAAACTCGCGGCGCGAAGTGGACATGATGCAGACAGCCATTGCGCATACAAAAAGAAAAAAATAAATAAAAATCTGTAAGCCGATTTTGCTAATAAATCCCATTCGCAAAACGCTGGAAACGGGAGTAAATTTGCCCGTGCCGGTTGTGATGGCTAGCCAAATTCTACAACCCGCTTTCTGGGAGAGGATTGGGGGCGACGTGCCCTCTCTTCTCCCTCTTTGTGTCAAGCGGAAGGGAACAGTGATTGGACCGGACCGCCCTAACGGGAGACACTTCTTTTGCTGCCTTGAAACCCACTACCCCGGGGGCCCTATAGGGCAGCACCCCAAAGGCCGGAGCAGACTACGCACCCCCAAGGTGTTGTGTCGCCCGGCCCTTTTTTGGCCGGTACAAATGTCTGTGATTGAAGCCTCAGGCTGAAAAACAGGTGTATTATGTCGATAGCTGACCGGCAATTTCGCCCTCAATCAAATTGCTGGTCAGGACCTAGCCGGAAGCGCCCGAAACTGCACTCCATCCTCAGTCCCCCCTGAAACGTGAGTGCTTCGTCTTCCGGCTTTCTTTGTCGGAAATAACTTTTTCCAGCGATTACCCCGATCCGCGAACAGCAGTATTTTTCCCTCGTGTTGCGAACCACATTTTTCTGGAGACTACGTTCGCAATCCGCCTATCCGACTTCTCATCTTGGCAAGTCCTCCGTGTCACCTGCACCCGATGCAAGCACGCCGTCCTGCTCGACCCCAAGACCCTCTATCGCGCTGCGAACAGCCCGGCGTCCATGAGCCTAAAGGAAATCGAAGCGAAGCCAACATTTTCCCTTGTTCGCTTGACATGCCAACAAAATGTTCCTAAAGTGGTCACCAGTAACCACCTCAAATTGTGGACCAAGGACGGATGAAATCTATCAATCTCAAAGAAGCTAAGGCAGGGTTCAGCGCGATCATCGACGCG
This sequence comes from Phyllobacterium zundukense, assembly GCF_025452195.1. Classification (NCBI taxonomy): domain Bacteria; kingdom Pseudomonadati; phylum Pseudomonadota; class Alphaproteobacteria; order Hyphomicrobiales; family Phyllobacteriaceae; genus Phyllobacterium; species Phyllobacterium zundukense. Next base: position 861,157 of record NZ_CP104972.1, on the reverse strand, counting down.
GCTGAACATGGTTTGCCGACGACGATCACGAAACATGGTCGGCCAGCCGCGATCATCGTTCCGATCGCCGACGCTGCGCGCATCTATCCTGTCGACCGTCCGTCATTCGGGGAATTCCTGTTATCCTTTCCCGGGGGCGGAATTGAGTTCGAACGGAATCCGTCTCCAAGCCGTGAGATTGACCTGTGAGCGGCTTCCTGTTCGATACGTCGATACTGTCCGTCTTTGGGCCTGCAAGGCCGAATGCGGCCCCTGTGGAGGCAAAGTTGGCTCAATGGGTACGGAACAACACAAACCGCTTGTATGTGCCTGTAATCGCAATCCTAGAGATCGAGCGCGGCGCATCTAAACTCGATCGCGCTGGCGGGCATGCTCGAGCTCAAGAAATCATGCGCTGGCTTGAACAGATGATTGAGGGATTCGGAGAGCGCGTCCTTGCCGTCGACGCTGCCGTTGCACGAGCAGCAGGAAGCATCGAAGACGCCGCAAACGCCAAGGGCAGGAATCCCGGCCTTGCCGATTGCATTATTGCCGCGATCGGGAAAACCCATGATCTTATCTTGCTGACGGCCAATACCAGGCACTTCGAACCGTTGCCCGTCCGTTTCATCAACCCTTTAATCGATCCCCTGCCCTAGTTCATAGACCTCGGCATGGTCCGCCGCTTCACGGATTCCTTTGAATGAGGTGTGTCTCAGTTTTCCGTCGTGCGTCCAAGCTCCATAGGTCACTTCCGCAACCAAGCCCAGTTCGACGAACACATATTTCTTGCCTTGATGCCCGAGGCCAATGGGTTTTCGATACGGATACTATCGAGCTGGGCTTTAAGATCACGTGCTAGTTTCGCTGAGAAGCCCGTTCCGACGTGCCCAACATAAACCAGCCCATCGCCCTGACGGGCCGCCAGCCATTGCTGGGTTCTGTCGCACTTTCAGCAGAGCCGATCGTCACCAAGGTTCAGGTCTACAAGAACGTTGCGAAAAAATCGGTGGCCGATCACACTATAGAGCAGCTCAAGATCCCCGAGGGGAAAGCCAAATGTGGCTGCACTGGTGACCGCGGTCGGCGGCGAACGTAAGCATCGCCGAAAAGGCAACGCCGGCTAAAAGTGTTGGTTTCATTTCTATTGTCCCCTAGTGCGAACTAGCACCGGGTCCGACAATGAAGCGCGATAACTGCGAGGGCCTACAGTTGTTTTCAATCGCTATTTTAGCGAACCCGGTTCAAACTGTGACCACGGAGCCTCATCGCGCCGCGTCTTTATGGGCTTATTTTCCGAATGTTCTCGATCTGTGCTTGGAAAATCGCATAAGGGCTCAAGTGGAACAGTGCTCGGTCTTATTTAAAGGCGCTTACCTTAGTTTCTCCACTATTTAAGTGAAGGCCGTCTTGCCTAAATAGTGGCGAGAAACGATACTTGGTACATGTCATATGGCGATAATATTTCCTGGAACAAACTCGGTCCTTGCAGGTTGGGAAGAGTGTCGGCGGAGCAAAACCTGCCGGACACGGTCTTCGTCCGTGAGGCGCAGCGTCGGTACAAATCCCAGTCAGAACACCTGTTGAAGGAAATCCCATGGTCTTGACGTTAGTGAGCCCTGCATTTGCTGATGGCGATGCTATTCCCCCAAAATATACCCGCATCCACGAAAATCTGTTTCCACCATTGAAATGGAGCGGTGTTCCTGATGGGACACGCAGTTTTGCACTCGTCGTTGAAGATGCCGATGCACCGAGTGGGATTTTCCGGCATTGTGGAATATTTAACATTCGGCCGACACTGTATGGATTGCCTGAAAGTGCGGATACTGTGCCGGGCCAGGCGCCGCGTTTTTCGGAGAACGATTTCGGCAATGCGCGTTATGACGGACCGCAACCACCCAAAGATCATGGAGTGCACCACTATCATTTTCGCTTGGCGGCACTCGATGTCCCGAATCGTTCTGTGCCTAGCTCTGCAGGTGCTGGGCTGATGTGGAATGCAGCAAAAAGACACATACTTGCGCAAGCGACGCTGACCGGAACGTTTGAGATGTAGAAACCGAAACCATGACAGGGGCAGCATTTCGGCTGAGAAAATTTCAGTTCTCTCGCGTTGCTGATTGGTTCGTCCCCGTTTGCCCTGTTGTCGCGACATTGCCGGGATTCAAACGTATCCGCGGCAATGCCTGCGGATATTCGCGCTGGATGAAGTCGATCAGCTTTTCGCGAACCTCGCAACGCAGATCAAATGTTCGGCCGGAATTCGTCGCGGATACAAGGATACGGATTTCCATCACGTTTTCCTTGAAATCGGTGACGGCGACGTTGGCGACACGGTGATCCCAGAGCGTCGAAGCGGCGAGAATCTCCTCCACTTTGCTGCGAAGGGCTGGGACGGGAACACTGTAATCAAGATAGATCATCACCGTGCCGATCAGTGAGGCGCTCTCGCGGGTCCAGTTCTGGAACGGGTTCTCGATGAAGTAGCTGAGCGGAAGAATGAGGCGCCGCCAGTCCCAGATTTTGACAACGACATAGGTTGAGGTGATCTCCTCGACATTGCCCCACTCGCCCTCAACCAACAGCGCGTCATCGATCCGGATCGGTTGCGTAATCGCGAGCTGGATGCCCGCGAAAAGATTCTTCAAGACCGGTTGAAGTGCCAAGCCAACCACAATACCGGCTGCACCGGCAGATGCCAGGAGACTAACGCCATATTGCCGGACCGCATCAAATGTCATCAATGCGGCGGCGACCGCGATCATTATGATCAACAGGTCGATGATTCGCCCGATGATCCGCGATTGCGTCACATGCTTGCGCGCCAGCAGATTGTCTTCGGCATCAAGTTTGAAGCGCCTCAGATAGACCGTCGTCCAGATATGCGCAGCCGACTTCACCATCCAGGCAATCAATGCGATAAAACAGATGAGCAGACCATGACGAAGTACCGAGGCTTGCAGATCGGTCAGCGGCGCAAGTGATACGGCCAAGGAGAGTGCCGCCACCACAATCGCGAAGCGGGCAGGGCGCTCGGTTCTGGAGACCAGTGAGCGCCAGAACAAACCCCAGGCGGCAACGATACGGGTAAGCAGGTTGTAAAGAGCGTGATGCACGGCCCAGCCTATGCCAGCCGCGCCGGCGATGAGGGCAAGGCTGATGATCCAGTCCGGCAACCATGCCACCTGTTCTTCGAGATGGATCATAAAATCTCTCATGCCGTCAAAGTAGAGTGCAGTGCGGGATAATGAAAGAGTATCCAAAGCGCCGTTACAAGTCACACGCTCGCAGCATCCGCGTTGGATGGATAACTAGGGCGAATAGACAGCTAAGTAGCTGGCTTGAAGCGCAGGCTCGGTCCTCGATTGACCGGACAACTGGCAATTGTTGCGACAGGGCTTCATGCAAGCTGGGCTAGACGCTTCAGGGCACCGACATTTTGCCTTTCGTCTCATTCACAGATTCGCCAAGTGTATCGGCAACGACTGCTCCGCGCTTTCCCATCGGAAGCGGCTGTCCGGTCGTACTACCAATCGCGGTTTGATGCTCCAGTTCCGCGTTCAACTCAGCGCCGAGGATGAGGATGATCACCGAGATCCATATCCATACCATCAGACCTGCGACCGCGCCCAAAGCGCCGTAAGTGGCGTTGTAGTCGGCAAAATTGGCGAGATAGAATGGCACGCCAACACGGACATTTCGTTCAGCGGCGGTATCCTCGACGGTCGCGGGCGGAGCGACGGGGCGACCTGGGTCGACGGTCTCGCTGGCATGCTCGGCAAGTATGCGATCACCGACAAGGTGTATTTCACCGGCTGGGGTCTGGTTGGCGGCGGCGGTGCCGATCTCGACTGGGATGTCGCCGATGACGCGGCTTGGCGCCCTGCTGGCAGCGCTGCCGGTGTTGCTGACCACGCCGGGGTATGCTCATGAGATTCGGCCCGCCTATCTCGACATGCGCGAAACCGCTCCGGACGAGTTCGCCGTCGTCTGGAAGGTACCTGCGCAGGGCGACATGCGTCTCGGCCTCTATGCAAGTCTGCCGAAGCCGTGCATCGAGAAAGCCGAACCGGCGAGGTCGATCGTGGACCGAGCTTATCTGGAGCGAAGGACTGTCGCCTGTTCAGGGGGATTGAGGGGCGGAGAGATCGGCATCAACGGCCTCAAGTCGACCATGACCGAAGCGCTCGTCCGGATCGAATACGAGAACGGCGACACGGAGGTCGTGCGCCTCGTGCCGGACGCGCCCTCCTTCGTCGTAGCGGGCGCACAGACCAGCCTCGAAGTAGCGCAGACCTACTCCTCGCTGGGTGTCGATCATATACTGTCGGGTCTCGATCACCTGCTCTTCGTGCTTGCGCTCATGCTACTCATTCGAGACCGCGGGATGCTGGTCAAGACGATCACGGCCTTTTCCGCAGCAATCCGGACATGAATGCCTATCAGATCAAGCGGACGCTGACCGAGGGCGATATTCCGCTCACCGACAAGCGGGTGACGTTGATTGGTCTTGATGCTTACAGCGAAGCGGGCGGAGGGTTCTATCAGGACCTCTTCAGTGACGGCGAAGTGGCCTACCTGACCGACGCGGCATTGCTCGACCGGCTGTTTGACGAGAAGCTGCAGAAGCTGATCGAGGACGTAAAGGCCGAGGGCTGGCAAGGCGTTGAAATCGACAATGACTACTACACACTTAATTCCCGCTATCCCAACCGCATCTATCCGAAGCCCCGCGCGTTGACGGAGTCGGAAGAAGACGAATTATCCACCCTCAGGCAAGAATATGACGGCCTCGTTGCTCGCCATAACGACGAGCCGAACAATGCCGAGTTCGGTGTGCGGATGGATGAAATCGACGAACGGGTCGCAGAGCTTTCCGTGGAGGAATTTGATCCGGCAGAAGCTGCCGAGGCCTTTGCCGTCATCACCATGGAGTATAACGGCGAGGTCAAGGTCCGGCGCGGCCTCATGAAGAAACCAAGGAAAACAGGCGGCAAGGCTGCGCTGGCACCGGCCACCGATCTGGACGGGCATCCAAAAGTTTCCGAAAAGCTTGGGACGGAACTCGCGGCGATCCGCACCACAATGATTGCAGCCGACCTTGCAAGCAATCCGCAAGTAGCCCTTGCCGCCACCGTTCACGCCATGGCAACCAAATTGTTCTATTCGACATATTTCGCTACCAGCTTGGAGATCAAGACCGACAGGGCCACACCGGAAGATCACATTTGTGGAGTCGTGGCGCTATTTTCTGGAAATGCAACAGACGCAGTTGCTGGAGCATCTGGCTCTGTTTTCGGCACTTTCGCTCAAGGCCTACTCGACCAGCCGCGACCAGCCTTATCATGCCGATCAACTGGCCACTGCCCTCGGCACCGATCCGGCTAGCCACGTCACCTTGAACGACCTTGGCTATTTCAATCGCACCGCGAAGAAGCACATTCTCTCGGTTGTCGCAGCCTTCAATGGCAATGACAAGGCGGAAAATCTTGCCACGATGAAGAAAGGTCCCCTGGCCGAACGCGCCACCGCCGACCTCAACGGCGCATGGCTTCCCATTGGCCTCAAGCAGTCGTGCGATCCGGCCTACAAGCTGATGCAGGACATGGACGATGTGGACTTTGACGATCAGGACGTGGACCCCGAAAACGTTGACAAGGGTGAATAAACGATCAGCGGCGGTCAAGTCTTCCCCTTGACCCGCAGGCACCGGATTCGCCACGGCGGTTCCGGTGCCGTTTTGATTGACCAATCCATTCCGGATAACCGCAGCAGAGTGATGCAAGAGTTTATTTATTGTATCACTTTAATTTTGGCAAACATCTATTAAATGTGATACAAATAATCATGCAGATCACGTGGGATGAAAACAAGCGCATTCGGAATCTGGAGAAACACGGCTACGATTTTGCCGATCTCGACATGGAGTTTTTCGCAGCATCGACCGTTCTGCCCAGCAAGCGCAACCGCATGATGGCAATCGGTGTCCTGCGCAACAATGTGATTGCAGTTGTCTTCGCCCGCTTGGGAAGGGAAGGCTTGTCGGTGATTTCCATGCGCGCCGCCAGTCAGAAGGAAAGGAGATTCTATGACCACCAAACCTCGTATTAAACCCTTGACTACTGCCGAAGAAGCCAAGGTCCAGAGACAGATTGCCAGCGATCCGGACGCGCCCGAAGCGACCGACGAGGAGCTGGCGCAGGCCAAGCCGTTTGCCGAAGCCTTCCCCGACCTGATGGAAAGCATCAAGCGGGCGAGGGGACGGCCCAGCGTCGAGAAACCACGGCAGCAAGTCTCCCTGAGACTGGACCCCGATGTTATCAAGGCATTCAAATCGACAGGAAAAGGATGGCAGGGCCGGGTGAATGAGGCCCTGCGCAAGGCTGCTGGACTGTAGAGAACTGCGACCCGCTTAACCCTGGTTTTCAGCGCGGTCTTTGTCCTGGCCGTGGCATCGAGCCCCGGTCAGGACAACGTCCCCAGCTCATGGCTGGCTTCCGTTTCCGGGCAATGCATTCAGCGTCTGACCCGAATCCAAACGCCGGATCCTCACCGTGCGGCCATGATCGCGCTATCGAAGCGCTTTCATGGCCTTTGCGGGCGGAGAGTCGGCCCCACTGTTTGTCGCCGATCCAGCGCAAGAAGCCATACGCCAGTGGTTTAGCCTGCCTTTGAACTGTACTTGCTGGAAATAGTCATTCATCAGTTATTATCTGCTTGCTCCGGTGCTCTGGTCCAGCGCTCGCCAAGCATTGTGATGTGGATTCGAAAATGTTGGCGCTCTCGATGTCGGTGTGTGGCTATCGTGCGTGCCAATCACCGGGTCACACCGCTTCCCGATTCCGTACTGGTGGAAGGTGATGTGCTTGTACTGGAGGGTAACCCGCATGCGCTCGACGCCATCGTGACGGCTGGAAAGTTGAAACTGTCGCATGACCGGTCACCCTGGATATCGAGCGATCGGCGGAAATCGAGGCGATTGAAGCGGTCATCGGCAAGCACTCACCGCTGATCGATATGTCAGCGCAGCGCCTTGCAATGTTCGATCGATACAACGTCAATCTGCTTGCCGTCAGCCGCCATGGTGAAAGGATCAAGGAGCGCTTGGGCGAGATCACCTTCCGGTTCGGCGACGTCGTCGTGCTGCAGGGGCAGAGCAGAGTACTGCCGACATTGCTGCGTGAGTTCGGCTGTCTGCCACTGGCAAAAAGGCCATCATGCTGGGCAGTGTCAGGCGCGGGCTTATTCCTCTCGTCATTCTGTTTGCCGCGATGGGATCGACCGCGTTCGGGCTGTTGCCGGTGTCGATAGCCTTCTTTGCCGGTGCGGTCGCGATGGTGCTATTCCGTGCGATTCCGCTCGGCGAAGTTTATACAGCAATCGATGGCCCGATACTGATGATGCTTGCAACGCTTATACCTGTCAGCGACGCCCTGAGGACGTCGGGTGGCACCGAACTGATCGCACATTGGTTAACCCAAGTGGCGCATCAACTGCCTCCGTTCGGGGCACTGACGCTTATCCTGGTGGCCGCGATGGCCGTCACACCATTCCTGAACAATGCCGCAACGGTGCTTGTGATGGCGCCAATTGCAACCAGCTTTGCCGGCACCCTCGGCTTTAAACCGGAGGCCTTTTTGATGGCGGTGGCCATTGGCGCCGGTTGTGATTTCCTGACACCCATCGGCCACCAGTGCAACACGCTGGTTATGGGTCCGGGCGGCTACAGATTCAGCGACTATCCTCGGCTAGGCTTGCCACTTTCGGTGATCATCGTGCTAACGGCAGTGCGGCATTGCTGGTCTTCTGGCCGCTTCATTGAAGGACCAGCACAAGACTGGATATCGCTCGAAGCATCGTGCCTTTACTTGAGGAAGAACTTTGATTGAACAATAATTGATGCCTTGGCTACGGAACCAGCTTTTGGCGGTATGAACTTTTTGAAGGTCGCATAAGGTCTCGTCTGGAACCTCACCTCTGAAAACTGCATTAACTGGGTCTGCGGTTCGAGATCTTTTCAAGGCGGTAAAACCGCGTTACATATTTGAAACGCAGTTCGAGGGGCTCCGAGCGCTCGTCGGCGTCGCGCAGGATCGTTTTGCCCTCCATCCAACCGTGCTGGAGCTGGAGATCCAGGAATTGGCGCAGACCGGTGCTGCTTGGTCGGCGAGCGGCGTTCATCGGCGGTCCAGCAGTCTCGCCACCGCCTCGCGGACAAGGGCGGGGACGCTTTCGGCATCATCATCCAGATAGGCACTTTCCAGCAGGCCGTCAGAAAGCGCGACGAGGAGGGAAGCGGTGACGGAAGGAGCGGGATCGCCGTCCTCCGCGAGAAAGTTCTCGAGGCTGTTGTGATACCAAACGCGGCGCGCGTTGATCGCCTGCCGCACAGGGCTGGCTGGATCCGGATATTCGGCCGCCGCGTTGAGGAACGGACACCCCCGCCAGCCTCCCGCGGTCACAGCCTCGCTGATACGCCCCATGATCGCCGAGATCATTTTCCGGGGCGGTTGCTTCGGAAGCGCGGCCACTGCCGTCCGCCCGAGCCGGTCTATCTCCTCGAGATAGGCGACGACGAGGTCATCCTTGGACGGAAAGTGCTTGTAGAACGTCGCCTTGGCCACGCCGGCTTCAGCGATGATGCGGTCGATGCCGACAGCGTGGATGCCTCCCTGGTAAAAGAGCCTGGTCGCGGTGTCGAGCAAACGGCGACGCGCGGAACCTGTTTCGGAAGGGCTGCGAGAAGTTTTCTGATCCATCGCTTGACTATAACAGACAGGTCTGTATACTACAAGAAGTAGACAGACCGGTCTGTGTAGGAGGGTATTATGAAAACCGGCAAAACATCTGAAATCGTTCACCGGTTCAATCATGCCTTTGAGGAGCACAATCCCGAGCTCCTCGATGACATCATCGGCCAGAACTGCGTCATGGAGTCGATCCAGCCGGCACCGGATGGCACGCGGTACGAGGGCTACGATGTGAATCTCGCATTCTGGCGGGCCATGGCGGCCGACCGCGCGAACCGCTTCGAGTCGGAAGACATCTTCGTGATGGGCGACCGTGCCAACATCCGCTGGCGCTTCCATTTCGGCGACGGCGGTTCGCTGCGCGGGGTCAGTCTGATCCGTGTCCGTGACGGTCGGATCGTCGAAGCCCTGGCCTATGCCAAAACAGCCGGTCAGTCGGCGCCCTTGCCTGAGTAGTTTGTGGCAAGAACGACAAGACAAACGAGAGTCGCAATCATCGTCGTTTTTCTTTGTTCAACCGGAGCCTGGTTCATCATCGGCCACACGCAGGGGATCGACGGCGGCTCCATCGCTCTATGAGGTGAGAAATGACCATTGACAGCAAAGTTACCCGCGAAATCGTGGAACGCTTCCACCACGCATTTGAGAAGCATCGCCCCGAAGACCTTGATGATCTCATCGGCGACGGCTGTGTTCTCGAAAATACAGTGCCGGCCCCGGATGGAGCGCGCTACGAAGGACGTGAAGCTTGCCTCACCTTCTGGAGGGGGGTCGCGTCGTCCGCCAACCTTGTCTTCAAAGCTGAGGAAATCTCCGCGATGGGCGACCGCGGGATCATCCGCTGGCAGCTTCGCTGGAGCGAGCGCGAAGCGGACCAGGTTCGAGGCGTCAACATCATGCGCGTCCGCGAAGGAAAGATCGTCGAGGGTCTGGGCTACGTGAAGGGGGGCTGACGTTCCGATCGAGAACCGGCGATCCTCGCGGGTCGCTATCCCGGACCATGCACGGCGGCGCGGCGCCGGAAACAGGGCGCCAGCCCAAAGGAGGAGCAGACCCATGATCATCATAGCAGGCTACACCCGCACCGATGCCAACAAGCGGGACAGCACCGTAGAAGCCTACCTACAGCAAAGACAACCCGAAATGAGGGCGCTTGCGATCCGTTGACCGATTCCGATCGCATAACCATCGTTATGGAACTAAGTACTTGATCTAATTGAATTTCTACGTGTTAAACTAGATGACAAGCGGCACTCTCTTTCAGTTCGCTTCGTGGAGTTCGCTCCGCAGCTTAACCATTTCCCGTTGCGCTCTCCTGCATCCACGCCGGTATATCACGTTGCGCATGAAGGACGCGCCATACATCGACGTGATGCTCGCTCTCGATATAAAATACGAGATAAGGATAGTTCGTAAGCTGTCTGAACCGCAAACCCGGAAGATTCAATTCGTAGGAATAGCGTAACGAGCCACTTGCGGGATAAGCGGAAATCAGCCGATAGACCCGTTCAAGGGAGTCAATGAATTGAAGCGCAATCCCTTGTCCGGCTGTGGTAAGGTAGTAATCAACCGCGCCTTCAATATCCCACCGTGCTTTTTCGCGTGCGATAATTGGTTTGGAGGTCACTTTGGTTGCTGGCCGCTAGCCCGATTGCGTAGGCCTGCAAAGTAGGAATCATCTGCCGGCGCGCTCGGCAACGACTCCGCTCCGTCGAGCAAAAGCTGGCGCAAATGCAATCGATCCTGATCTTTACGGATCAACTCACGCACATACTCACTGCTTGTACCGTAGCCACGGCCTGTCACCTGCTCATCGACGAAGCTTTTGAGAGCGTCAGGGAGAGAAATGTTCATTGTTGTCATTCAAGCACTTTATCAATTTGGCAAAATTTGGCAAGATGTGGCTAGCGTCCATGTTCCAAGATTATTGCACTCACAAGTCGTTCGCTTCCAGCCCGATCATTTGGGATGCACGTTCGAATTTTTCGCGGTCGATGGTTTGAACAGCAATTTTGCCAGCTTCGCGTAGGAAATTTGCAAAGAGTGCTTGCTTTTTCATATCAACATTGCTGGTGGTTGCGGCGGCCGAGAGCGCGGCGAGATTGATAGGTTTCAGCGCTGGAGCCGACGCTGCCGATGTTTTTGGCTTGTCTCGCGTGCCTATGGCAGGTCGAGTCTGGACAAGCCGAGCAGAAGCTATCCCCCCTGTCCGCGCAGCGAAGACAGCGCCACGCCGATGGGATGGAACCACTCCTTCGGATTGCTGTTGCGTGAAATGACGGACAGGCGAGATGATGGTATTGTCAGGCAAACGCAATTTAGCGCCTTTTACCGAAGTATCTTTTGCAACGGTTCCCGTCGTTCCTTTAAATGTAGGGATGGGCTTCCATGCCCGTTTCGTCAATTCGGAGTCAGCAAAATAGAAATTGCGGGTTCCATAGATGGCATGCGATCCGCGCGGCAGGATGATGCATTTGTTACGGCTCATCGTGCGAATTTCATCAGGCCGCATCAGCGGCCGCATGATTTCCTTAACATGCACGGTTCGCGCATGATGCATGTCGAACATCGTGGCCTGGGTCTTGCTCACATCCTTTTGTTTTTCCGTCCGTTCGCCCAGCGTGTCGGAGATGTAATTCAGGTCTTCAGCATCTTGCGCGCCGAAGAAAACCTGGACACGTGCCGAGTTGACGAGGTCTTGCGGCCCTCTTCCCGATAGATGGTATCGACGGATTTCAGCGATTGCACAAAAAACCATGTCGGCACACCGTAGCCGCCGAGGATCGTCGCGGCTTCCATGATGTTTTCGAGCTTGCCGAGGTTCTGAAACTCGTCAAGCGGTGTTGTCATATTGATTTTTCGTCAACGGTTCTGCGTTAGCGTTTCGGATGAGCCAGACGGCCCTAACGTATAAGAACCATCGTTTTCCCATCGAGATTGTCGCCCGCGCAATCTGGCTCTACTTTCGTTTCAACGTCAGCCTGCGCGAAGTCGAAGAGATGATGCGCGAGCGCGGCGTTGTCGTCTCTTATGAGACGATCCGTCGGTGGTGCCGCAAACACGGCGCTGACTACACGCGTCGTTTACACCGAAAGCCGCCTTCGCAAAATGATATCTGGCATCTCGATGAGCTTGTTGTGCGAATCAACGGCAGGAAATGCTGGCTCTGGCGTGCAATTGATCAGGACGGATACGTTCTGGATGAAATCGTGCAAATGCGCCGGAACACCAAGGCTGCCAGGCGCCTGTTAATCCGTCTGCTGAAGAAGCAGGGCATGGCTCCCAAGCGCATGATCACCGACAAGCTGCGCTCATATGGAGCGGCAAAGCGCCAGGTCATGCCGCATGTCGAGCACCGGTCTCACAAGGGGCTGAACAACCGTGCGGAGAATTCTCATCTGCCGTTTCGAAAACGGGAGCGAACACGGCAAGGGTTTCGGTCCATCGGGTCCCTTACAGCAATTTCTGTCAATCTTCTCCGCTGTCCGTAACCTCTTCATTCCAATCCGTGCAAACCGATGCGCTTCACAAATTCGCACCCGTCGCCGCAAGGCTATGGCTGAGTGGAATACAGTAGCGCATCAATTCGCCTGAGAACCGGAGCGGTGCCCTTTCGCGCCTTAACTCAAACAATGTGACAACACCGCAGGATGTTCAAACTGGTGAAAATCGTCAAATCACAATCGGGGCTCTCCACCGAGGATTACGTGAACGACGCGGGCGGACGTACGTGGGAGGGCTTATCGCTAAGAACCTTTCAGCCAGCGCTGTGCTTTGGACCGGCGGGCTCCGGGCGCGGTGTCGACGATATACGGGCGCGCAGGCCGGCTGACGTACGGATGGCTTATCGGGTAGGGCGGGCAGGACCGAGTTTACCGTTACGCCGCTCCTCTTCGTCGACGCTTCGACGCCGCGATATGGCGAGCTGAGCCGTTTTCGTCATGCCGTAGTGGATCATTTCCGGGGGAACAAGGAGACCGGATTCGCTGGCGATGAAGATGATCCGCCCCCAATTTCGTTCCAGCATAGTCGGAAAATATTGACGAGCGAGACGCGCGCCGCTGAGCATGGTTACTTCGAAGAATTTTAGCCAATCAGCGTCGGTGATTTCGGTGAAGGGTTTGGATTCGCAAATGCTGAGATTATTGACGAGGATATCCACGGTCGGGACTTCGCGGTGCAGAATGGCAGCCCCTTCGGTGGTCGCAGCATCAGCAAGCACCGCGCGGATGCCTGACGCAACGTTGGAAGGCGTCGCAGAGATGACGATTTTTGCTGCTTCCTCCAGCTTGCCTGCGATCGGCCGACAATGACGACATTCGCCCCTTCTGCAGCCAGCCGCTTGGCGATTGCACGCCCGATTCCCGCCGTAGATCCAGTTACGAGGGCTGTCTTGCCTGTCAATTTCAGGTCAATGGGGAGGCGTCTCCTAAATTGAGGATTTTCTCGCAAATGTGGTCATCATCGACGGCGGTTCGAATAACGTGCCTTACAGCGTGGTGACTCGCAATCATCAACCCAAAAACATTGATGGCTAAATCGCGGGGAAAGCAAGATGCTAGCTTTCGCCAGCGTCACCTTTACGTTTGCCGGGGCGCAAAAGATGCTCCGATGGGTGACGAGAAATGGCGGAACGAACCCACGATCCAACCGTTCAGCTCAGCGAAGTAAGTCAGGAGGAAAGGCGATGGGTATCGAGCAAGCTCCAACAGAAAAAGGCAAGCAGGCCGCGCGCGGATTGAGAAAGAGCGCCGCAGCCGATGAGAAGAAGGTCGAAGCGCAAAAAGGTTCTGACCTTGCCAAGGGTGCAGATCGCTTTGAGGAACGTTCGAAAAGCTCCGACGGCAAGAGCGCGGGAAAAAAGCAGGGGCTTTGATAGGCGAGTCCCAACTTTACTAATTCGGGCGCACGAGCTGATTGCCGAGACGGTCGGATGATTGAAGTCGAAGTCCCGCGATTCTGGTGGAGATGAGTGGATGCTGAAGGCTGTTGGTGCAATTTTGGTGATTGCTGGCGTGCTCTATTCGGCTTGGGCAGCGCTCAGTCGTTGCAGGCTGAGCCGGCTGCCTCAATCATCAGACAATCAAAACTCACCCCCTTGGACCCTCGCGGGCAGGGGGCGGGCTAACGTTCCCCGGATTTACAAAGAAACACTCCGGGGTAGTTCTGATTGTCGTTGGCGGCATCATCCTGCTTTATGCTGACTGATGCCCATCGGTCCTTAATGTCTACCGTTGGGACCCGAGGGAAAGTCTATCGGTGACAAGCCCTGCATGACGCGGACCTTGTTTGCAGTCGTCACGGAAAGATTGGTCCACAGGTCGCTATTGATCCAGCGCCGTCCCTTAAGTCATCGTCGATATCGTTGGCACCCTCCATTTCCTCCACGATCCGATCAAGCGTCTGTGCGCCTTGCTCCAGGACGCGGTAAAAGCCGGGTAGCCTGGGCAACGCTCAAATTAGGGATTTGCAGAGTTTGTTTCAGGTCGTCCGCGATCTGGTTCGCGAACTCCGCCTGCTCTTGCAGTGTTGATATCCAATCGATGGTCATGATTTCCCGAGACCAGTTGCGCAGGGCCGGACATGCCGAGCTCGTTTGAGAGTACAATCCGAATACCGAGACGAGATCCGCAAAGGGGTCAACGCGACTTTGTCCGCGTACCCTCGATGCTCCGACGATACCATTCCATTTTAAGCGCTTGTCAAATCGAGGTGATGGCAAGATGCAACAGGTATCGAAGAATCCAGGCCGGACCTGTATAGTATGGCAACAGGGTCACGGGGCAACTCAAACGCCGTCTGCCATGGGAGGGAGCGCAATGGAATTGTTCAGCCTTGACGGGCAAGTGGCCATGGTCACGGGCTCCGGCAGCGGGATTGGCCAAGCCATAGCCATCGGGTTGGCCGAGGCCGGAGCGGACGTTGGCTGTTTTGGTCATTTGTCCAACGGCGGCTTGGACCAAACAGCAGAGAGAATTCGCGCTCTTGGCCGCCGAGCCCTAACGCTCGAAGGCTCGGTGACGAAGGCAAGCGATTTAACGGGAGCGGTCGACCTGATTGAAAGCCAGCTTGGCCCCTTGACGGTTGCGATCAATAACGCAGGTGTCGGTGCTGGGGGCGACGCCGAGACGCTTCCATTGGACCACTGGCAAAGAGTGTACGATATTAACGTGACGGGGGTTTTTCTGTCCTGCCAGGCGCAAGCACGCGTCATGCTTCCCCGCAAGAAAGGTTCCATTATCAACATTGCCTCCATGTCCGGATCGATCGTCAATCGCGATCTGAAACAGGCCGACTACAATTCGTCTAAGGCGGCGGTAATTCACCTGTCGAAAAGCTTGGCCATGGAATGGGTCGACCGCGGCATTCGTGTCAATTCGATCAGTCCGGGCTACACGTTGACTCCGATGAACCGCCGGCCGGAAGTCGCCGATCAGGTCAAAGTGTTCGAGCGGGACACACCTATGGGCCGCCTGGCCGCACCCGAAGAGATGGTCGGCCCCGCGATATTCCTTTCAAGCCGGGCCTCGTCGTTCGTCACTGGCGTCGATCTCGTCGTGGACGGCGGCTTCACGTGTTGGTAGCTGCGGACCATGGCCGTCGACATACATTTTGTGTCGGATGGCGGTTATTTTTCCAGTAGAGGTCGGTCTGTCCTTGAATCTGATTGATTCGGGCCTTTGGTTGCCAAACGAGACGAATTCGCTTTTGTCCCTGACCCTCCATCCATGCACGGCGAACAAATCAGGCAGCGCGAGCCTTTCGACTTTTTTCCACAAGGTACGATCGGCTATCTTACCGGAGACGCGCCATGACGGGCAAATCATTCCTGGTCATGCGGTCGCCTACGATCAAGAAACGGGGTTTGGCCTCGTGCAGGCGCTTGGGCCGCTTGCCGTATCGGCGGTGGACTTCGGCGACGCGCCCGAAGCCAAGGTAGGAGATCCCGTTGTGCTTGCGGACGGGATCGGTCAGTTCGTCCGAGCGAACATCGTCGCCAAACAGGAATTTGCCGGCTATGGTAGTACGTACTGGATGAAGCGATCTTCATCGCGCCGGCTCATCCTTCCTGGGGAGGGGCTGCACTGTTTGGCTCGGATGCATCGGCTCGCTTCACTTGCAAATGAGCAAAAATGGAGAGGTTGCGGACATCAATATGATCGTACCGATCAATTTGTTGCCGGAGCGATCGGCGCGTATTATGGCGACTTTCCGCAGCTGACTGACCATGGGGTACTAGAATTGATGTCGTCGGCGCGTTCGGTGTGAGCCGCTCGCGAGGAGAAGGATCATGGACTCGCTACGCCATCAGGCATCATCCTCGTTTCAATGAACGGAAATATTTATTTTGTGCTTTTGGACTAATACAACAGCGAAAACTGCCTCCACCTTTTTTACGTATCAGGTAGCGAACGGCACCGGGGGCATATTCCCGGCGCACGCCGGTGACGGTTTTTACAAAGGAGATTGGCATGAACGAAGACGCCCTTAATACCTCGCTGCGCAAGTTCCTCAAAGAGGTCGGCGTCACCTCCCAGCGCGAGATCGAAAAGACTGTCCGCGAGGCGATAGCCGATGGCCGGCTGAACGGGAGCGAGACTCTATCCGCCAAGGTTGTGCTCACCATAGACAAGGTCGGACTCACCCACACCATCGACGGGATGGTCAATCTTCAATAACGGCTGCGCTCAATCGCAACCAGTTGGTGCCTCTTTCCGTGCCGTCGACTGTTCATTGCTAGCGGTGAAATTGTAGACAGCTGGGACCAAGATTTTAATATTCGGCACGTCTATATACCGTCGGTTTATCGCCGTGACATATTTTAAAAGAAATGCGCTTACACAAGAGCCAATTGGAAGGCCTTGGGATCGGTATGCGCGCAACTGAAGTCTGGCCTGTTGGGTGGACGAAAAGGCAAAGGTCCGACGCCGCGGTAACCATAACGACGCCGGACCCCGTGTCACAGAGCTCCACACTCTCCAACCAGTCGTGAACCTTGCAAAGCTGGGAAGGTTCCAAAAAGTAGGTAAGTTTAGGCTGCAGCCACGCTCGGGATTTCGCAGTCCGTCCTCAGTCACCTCATCACGGGGCTTGAAAGCGCCTTGGTGCGAGGGTGCTCACCCGCAATACCGCGATGCTGTCCGGTTCATTTTCACGGCCTCCATCTGCGTTCTCAACGACAGCGTCCAAGATTGAGCCTAGCGGCCACTAACGATATGGTTGCTGCGAACCAATACGTATCAAACGACCTCCTCCAGAACATCAAGGAGAATATTTGATGCCGTGGAAACTGGATGAAACCGTCGAAACATCCGCGGGCACCGTCGCGGCGGGTCGACTTGGTAACGGGGCCGCACTTGTGCTCGCCCATGGCTGGCCGTGGTCTTCATTCTCATGGCATCGGCTAATTCCGGATCTTGCAAAGAGGTACCACGTTCATTGGTACGATATGCCAGGATACGGGAGATCCGAGAAAGGTGCGGAGCACCGCACATCGCTAGACGTGCAAGGACAGGTCTTTACCGAAATGCTTGGGTATTGGGACCTTAAGGAGCCGATCGTCGTTGCCCATGACATGGGCGGAGCGACGACGCTGCGAGCGCACTTGCTGCATGACTGCGACTTCGACAAGTTTGTTCTTGTGAACGTCGTCGCGATGCGTCCTTGGGGATCGGAGTTCTTCGATCACGTTCGCCACTATGTAGATGCATTTCTGGGGTTGCCGCCGCACATCCATCAGGCGATCGTGCGGGCTTACATCCAAGGGGCGATAGTTAATAACATCGATGGCGATGATTTCGAGAAACTTATCGAGCCGTGGCTTTCCGAAGAGGGGCAAGAAAGCTTCTATCGGCAATTCGCGCAAGCCGACGAAAAATACACTGCCGACGTCGAGCCGATGTTCAGGGATATTAGGTGCCCGGTAAAGATCATTTGGGGCGCGGACGATCCATGGATACCGTTGGAGCGAGGCAAAGCGCTTCATGCACTGATCCCGCGGGCCTCGTTTGAAGCCTTGCATGGAGTCGGCCACGTACCCCAGCTCGAAGCCCCGCATCTTGTTTTGCAGCAGCTGAACTCATTTCTGTCATAGGACGGCAAGGGCAGATGAAGGGATAGACGAATACGTGAGGGAGAGGCCCGTCGAAGTCTAGAAACTTGTCCCGAATCCACATTAAGTCTCGTTCGCTCTGTTGATCCAACGGCAACTCCGGGTCGACGCCCGCGTGCACAAATGCGAATTTCCGGTCGACTATCATCCTATCGGCATTTTGCAGAACTTCCAGATGGCCGGCATACTCCTCGCGAAAGTACGCAGCCATGTCTTCCAAAGCTCGGAATCCTTTCGACAATAACCTCATTCTTGCCTTTACACAAAATTCCCGATGCTCGGAGCGTCCGACTCGTGCCGGATTGGATCATCGACCGCGGAAAGATAAAAATTCATTTTGCCCGCGAATTCCGGCTTGAATTCCTCGATCTTGAGCTCGACAACGACGAAACAGCGCAACCGCAAATGATAAAACAGGAGATCGAGATAGTAGTCCTGGCCACCAACTTCAATGTGATGCTGGCTACCCACGAATGCAAAACCTTTACCGAGTTCAAGAATTAAAGAGCGCAAATGCTCAAGTAGGCCTTTCTCTAGCTCCCGCTCGGACATTGCTGGGCCGAGGCCGAGAAATCGAAGCTGTAGGGATCTTTGATTAATTCTTGGGCCAAGTCAGATTGTGGTGCAGGTAGTGTCCGCGCGAAGTTGGTCAGTGCTTTGCCTTGTCGTCGATAAAGGCCGCTTTCGATCTGATGTGCGAGGACGTTGCGGCTCCAGCCGTGTTCTACTGCTTGGCGGGCATACCAAAGCCGCTCTTCAGGACTCTTCAAAGCCTCAATGAGTTTGACGTTATGGCCCCAAGGCAATTGTGCAACAAGTTGTTGCACGATCTCCTCGTCGGGAAATGCCTCCGCAAAGGCACGCATATATTCGAGGTTTCGAGGCGAAAGGCCCGTCATCTCAGGAAAATCGCGACGAAGATCCGCAGCGAGCCGATCGATCACACGGGCCCGCCATCCCTCGCTGGTCTGTCGGGCCAATATCTCGCGGCCGATGCTCCAATAGAGAAAGATAAGTTCTCGGTTGACAGCGACGGCCGCCTTCAGGCGAGCTGTTCGGATCCTATCCTTGAGCTCGGCAAGGAGCGAGGCATAATCGTCACCATCAGATGAAGGAACAGGCGTAGTTATATATAGGTCCTTAGCAGGTCGAGGTAGAAAAAGCTTCCTTGAAGCCTAGGGCCATTTGCGTTTATCAAACAGCATCGTGTCAAGATCGTAGACATTTTCGCTGCAATTAAAAATGCCTGATAATTACCTCTTATCGGCATTTTCAAACGAACGGTTTCTTGCACATTCTTGATTGAACAAGCTTCCGCAGATCGTAATTTTCTACTGCCTGCTGTTGTGGTCCCACAACTGAGAGGGTTGCCTTGTGGCATCCGCTCCCGTCCACCCGCCAGTTCCCTGCCATCATGTATCAACATTCTTGATGGTCACGGCAAAGCAAGGGCACGGAGTACTGCGGCTCCTTGTCGCCACTCCAGGCGAGCTTACCACCGTTCGAGTCCCAAGCGGCGGCGCGCGGCTTGCAGCCGCTTCCGACGAGCTTGTTGACGGCCAAAATCGATCGCTCCTTGAGCTTGGCCATTTGCATCCTGCGGAATGGACATGACTTGTTCGTTCACTGCTTCGGGGGCATCCTGGATGCCGCGCTCGCTTCATGCTGACGATTTCCGCTGCTTGACGGGTCTAGGTGGCGTCTCGGTTCAGCGCCTCCAGAAAGCGAATGACGTCGCCGACCATGCGATCATCCCAAACATCATTGTGACCCGAGCTTTCGTAAACGAGCATCTGCTTGGGCTCGGGAGCGGTACGATATAGCGCCTCGCCCGAATACAGCGGGATGATGTCGTCATGCCGGCCGTGGATGAACAGCTTCGGTTGCCTCACCTTCGCTATCTTGAGATCCGAGCGGAAGGGATCCTTGAGAAGAAGTGCGACCGGAACAAATGGGTAATGGGTCTGGGCGAGTGACAGGACCGACAGGTAGGCGGACACCAGAATGACGGCGACGGCAGGCCTTTGGCCGGCTGTGTTGACGGCAACGCCGCTGCCCAGCGACTGGCCCAGCACAACGATCTCGCATTCGCACCGTAGCGACAGCCAGTCGAAGGCAGCAATGCCATCGGTCAGTAGCCCATGCTCGCTCGGCGAGCCGGTCGATCCCGGATAGCCGCGATAAGAGATCGCGAGCAGGCCAATACCTCGCGCGGCCAGGGTCTGGGCGAGGAAGCCGTAGTTACCGACCCGGTCAGCGTTTCCGAGCAAGAACAGCACCGACGGCTTGCCGGATTCGCCCTGGCTGTAGAGACCATGAAGCGTCTCTCCGTCAGGCGTGCTGATGGATACGTTTTCGCCCCAGTTCGCGTGCTCTGGAGCAAGTGTCGCGCTGGCGCCGGGATAGAGGAGGGCGCGCTGTGCAAGATACATCAGGCCGACGAGCGACACGTAGGCGAAGGCCGTCATCAGCAACAAGGTCAGCAGGAGTTTTGTGGTGCTCACAACAACATGTCCACCCGCAGGTTCGTCAAAGTCCAGAATTACAGGTCTTGGGTGGAGACAACCATGGATCATTGCTCGGTGCCAGCCAACGTTATTCGTTACGTCATTGCCGAAAGTTTCGCAGAGCGGACACCACGACCCAACGATCTTGTTGCAGACTTCGGTCGTTGCAGCGTCGCATTCATCGACGGTTCAGGCTCGACAGCTTAATGCAGTAGTTAGCAAAGGAGAGAGGCGATGCGTATCGAGATTGTCCTGTTAGCTGTCGCAGCTGCCTTGGTCACCGGTACGGCTTATGCGGGAAGCCAATCATCGAATACAAGCTCGAACAGCTCATCCAACAACGGCGTGGTACGCGAGCGTGTTGTCAAAACGTATTGCGAAGGCGGCTATTGCGAACGCTACGTTAAGCGTCGAGTATATATTGAGGGTTGGAACCGTGATCGCCAACGCGAACGCAGGCGAAGTCGCCCCCGGAACCGCTACGACGGTGACGATGACTAATGTCATGGTTCAACTCTGTCGGGGATACGACAGATCTGGGTGCTGATCGAGCCAGCCCGTCCAAAGGGGCAGCTCGTTTCCCTGGCACGCGAAGTACGACTGGCGTCTCACCATCGCCCAGGTGATCAAGCAGCGGACGCACCCACTCCTGATATTACTCGTTCGGACCCCGAGTGTGGCGATCCGGCTCGTTTGCAAGATACAGATAATTCTCCGGTTCGTTAGGCCCTTGCTGATTGTCTGGGTGTCGGCCGGACGGCGCCCCGTGGTGCTGGCAGGCGCCATACTGGTCGGCACTGGACTTTTGACTGCGAGCCAAGCGAAGACGCCGCTAGCCTTTCAGCTTACCTCTGGCGGCATGGTGGAATTCGGCCTCGATCCGGCGAAGCCGTATCAGCTTTCTGGTGACATCGATGAAGGCGCGCAGCTTCGGCTGCGCCTGAGCGCGTTGCGGAAAATAGAGGAAGAGCCCCGGCGTGGTGGGCAGGTAGGATTCAAGCACGCGGACAAGCAGTCCAGCACGCTGCTCCTGTTCCACTGCGATGTCGGCAACATATGAAAGGCCGAGCCCAGCCTTTGCGAAAGAGACAAGCAGCGCGCCATCATTGACGATGAGCTTTCCCGGAGGATCGACCGAAAGGGGGCGCCCGCCGCGTTCGAACTCCCATCGATAGAGAGCGCCGGAGGCCGGGAAGCGATATCGGATAGCCTCATGACGGGTCAGGTCTTCGGGGGTTGCCGGGCAGCCGCGGGCAGCCAGGTAGGAGGGGGCGGCCACGACAGACCAAACGATATCGCGCGAGAGCCTGACTCCCACCATGTCGCGTTCGACATATTCGCCGATCCGGATGCCTGCATCGAAACCAAGTCCCAGCAAGTCGACCGTTGCATCCTCCACAGCGACTTCGACTGTAATTCTTGGATGCGCGTGCCGGAAGGCCGGCACCACGCGATCAATGATAAGTGGCACCGCCATGCGGGGTACCGTGAGGCGCAGGAAACCTGAAGGTTCATCCCCCATGGCTCCTGCCGTCTCGATGGCTCCCGCAATGTCGGCAACTGCAGGTGCCACACGCGACAACAGGTTCGCGCCAGCCTCGGTCAAACCGACCCGGCGCGTTGTACGAACAAACAAGGGTGTGCCGAGCTTCGCTTCGAGTGCCTTTACTGCCTGGCTTACGGCTGCAGGGGAAACGCCCAGCCGTGCGGAGGCCGCCGTGAATCCGCGTGTTTCCGCTACGGCGAGGAAGGCGGCCAGACCGGAGAAAGGGTCAGGTATCATGCTCATACGATTATAAATCTATACTAAATAGTGCACAAAGCCACCCGCGATTTTTCCAGGTAATCGCTTGGGTTACTCTGTCGCAGACATATTGTGAAGGAACCAAGTCATGACAAACAGATCTGAGGAAACGACAGCGGTTCCGCGGCGGCAGGTTCTGGCGGGCATACTAGCCGCAGGCACACTAGCCGGGCAGAATTTCGCAACATCAGCGTCGGCGGCCGCGGAGACATCAGGCGCGTTGGCAGACAAGGTGGTAATCGTCACGGGTGCCACTTCCGGCATTGGAGCCGCGACGGTGGCGGCTTTCGCCCGTGCGGGCGCTCGGGTCGGCTTTAATGGAAGACGCGAGGCGCTCGGTCGCCAGGTGGAAGCAGAGATACGCGCAGCGGGCGGCGACGCCGTCTACCTTAGATCGGACGTGCGCGACGCCGGCCAGGTGGAGCGTTTCGTTTCTGACGTGGTCGAACGCTATGGCGGTATCGATGTCGCCTTCAACAATGCAGGGATCGATTTGCCGCCAGCGCCAATCGCCGATACGGACATCGCCGGTTTCGACGACCAGATCGCGACGAATCTGCGCGGAGTATTTGTCTCAATGAAATACGAGATGCCGCATCTGGTGCGCTCGAAGGGAGCCATGATCAACATGGCGTCCATTGGCGGTCGCCATGCTTTCCCTAATATTGTTGCCTATGGTGCCTCGAAAGCCGCCGTCATTCACATGACACGCGCCGCCGCACAGGAGTATGGCCGCAACGTTCGTATCAATGCAGTCGCGCCAGGTCCGATCGAGAGCCCGATGCTTGAGCGAGTACGCCGGGACTGGAATGTTACAACCGAACAGCTGGTTGCACCCTATCCGATGCGCCGGGTGGGTACGCCGGATGAAGTTGCAGCGTTGGTGCTGTTTCTCGCTGGCAATCAAAGTTCGTATCTGAGTGGACATGTGATCGGCCTTGACGGTGGCGATCTTCCGTAGACGAAGCTGACTGCGAGGGTCATCACGTTGTTTGAAGCAGGCGGCAACGATGTCCGTCAGAGTATTCAGACAAGTGTGCCAATGACGGCGTTCACGCGGCGACCGACCGCTGATGTGATCATGGAAAGCAGCGGTGCGCTGCCGCTTCGCCGACGACTAAATGATCCGCGATTGCATCTTCGAACCGAGCGAAGTCGGGCGGAAGGTGGCGGCAGTGCCAAGGTCCAGGATCGGCCCAAACCGGTCATTGGCCGTCGCAAAAATTCGCCGCGAAACGCCAACTTTTGCGACAGAGGAAACCTAGGACGCTTTCAGGAAAGACCGGAGTGTCGCAAAAGTCAGGATTAGAGCGACAAAATTCAGCGCTAGGCGATTGCGGTGACTGATTGTTCCGCCTGCCTCACCGCTCGCTGCCGCCCGATCTGCAACATCGCGATACTCGCCAACACAAGGATGATGGCGGAGATCTCCAGGATGCCAACCTTTTCTCCGGTGGCCCAGCCGATCAGCAATGCAACATTAGGCGTGATGTAGGTTGCGCCCGAGGCCGCCACCGCGCCCAGCTCTTGCAGCAGATAATAATAGATCAGGAAAGCCATTCCGGTTCCCAGAACACCGAGCCCGATCGCGACACCAGCGGCTGCGTGCCAGTTTTGCAGAATGTTGCCCGTTCCCGTCCGATCAACGATGAGCAGGAGCACCAGCAGAGCGAGGCCTGTTTGCCATGTCGCGAGCGCGAGGGGCGGCAAGTTGTGCGGTGATAGAAAGCGACGAACGTAAACGTAGGAAACACCAAGGATCGTAGTGGCGGCCAGCATCCAGAACACCCCCATTATGTCGATGGTCCGATCTGATCCTTCCCATGGTCTGGCGATCAGCACGATGCCCGCGAAGCCGACAAGAACGCCGACCAACATCAATGCGTTCGGCTTTTCCGTGCGAAGAAACAACAGGGTGGCAACTGCCGTGAACAGAGGGATCGAGCCCCCGAGAACGCCGGCGGTGCCCGAGGGAAGGAGCGCCGTGCCCTCCGCGATCGCAAAATAATAAAAGGCCGTTGCCAACGCAGCCATAACGAAGAAATGCGGCAGGTGCCGCACCTGATCCCGATGGATCACTCCCTTTCGCCCCGCGACGAGGGCCAGCGGCAAGAAGCCGAAGAACACCCGTAGCAGCGTGATTTGCGCGGGGGTGATTAGCTCCGCCGCCCATTTCATGTAGATGAAGTTCGAGCCCCAGAAGAGGCCGAGTAGCGCGAACACCAGATAGGTCAGCCGCATGACTCTGTTCCCGTTTCCGGGAAATCATCTAAAGGCGAGCCCTGCTTTCCCGATGCAGAGCCTCCAGGTTGTTTACGGTAAGGCCGGATGTCCATCCTTTGACGTACTGTAATTGCCTGGCAGAATGATTATTGTGCCATTTTTCGGTATCGATCAGGCTGAGGGCAATGCACAATCTATCGCGAACCGCTCTGTCAGCCTTGACGGGGTGCGGAGAAGGTCAGCTTCTACAATTTGAGATGGCTGGCATAATCGAGAGAAAAACGGATTATCATCTTGAAGACGCGGACAGGATTCGCGTTGCACTTGCCTTGCATGAAGCAGGCATACCTTTGGACACATTGGTCAAAGCAATTCGAAACAAGGTATTCGCGCTCGACTTCGCTGCGCAGACTATGTTCGACCCGGTCTATCTGTCGACGACGTCGATGGAGAGGGAGCTCGAGGGTTTGGATGTCACTCCTACGACACTGAATAATTTGAGGGCTGCCGCAGGCCTTCCTCGTTTGTCAGCAGAGCAGATTCTGCGCGAGGACGATGTCGAGCTGCTCAAACTCATTGCTGAATGCCGCCGACTAGGCATCTCCGACCCGGCAATGACGAGAGTATTGCGGGCCTTTGGACAATCTACACACCGCGTTGTGGAAACAATGCGCGATTTGTTCCGCAGTGAAGTCGAGGAGAGAATGCTGAATGCTGGAATTTCACACTCTGAGATGCTTTCTACTGCAGCTGCCAAACGACTCGAGCTGCAACGGATCGGGTTTAGGGTATTATTCATGCTCCAGCGTCGCCTGCTGGAAGAGTCGGTCTTCGATAATATTGTCTCACGTATTCAAGAAGCCCTTTGCGAGAGCGGCTTGGAGACACGGCCCGATGTCGATTTACCAACCGTTGCCTTCGCTGACCTTTGTGGATTCACTGAATTGACGCACGAACTTGGCGACCTGAAGGCAGCCGAACAGGCGGCACACTTTGAAGCCTTTGCACAGCAAATTGTCTCTCCTGCTGGGGGTAGATTGGTTAAGGTCCTCGGAGACGGCGTGATGATACTTTTTCCGGAGCCAACATCAGGGCTGAGCGCCTGTCTTGGATTGGTGGAATCGGCCGAAAAAGCTGGTCTCCTGCCGGTGCGCGTTGGCTTGGCCACAGGCCAGGTCGTGCCGCGAGACGGTGACATTTTTGGGCAGACGGTGAATTTGGCCGCGCGGATTTCCAGCATCGCAAATCCCGCGCAAGTAGTCGTTTCCGAAAGTGCTATGGCAGCCGTTGCTACCAGCAATCCCGGAATGTTTAATTTCACGGCCATGGAACCTGTCGTTTTAAAGGGTCTGCCAGGTCGCTTTTGCTTGTTCTCGGCCGATATCACCTCGTCATGCGAATCGTGAACAGATACATTCCTTGCACGGCGGTGGACGGGTAGCTGATGGCGTGATGTGAAAATGCTCACATGGTTGTTGGAAAGTATGTCATCCCTGTCACCACGCTAGAGTACTCAACAGCCTGGTGTTTTCGGTATGTGCTCCGAAAATCTCATAATGTCTCGTATGGAAGTGTCCGTCGAAACCATTCAATGCAGTCCCTCATGAGCGCTGTTGGCGCAAGGCGGCCATTCGGATGGCCCCTGCCATCGCTCCTGAACTGGCGAAGGCAGCGACCCTGTATTTGGCAAGCAGTCAGTTCGAACGTCATTGCCCATGAAGCGACTTCAGCAAAAATCCCTTACGCTGTTGGAGACCGTTTCGGACATCACGCTATCGCGCCGTTATTCTGCAAGCGGAAGGACTGCTGTAGGCCCCAAATTGGTCATTCCAATCACGCCGGGCCGATGTCGGCTACTGACGCGTTTGAAATGAGGGCTTTGGTTTGGCAATTTTAGTTCGGACGATTTACGGGTAGGTGCAGTGAAGCGCCTGCCTTTTCGGCCGCCGCTCTTAGGCGCTTGTCTCTGGTCCATAAGGTCGCTCGCTGGTCAAGAAGGACGGATGCCAGCAGGTGAGCATCGGTGTAGCCAATGCCGATGCTGAAAAGACTGTGGCGATCGATCATTGTCATGACTTCGTCGTGCGTGGCGACGACCGCCGCGCGCTGCGCCGCCAGAAAAGCGATCACGCTGCCGCGATCCCTAAGGCTGCCAAGCGCCAGCTCACCGATCACGGCTGGGTGGCAAAGTAGGAGGTCGTCTTCAATAATCCTGCGCAGCTCCGCATCAACACGACGAAAATGATCAATCCAGATCGAGGTGTCCGCGAGGATCACTTGGCTGCTGCGCTCCGGCGGCGCGGAGCTGCCTCGGCATCGGGCATAGTTCCTCCGAGCGCGATGAGGCGCTTTCCGGACTCCACACGGACAAGCGTTTCCAACGCCTGGCGCACTAGGGCCGCTGTTTCATTTGTACCGGTCAAGAACCTGGCCTTCTCCATAAGCGTATCGTCGAGGTTAATAGTTGATCGCATGATGTAGCAGCTCCCTAGTTGAAGCGCGGAAAATAGCACCATTTGGTGATAAAATCTATGCCGGCTGCGGCGTTTCTATGCAGTGCGTTCACTGATGTGGCATCGAAAATTTCTTACCCCGAGGGTCGAAGCCTCAATGCTATTGACTAATCTACATGCTGGCCGATCTACCATCATAAATGGTGGGCTCACTGCGGTTCACTGTCGAAACAAACGCGGAGCAGATGCATCCCTTCCTCGATGCGGGCTGTAGGAATGGCGCCATACCCGAGCATAACACCGGCTCGTGGAATTGCGTTCACGGCGAACCGTGACAGAACCTGGACGGCGACGCCATGATCGGCGACCCGGCGGGCGATCTCGGCGATCTGGTCCACCGACATTCTCCGGGCCAGAGCGGTGAGATGGAGCCCCGTTGTCGACGAGATGAGCTCGAGATGCTCGGCAAAATCGCGGGCGATCGCGTCCGCGAGGATCTGGTGCCGTTCCTGGTAGACTGCACTCACCCGGCGGACGTGACGCGCAAACGCGCCCTCATCAATGAAACGCGCGAGCGCCGCTTGCGCGAGGGTCGATGTATGCCAATCGCTGACGAATTTCGCCTTGTGCAGGGCCAGCCTGAGCGATGGCGGGGTCACCAGGAAACCTAATCGGAGGGTCGGCAGCATGGTCTTGGAAAAGGATCCTACGTAAATAACCCGACCTTTTGTATCGAGCGTTTGCAATGGCTCAAGGGGGCGGTCTGCGAAACGGAACTCGCTGTCATAGTCGTCTTCGATGATGGCCGCGTTGTTCCGCTCGGCCCACGCCAATAGTGCCTGTCGGCGCGGCAGCGTCATCGTGACGGAAAGCGGATATTGGTGGGACGGCGTGACATAGATGGCCCGGACACCTCGCGGCAGTGCCTCGACGAGCAGGCCCTCGCGATCCACCGGCACCCCGACCACGCGAATGCCCAACGACTTGAACAAATGTCTCGGGGGGCCGTAGCAGGGATCTTCGACGGCAATTGCGTCGCCCGGCTCCAGCAGGACGCGCGCCAGGAGATCGAGCGCCTGCTGCGTACCATTGGTAATGATGATGTCATCTGGCGATGCCTCGACCCCGCGAGACATTCCGACCTGCCGGGCAATTGCCGCGCGAAGATCGCGATGGCCGGCGGGGTGCTCATAGAACCCAGCAGCCGCTTCACTCGACCGCAGTGCCTGGGTCACCGACCGCCGCCAGTGCCTGTGGGGAAACAATGAAGCGTCGGGCAACCCAGTGCGAAAATCGAAGCGAGCCCGCCTCTCGAACGCCGTCAGAAGTGGAATTCCTTCCCAGACCGGGCGCGGTTGAACCACGCCGGTGGAGGATCGCCGACTTGTGCTTTTACGCCCGGCCTGCGCAACCACCTCGCTAACGAATGTTCCAGACCCCTGCCGGGATGTCACGAACCCTTCCGCGGCGAGCCGTTCATAAGCCACCGTTACTGTGGCACGTGACACGGCCAGCGCCCGCGCCAGTTCGCGGCCAGGCGGCAGTGGGTCGCCGGGCCGCAGCCGCCGATCCAGAACGGCGCGCCGGATCTGTCGATAGATCTCGCCGCTGAGGTCCTTACGACCGACCAAGCTAACGTGAAAGGCCATCATGCTTTTAGAGTACAGAAAATTGGTCTGCCTGAAAATGTCAGAATTGCCACTTCTACCAGTCCGCATTCTTTTCTACGATGCGTTGTTGGCAATCTGCGGAAGAGGCAAAGTTTTGCGCATAAGTGGTGGCGAAGTCTTGATCCCGCCACGTAACGGCATGGGTTTCGGCAAATTTGTCATCGCCGGGAACGAAACTATTTATGCGCGGGATGAGACGTAGCAAACCCGCCCACAGCAAGCGATGGCCGATCCTGATGCGGAGAACGGAGCCATGAAAGTTCTGATGCCGTTCCGGGATTGGCGGCCTGACGACAGCTTTGGCTCTGCATGAGCTCGGTATCGAGGCCGGTGCTCGAGCAGGCACGCGAAGCGCGCGAACTTGGCGTCGGCATTTACATGCTGCCGTATGCGGTCTAGGGGCACTCGGATCAGCTCATCCGTGTTCATCCGACATTCGGCAGAACCGCGCGACGGTAGTCGTCGAGATCGCGCGCTCAAGTCCGACCTGGCGTCACAATACCATAATTGGACTGGCCGAGAATGCAGGAATTGGCACTTCTATCAGTCCTATCGTTTCGTTACCATGCCATAACGACAATGTGAAGGAGCGGGGAGGCTCGTGCTGGCAACGGTTGCGGAGACCTTGACCAGTCTGGACATTGGGAGGCAGAAATGGCTCATACGGAAACTCGCGGCAGTCATCACTCGTCGACAGTTCGCCTGCTGGGACTTGTGCTGAAAACCACAGCAACCGCAATCGTAGCTCTCAAGACCTGGCAACGGACCGCCGCAAGACGTCGGGCAATCGCGAATTTGACCCCCGATCAGTTGAAAGACATCGGTCATGCCGAGACCCCCGCGCCTGTACTTAAAGTCAAGGCAGGTTTAGTCGCGAACTTGATGTCGATGAGGTAACGCATGATGCGGTTCCTGCTCGTTCATGACGCATGACACGGCGCCTGGTGTTGGGAAAGGGGTGGTGGCGGCGCTCGAAGACATCGATCTGCCGTACCACGAAGCCGATACCACGCCGGCCGCCATGGTGATCCTGGAGGACTATGTGCGCGCCATCGGCGCAGCCTTGCGAGCACGCGGGAGCGTGCTGGTGGGCCATTCGATCGGCGACATTTCGAAACCCGCGCCGTCGAGACCACCGTGCTGCTTAAAAGCTACGCGGGCGCAAACGGGTTGTGAAGCGCGCGGGCTCTAAAATACGAGGGAGAAAACGATGTTTCAAATCCCAGTTCGATTTGCATTCTTGACCGCGTCGGGCCTTGGGTTGCTATCGTTTGCGGCCATGGCCGACGACGCACAGATTACGCGGGGCGAATACCTCGCCACGATAAGCGGATGCAACGACTGCCACACGCCGGGTTACTTCTTAGGAAAGCCCGACCTGTCTCGCTTTCTCGGCGGCTCGGATGTAGGCTTCGAGATTCCCGGTGTCGGTGTCGTTGTCGGCCCCAACATCACGCCTGACAAGGAGACCGGCGTTGGTGGCTGGAGTCCCGAGCAAATTGTTACCGCTCTTCAGACTGGGCAACGGCCAGATGGTCGCCTCCTCGCCCCAATCATGCCCTGGCACGCTTTTGCGCATCTCACCAAGGATGACGCCATGGCGATCGCGGCATTTCTCCAAAGCGTGAAGCCGGTCAAAAACAAGATTCCCGACCCGGTTAAACCCGGCGAAAAGGTATCGACCTTTATGTTCCGGATCTTGCCGCCCGGCGAGACCGCGGCGGCGGCACCGAAATAGGGACAAGATTTGATCGCTTCACGGCTGGAGCACCGGGCTCCGCTCGCGATTTTTGCATGTGACCGAGCTCGGCAAACCATGATGACTCGTGATACTTGTCGGAAAACCCGCGACCGCGTGGCGTTTTATCCGCATGCAAATTGTGGGTATCGCACTACGGAGTATATTCCATCGGTCGTCGCAACCTACGAGCACAAACCGCCTTAGGTTCGCCTTTGTGCGTCGAAAATCGCATAATCGCTCTTCGGGAACCGCTTTCAGAGCCCCTCCGTTTGGGTGGATCTGCTGACCGAATCCCATCAAGGCGTACGATCCGCGAAGGTTGCGAGGTGAACGACGGACGCGTGTCGAGCGGAGGTCGCCTCGTCGAGCACCAGGATCGGCGCGTCCTTTCAACAGGACGCGCGCAATGGCGATACGCTGGCTGGCCGCCGGAGAGCTTGATGCCGCGATCGCCAACGAAGGCGTCGTAGCTCTTGACCGCAAATGTTCCAGATGGAGGGGCAGGGGCTGCCAGCCTGGCACTAGAGCAGATCACATGTCTTTTTTCATTGCGCGTAGTGATAGTGAAAGTGGACGTGGACCACTGGTGAATACCTAGGCGTTACGAGCACAGACCAAGGTATAATACAGGTACGCAATTCCGTTTCCTAAATGGAGGTGAGGCACTTGAAAACGAGGAGTGAGTAAATGAGAAAATCTTTAGTAGGACTAACGGTATTGGCTTTAGGCGCAATGGTGGCTGTAGGCTCAGCGACTGAGTCGATGGCACGGGGCAGCGGCGGAGGACACGACGGCGGCAGCAGTCATAGCGGGGATCATGGCGGCAATAGTCGGAGCCATGACGGCGGTGACCACGGCATGGGACGCGGTTTTAGTGTTGGCGATAACAGGATCGACCCTTCGCAAGGAAGAGGCAGGTTGGGTTCAGGCGGAATCTTCGGCGGCGAGCGTGATGATGCCCGCGTTGACGAGCGCAGGGATCACTTCAAAAATTCACCCGGCGACGGCAGTTACGGGCACTGCGAATATCCTGGCAATCCGTTTGGCTGTAAATGACGGCGCAACGACCTGTCTGATGTCTTTACCACGGGAGAGTGCAACGACAGCGGCGCATAACTGGACCGTGGGCGGCGGCGCTGAGTATGCGTTCACTGACAACCTGATCGGTCGCCTTGAGTACCGTTTACACCGACTACGGCAACAAAAATTTCTCGGCGGCAAATGACTTTGTTGATTTCGATGCCAAGTTGAAGACGAACGAAGTCGTCATTGGTGTCAGTTAAAAATTCTAAACACGCTCTATACAACTCGTGCGACGGGACCAATCAACTTGCTTGGTCCCGTCAGAGAGGATGTTCACTTATAGAAGATGTAGTCAGCCGTGTAATCGGCCCGCTGCTCTGACCCGACCGTCGGACACGTGCCGGTCGGCCCGGCTCCGCCGGAAGTGTTGATACGTTGGACAAAACGCACCCCGGCTAGTACCCCCGACGCGGAAGAATCCGCCGACAGTAACAGCCAGGGAATCGCGCCTGGCTTCGGTGCGGGTTCGGTTACCAAGGCCTTGCCGACGGCCTTGGAGCCGTCGCCCGCTTCCCATGTCGGGCCGCCATAGTGCTTGGCGAATGGCCTGCCCTGTGCATCGGTAAGCTCGGCCTCAGGAGCCTTGAAGTCCCATTCGCGTGTGGTCCCTTTGACACGACAGACATATATCTGGACGCCCCTTGCGGCGTACCTGCCGAGCAGCGTGGCACCATGCGGAGGCGCAAGCTCTGCAGGAAAATCCTGAGCGACCGCAGAAACCGAAAAAACCGCAAGAGCCGCAAAAGTGAATAGCAAGCGAGTGAACATTGGGGGATTCCAATCCGGAGATCGACAGTACGAAATCTCTGTCTAACCTGGCGTCTCATGTCTGTCCCTTTGATGGGAGACTTTGCACTCGGCCATGGTGAACGTTGTGTCCGTGGGGAGAAGCCCATGATCGGGAGATCAAGGCACCGGATAACAGGATCGAGTGAAAAGCGATTGCAAGTGGCAGCTTCATTTTTCTCTTCCTTGTTGTCTCCCGCTTGTTGAGAACAAAAGACCGCCCGGTGGGCTTCGGGCGGTCTTTTGCGGACACGGGAGGATGTCCGGGCTTCAGCCAGGGGGAAACTGAAGCGTGGTAGCCGGGGGAACTACCTGGCCCATCGGTGTTCGACAGGCGCGGTAGTAGAGGTACAAACAATCAGCCTGATGCGAAAGTATACGTAGGTATGGTTTGCCCAAACACGTGGTCAGTTTAAGACTTATCCCGGCAGCATCTACCGACTCCCCCCTTCCATCAAATTCGTGATCCGCTGCAACGCTGTTCGCGGCAAGCGAAAAAAGCGGATAGATATATTGGGCTTTATGGAGACCCGGCATGCTCGGCGACTTCTCGATCCGACCCACCTCCCCGTGAAAGGGATCTTGCAAAAGGACAAATCGCGGCCGGTATACCGCCCCAGATCGGAGTTTTTTAGAAAGTGACGGCAGTTCGCAGCCCGAAAACGGTAGCATTCCCAATCGCCGAGCCGGGATTGCGACATGCCGCTGAACGCAATGTCCGCTTTTCGCTAGATTCGACACGCCGTTGATCATGTCGCGTAAGCGAAGCCGATCCCTGTTGTGTCGTTGTAACGCCCCGGCAAAGCCCCTTGTAGGTCATACCCAGATCAACGTACCTGGTGATACTGTTACGATTTCGCTCAGGTGCGATTGCATCGCGGACAAATCCGTTGATACTGTTGTCACTGCTGCCGGGCTCCTGCCAGAGAGTTTGGTCGGCAATGGCGTTAGATCGCGTAACCTGCAGAGAGTCGCCTCGCGCCGCTCGCCAAGGGAGTTGACTAGCGAAACGCCGTTCGAGGCGGTGGAGAGTTGTCGACGTTTCCGGATAATAGGCTGGATAAGCACGACCGCGGTGCCATCGAAGAGTGCCGCGTGCGAGTCCATCGCTGCGCAGCGCCGAGCAGTATGGTCATCATGGATTTAGGCGTGTTTTTCCTTGGGCTTTGACGCCTAGGGGGAACGACAGAACGCTTTCGACACAAGGGTAGGGTGCTGATTGACGAACAGTTGGTTTTGGCATGGCAGAAAGAAATGCTTTTCTGGGCCGATTAACATGGCCTGCCCGGTCTCGGCCCAACTCCAAGCCGAGCCTCACCCAGTCTGTCACAGCATGAACAGCGGTACTTCTTCTCAAGTTCATCCAGATGGAATCAACACACCGCAGAGCGCCTTCCAGCGTCGGCATCAATATCCGCAGTAGTAAGGATCACCGCCCCCGAACAAGAATGGGAATCCGCATGAATAGTAAGGATTGTCCCAATAATAGCCGCGGTGCCTGAAATGCCTGAAATGTCCTCGGTTGTGGAAACCGTGGCGGTAGAAGTCTCCACGGTGATCGCGAAAGCCACCGAAGTGATGACTGCCGTGAGGGCCGTGGTTCCTAAAGATTTGATGGCCGCCACCGTGGCGCCCGCCATGACCTCCATGACCGCGGGCCATCGATTCCGTCGACAAGCCAAATGCCATTGTCACGCCCAAAGCGGCTACCGCCATGATTGATGCAGATGTTCTCATGGTTCACTCCTGAGTATTGGTTCATTTCATTGAAGGCATTACACAGACGTAGGGACGGTCGGCGTGAAGCGGTATCATACGTTGGTTTACACGCCTAAGACCTAAAGCCGGCAGGCGGAATGGCCGATACGAGACCGGCGATGAGCATTTTCTTCAGTTCCGCACGCTTTTTGTCCCGCCCGATCACCTTGACAGGCGGGGGCAACCGGATGCTGGCGGCGCAGGAGCGCCGCCGCCGACGTCTCCGGACATGTTGTCGATCGGGCGAAGTTGTTGTGTCCAGCACTCGGGAGCAACAAAGCAATATCCGCGGCCCGGACCGTTATTGATATATCGGACAGCACTTGCCGTCCCTGAGGACTTTGCGCAGGTGCCCGATATGCACCCGAAGGTTGACCGATTCGTCCGCGATGCTGGAAACCGGATAGGGACGCACATGCCGAGCAAACCAACTAACGAACCAGTCCT
The DNA here is from genome assembly GCF_025452195.1 of Phyllobacterium zundukense. Taxonomy (NCBI): domain Bacteria; kingdom Pseudomonadati; phylum Pseudomonadota; class Alphaproteobacteria; order Hyphomicrobiales; family Phyllobacteriaceae; genus Phyllobacterium; species Phyllobacterium zundukense. The sequence continues at coordinate 826,841 of NZ_CP104972.1, read as the reverse complement.
TACCGCAGCCAACCGGGCGAGCCGGCTTCAGGTCGCCATCGATAGCCTCATAGCGGATCTCGATAAAGCCGTGGAGATTGCATTCCTCTATGGCGCGTCGGAATGGGTTCATCTCAATTACCCGGTACACTACCACCGGCTGCTGATGCGTTATGACGACAGCGCCCAAGCGGAAGAGCAAACCTATCTCCACCGACGTGTTTGTGCCGCAGGACCAGGTGTTTGGAGTTGGCCCCGGCGAGAATGCGATCATCCATGTTCCCAAAATTCCGAACCGTGTTTTCACGGGAACGGTGACGCGAATTTCGGACTCCTTGGAGCCTGGCACCCCGCACCTTGCTGACGGAAATTGATGTAACCAATACGGACAGGCTGCTCGAACCAGGGATTTACTGCACCGTTGAATTGCAAATCCCCAGCAAGGTCGCCAGCTTTTCAGTCCCGTCCGACGCACTTATTTTCAATTCGGACGGGCTGCAGGTAGCGGTTGTCGACAACGGCATCGTTCATTTGAGGAAGATATCCGTGGCAAGGGATTTGGGAACGACCATCGAGGTCAACAGCGGCCTCAAGTCAGGCGACAAGGTCGTTCGAAACCCACCCGTGCAACTGGTCGAAGGTACTGAAGTCAGCGGCGCCGCCGCCCCTGTCACTCCAGCGCGATAATGACAGGCCTTTGAGTGCGGGATTGCGTGACGAACCTACACGCGGTTCGATCAAGCAAGCCGAGGCGGAAGCAGGTGAGGGTGAGTGAGGCGAACAAGTCCTGGAGGCGTTGGCTCCTGCGCGCTCAGCTGATCACGCCGGGAATGCACCCTTTGTGTGTCAGCGGTTGATGGAGAGTCAACTCAGCTCAGCGCTCTGTAAATCCAGTGGGACCCGAACGTGAGAGCCAAAAGAAGGCAACTACAATTAGCTCGGCCGCCTCAATGTGAGGCATATGCCTTAGATAAGGTTGGTTGGCGGACTTGGCACTTGTGGCTCCATAGAATGCGCGCGGAGCATGATTGTGAATGGCACTTGAGAGAGTGAGAGCATCTAGTATACAATCGTTTACGAGACGTATATGGCCCATCAATTCCGTAAAATCCTCGGTTTCCAGTACAATAAGAGCAATTACTGCTCATAAGTTTCTCACGGGCGCTGCTTGATCTTGTGCTTGGGCGGAATAGGGCTGCTTGTGGTCGGAATGCCGTTTGCTCCGGTGCTGTTCATCCCGTGGAAGGATTGAATAATGAAAAGACGACTGACCGCTTTTATTCCTTTGCTGACAAGCCTCGGACTTCATTCACAGTTTGCATTGGCCAAGAACGACAGCGCATCGCAATTCGTTACCATCAACAAAATTCTAAGAGGTGAAGGAAAGCCTGGCGACACCGCTACGGTTAAAAACGGGGAAGTTGTTTATACCGTTTTGGACGGAGGCGTCGTAGAACTCAAGAACTTGCGCTACGGCACGGTGCAACGGTTCAGTCCAGTCATTCAGAACGACAACAACAGGACTAAATAACAAAGCCCCTTATCACAGCTTCATATGTCACCCCGTTTTGATTCTTCCTTTCGTGAAACCCCGCGACTGGGAAGGATAGAAAACGAGTTAATATGTGCCGCGATGGCCAGCACCGGTACCCGCGAGCGATGGCAATCGAAGAGCCCGTTGATGAGGTGCAGGTTGCCCGGTCCACAGCTTCCAGCGCAGACCGCGAGATCGCCGGTCAGATGCGCCTCAGCGCCAGCGGCGAAAGCGGCGACCTCTTCGTGCCGGACATGCACCCATTCGATTTTTCGCTGGCGCCGAATTGCGTCTGTCAAACCGTTGAGGCTGTCGCCGACAATGCCATATACCCGCTTAACCCCCGCCGCGACGAGGTACTCGCCCAACTGATCTGCGACCGTTCTAGGCATATCTGTGCTTTTTAGTGTTGTTCCGACAGCAAAGGTGGCAGTTTTCGTGACGCTCATCATAGCTTCGAGGTCATTCGAATAGAGGCCGTTGTAGTATCGTCATCGTGGTCGGCATCTATTCTTCTGGCTTGCATATTCCTTGGGAATTATGCTTGTACGATACTGCTGAGCTGGGGCCGATCGTGCTCAAAGAATGGTTGCTGGCGGTTCCCCATAGCAACTAGAGACGCGCGTTCGTGCGAGAAAAGGACCGAGCGGAGAAACCTGCAGTGCTGGACGGCGTTCCGGCTGTCGCTCAGTTCCAAAACACCACGAGCGAACCGAGGATGCAGACGTAGATTGCCGCTTCGGCGAGCGGAGGATTGGCAAATAGCCGCCTCAGGCCCAGCCTGCCGACGACAAATCGAACGGCGAGCAGGATGACCAATGCCAGAAAAAGATACCGCACGAAGGGGTCGACCAAGACGCCGCCAAGATCGATATCGGTTTGCGCCCTCATAGGAGCCACTCCATCAGTTGGCTAAACCAGAGAGTAGAGCCTCCAGCTCCGAGCGTCGATGCTGAATCTTCCCTTCCGACGACCGACGCGCTACAGGTCATTCCCGCAATCAGTGGCACCCCTTGCGGCACTTGGTCGATCCTGATGCGCACCGGAATTCGCTGCGCAAGACGAACCCAGGTGAATATCGGATCGACGTTAGGCAGGCCTTGTGTGCTGCTTGCGGCGTTCGAAGCGCTGATGCCACCGGTAATGCTCTCGACGGTTCCGTTGATCGGGACATCGTATCCTAGCAGCTTCACTTCGACCGGGTCACCCACATGTATCCTGGCGAACTTGGTTTCCTCAAAATACGCATCGATCCAGTACGAGTGTTCATCGATCACCGAGACGTTGGAAGAGCCGGTTTGAGCGAAATCGCCGACGCGCATCAGGAGATTTGTTACGTAGCCGTCGACCGGGGAGAGTATTTCTGTTCTTTGAAGGTTGGTTTCCGCTTGAGAGAGCGAGGCCTTGGCGCTCGCAAGGGTAGCAGCGGCCATCTCCGCTGAGCCGTTGAACGCCTGCTTCTCCTCAATCGAGCTGAACGATGTGGACAGAGTCTCGCGGCGACCGGCCTCGGCCTTCTTGACAGCGAGGTCGGCCTCACTGCTTAGGACAGCCGCCTTCGCGGTATCCAGCGCCACCTGAAAATCAAACTTGTCGATGACGTAAAGCACGTCTCCCTTGTGGACGCGTTGGTTGTCGTAGGTTCGCACCTCGACGATCTGTCCCGAAACCTGCGGCGCCACGTTTGCGACCTGCACGCGCACCGTGCCGTCGCGCGTCCATGGCGACGTCACATAAAGCGTCCACCCGTCTCTTGCGGCAACCAGCGCCGCTACGACGAGCGCGCCCGTGGCGAGATATCGCAGGACATTGGTTGCGAATCGCCTTCTTCTCATTACACGCGCCACAAACCGTCTCCCAAGTTGTCGTCGCAGAAATGTCGTATCAGGAGCCGCTCACCTTCCAGCACCAAACCGGTAGCCCACAGATCTGCGGCTGCGGCTATGAGCGGCTCATGAGACGCGGCTTGCCCTGGGGGCGCGTGCCGAAGAATTGACCGCGCCGTCGCATAAAGCCGCCGGCTGCTGCTGGATCGCAGGACCCGCTGCAATGCACCAATCCTTGAGCGGATTGCCGGGTCGTCCGAGGTCTGTTCCAGATGAAGGTGGGCCGACGCCACAGCAAGCGACAGGTCGTTGGTCGCAAGGAGCGCCCTAAGCACGTGTGGGCGGGATCCTCGCCCCGGGGCAGTCGCGCCAACATAATCTGCGACCCGCGCTGCCAACGCGAAACCCAGTGCGGGCAAGCTTTCCGCGTCGCCGGACACAGATGCCGCCAAAGTCCGTTTTGTCGCCCTGACAACCGCAAGCTGCCTGTCGAGGTCGGACGCCGGCCAGACCAACCGCGTTGCCAACAAGACCGCGCAGAGCGCGAACGCCACGAAGATGCATTCGAAGAAGAAGTTCAGCGGATTGTAAAGTTGGGGATTGGACGGCGCGAGCAGGACCAAGAATAAAACGTTTATGATCGTGCCGATCCCGGCGATCTGCGGCCGCACGCTTAACAAACAACCGAAGATCAGGATCGGGGCCATGGCGATGGCGAGTCGAACGAAGTCTTGCGATTCCGTCAGAATGTAGAACTGCACAAAACCGGCGCTTGCTGCGGCGATCGGGAACGCAACGATGGCTCCGACTGCGAGTTTCGATGGGCTCTGCGCTGTGGTGCTCAGCCCACACAAGATCGCTGTTGTGGTCAGGGCCGCAACCGAGGCCGGCCATCCTGCCAGTACAAGGAATATCGCGCAGGCTGACAGAGCAACACCAACGCGAAACGCGTTTCTCCCGGCGAAGAAGAATGCCTTGGTGTCACTCAGCCGCACGTCGCGAGCTGGCGGCCGCCCTTCCCGCAAAGACGACATGCCATCATCGAACAGGCCTTTCGATTCGACGAAGCGAATCGCCTGCTGAACCTGCCCAACCGCACCCACGTCGATATTTTGACGCGACAGTTCCGACTCACGCAGCCTTGATAGCCGCGTCGACGCCTCCGATTCTTCATCGTCGAGTGCGGCCAAACACTGAGCCCTGACCGAGACAGCTATGGGGTCGTCACACTTAGACAGGCTTAGCCGACGAAGCAGGTAAACCGTCTCAAGGAGCGCCATCATCGCGCTGCGTGCACCTGCTGCCCGATACGGGCCGTCCACCATGTCGTGACCGACCACATCGATATCTTCCCGCAAACCGGCTATCTGCGACAGCAGCGCGGCGGCCGTTTCGGGATTCTCCTGCCCTTTGCTCAGCACGCTGCGCGCATGTTCACGGACGTCGCGCCAAATGTCGCTTATCTTGCGATCCAAGCCCGACCATACCGACGGCGAAGCGAAGAGGTCGTTGATAATGGTGACGCAAAGGATACCAATCGTTATCGCCGCCACACGATCTGTCATGGTTGTGAACACGTTTTGTGGGGTATCGATGTTGGCGACGGTAATGATCGCTACCGTATACCCGGACAAGACCGCGGCGTAGGCGCGATAGCCGCGCAGGTAGCTTGCCGAAAAAACGCAGATGCATATCCAGCAAATGAACGATAGCAACAGGCCGAGCGGTTCGCCGGGAAAAAGTCCAGCAATAACGATCGACATGGTCGCACCGATGAAGGTCGCCGCTAGCCGGTGCGCCGCTTTCGATAGCGCAGCCCCGCGGGTTGGCAGCGCCAGAATCGCCACCGTGACTGCCGCGGAGGATGCACCTCCCAGTTGCAGCCAGAATGCTGCATAGAGCGCGATCACCGCCCCCAGCCATGTCCGCAGGGCATATGCCCATATGTGAACCGGTATCCCCATGTGCCGTCGCCATGTGTTGCTTGAGCGGCCCGAACACGCACGGTGTCCGGGTGAGATGCAGTTTGACGATTTGGAACGCCCGCGATCTATTGTACACAGGGTGGCGCGGAGTAGCCTCATGGTGTTACTGCGCTAAACTTTGGTTTACACGCGAAGGAGGGCAGATCGAATGCCAGTAGAACCACTACTGCCGGTGCAGCTTCGGCTCAGCAGTGTTGCGGCTCCTCGGGTACCAGTTGCAGCTTTTCCGCCGTTCGGCTGAGTGCGAGAAGCGAATGGGCCTTCATCTTTCGCATCAGACGGCTGCGGTGCACCTTCCCACTCTCTGGGCTCGGAGACGCGAAACGCTCCCTGAGATCGACCAGAGCCTCTTCATTCTCCCGCCGTGCACGATCGCGAGAGCGGCCGAGCTGAATGGCCTCGAGGAGCGCCTGATCGCGGAACGGCTTGGTCAGGAACTCAATGGCACCGCCTTTCATCGGCTGCACCGACATGGGAATATCGCCATGGCCTGTGATGAAGACAATGGGGATCTCCCGGTCTGTCGTGGCGAGTTCAGCGAAGCGACCAAAGAATAGCAGCTCATACATCCGTATAGTAGAAATCTCATGGATTTGGTCCATTTATGCGAGGCTCGAAACGGTCTCACCAGGAGTTGGACGCCATGAGCAAGCAGGTAGCAGACATCATCGTTGAAACGCTGCAGAGCGCAGGCGTCGAACATTGTTACGGCGTCGTGGGTGACACGCTCAATCTGATCGCGCGTTCGCTCGAACGAAGCACGATCGAGTGGGTGGCGGTGAGACACGAGGAGGCCGGCGCTTTCGCCGCACAGGCCGAAGCACAACTGACGGGTCACCTGACGGCCGTCGCCGGAAGCTGCGGGCCAGGGAGCCTCCATTTCATCAACGGGATTTTCGAAGCAAACCGAAACCGCGCGCCCGTCATTCTCATTGCCAGCCAGATCATTCGCGATGAGTTGGGCTTCGATTTCATCCAGGAAGTCGATTTCAAGCAGATCTACCAAAGCTGCAGCGTTTTCTGTGACATGATTTATACACCGGAGCAGGCGCGGCGCAAAACCGTCATCGCTTGCCAGACCGCTTTGGCGAAACGCGGGGTCGCCGTTCTCATCGTGCCGGCGGACGTTTCCGCCTCAACGGTACACGATGACATCCCCTACGCAGTTCACGTTGCACAGCCCGTCGTTCGACCGAGCGATGCCGATCTCGACGAAATCGCCGAGATACTCAACAACGGCGGGGACATCGCCATCTATGCAGGAGCGGGCTGCCAGGGGGCACACCAGGAAATCCTGGCGGTTGCCGAAAAGGTCAAGGCCCCGATCGCCCATACCTCGCGCGGGAAAGACTTTCTCGAGTTTGACAATCCCTACAACATCGGGATGACCGGCATCCTCGGCAATGAAGCCGGATATCACGCCTTGCTCGATTGCGACACGCTGCTGCTTCTGGGGGCCGATTTTGCCTGGCGGCAGTTCTATCCCGACAAGGCGAAGATTGTTCAGGTCGATATCGATCCAACACACCTCGGGCGCCGCCATCCGATCACCAAGGGTGTTGTCGGCGATGTGCGACCAACCCTGGAAGCATTGCTGCCGAAGCTGGTCGAGCGCACTGACGCCTCCTTCCGTGACCGATACGTACAGCGCTACGCCAAAGCCAGGGAATCGGAAAAGGCAAAGGCTGTCGCGGGTCACGACGGGAGTATTCCTGGGACCTATCTGACTGAAGTGATCAACCGCCATGCCGCCAAGGACGCGATATTTTCTGCCGACATTGGTACACCGGCCGTTTGGCTTGTTCGCTACATCGAGACCAATGGCCAGCGCCGCACCTTTGCCAGTCTCCTGCATGGAACCATGGCTGGCGGCATGCCCTCGGCCCTTGGGCTGCAGAAGTCTCAGCCAGGCCGCCAGGTCGTCTGTCTGGCCGGCGATGGCGGGCTCGCAATGCTTTTCGGTGACCTGATGACCGTGGTCCAGGAGCAATTGCCGATCAAGATTGCCGTTTATGACAATGGCAAACTCGGCTTCGTGGAGATCGAGCAGAGGGCTGAGGGGATGCTCGATACGTTCACGCGGCTGAAAAACCCGAATTTCGGGGAAGCTGCGCGAGTGCTGGGCCTCTGGGGCCAAACGGTTTCCAAGGCGGACGAACTTGAAGGGAGCGTCAAGGACTGGCTTGCCCAACCGGGGCCCGCACTGCTGCACGTGCACGTCAGTCCCATGCAGCTGGTCATGCCACCATTCATAGCTGCGGCACCAGCAGTTGGCATGGCGCTTTATTCGGCTCGTGCCGTTTTGCACGGTCGGGGAAAGGATGTTTGGGAAATGGTGAGGGAAAACTTCCTTTGACCTGGCATCGTCTTGCCGGACGGGCGATAAATGCGGCTCTGTGGCTGTAGGCGATGATGTCGCCAGCCCAGCGGCTTAGGGAGGTGGGCGTAGGGCTTCGCGTCAGTTTTTTCCACTCAGATCGTCAGCGCGCTAAACCGCTGTCGCTTTGCCCTTGAAACGGTTCATCCTCAATTTCTGTGATTCAGCGGCAGCATTCTTGCCCTCATCAGTTCTGGGCCGGCGCGACCGTACATTGCTCGCTTCAGCATCTTGAGGCGGTTGATCTGCCCTTCGGCTTGACCGTTGCTCCAAGGGAGGTCGATTGCATTTTTGACGGCATCAATATCCCGGCGCAAAACGCTGGCGAAACGCATGATCGCCGTCAGTTCGGTGTCAATGGCATCGTCGATCCATTCATCCAGTGCCTCCGAATTCCTGCTGCGCAAGATGCCGTTGAAGCGCATGGCCAAGTCACGCATTATGGCGACACCGTCGAGCCCTGCTTCAAAGCATTGACCTTTCTGGTCTGAAGATCTGTCAGCAAGCCGCGCGGTTTTATGCACAACGCTGCAGCCACCACAGACGAGATCACATGGCCGGTATCAGGATCGCGGACAGGTTCTGAAACATGCACATCTGGAGGCGGGTCGTCGGGTTGGATGTTTTCGGCTTCACGCCACACCTTCAACAGGCGCTCCAGATTGGAACGACTGCCCGTGTAGCCGCGGTTCTTGATATCGTGAAACAGATGGCGCCCAATGCGGTTTCCATTCTTCCAGCATTCAGCCAGAAAAGTTTCAAAATACAACGGCGATGTCGGATTCAATGCTGCCCGGTTTCTGTCTCGATGTGCGTTAGAAGTGAGCCAATTCGCGATGCTGCGGCGCTCGTATCCGGTCCGCCTTGCAATCTCGCTGTAGGTGAGGCCCTGCTGGCGCAACGCTTGAAGCGTGGCAAATATTTCCTGACGGGATTGTCTGTGCGCCATGCGGGCACGGCGAGTTGTGCTGTAGCGCTGGCGATCGCATCTTGGAGAGAATGGGTCTGACATGGGTGTGGCCATAAACGCACATCTGTTCCTTGATCGCCGCCCTGAGATTTTGGACCAGATGAAAACGGTCAGCCACCTGGCGGGCCTGCGGTGAAGGTTCGTCGCCCGCATTTCCGGTGCCTACACTGCCACCGGTTCAGTGCGAGTTTGATTTTCACAACTTGACCCTGAACAGGCAAGTCCTGGAGGCGGCGGTTGTGCCAGCCGTGCAGATACCGACAGGTTTCGCAGCGGCAGAAACAACCCAGTTTTGTTCATCTTGAAGGGTGATACCCGGAACTTTGACCCCTGGGCCGGGTGACCATTTCAATTGCGTTCGCATCCCCGCAGATAGCAATCGCGGCGCTAACACTCTGTTAACCACAGAAATTGAGGAAGAATCGAATTAAAGGCAAAGCGACACCCACGGTCAGCACTTGCAGGCATTATCGCCACGGTTTCAGTCTTCGCCATTGCCATGCGAAGACCGAGCGGGAAGCGGAAGTACACTTCAACTGGAAAACGGTGACGGCGATAGAGTAGATCACCAACCTCGGTTATCACTCAAATTCATAGAGAAACATCGCCAACTGGTTAAGTTTACGGTGCCATCCATCATCGCTAACTGGTTTACGGTGCCCTCTGCGAACCTGCCATTCGCCGCGCGCGATGAGAATCGAGGCGGCAGCAAGCATCAGCGCCATTGCAAACCAGGTCAGCGCATAGACCAGATGATTGTTGGGAAAGGTGATGACGGTCAGTCCTCCGACCGGAGGCCCATCCTGATTGGCGTTTGCGTCGGCATCGATAAAGTAAGGCGCGACCTGTCCGATGCCGCGAGCTGCCGCGATCGCAGCGACATCGCGCGAATACCAGCGATCGGCAGTGGGATCATTCCCCCGCAGAAAACCGCCGCCGGGCTCGGTCATGCGCATAAGACCGGTAAGATTGGTATCGGCTCCGGCGTGGATATTCGACCGCCATCGGCTTCGTGCCAGGTCAGCCGGTAAAAAGCCGCGGTTGACGAGAACGGTAAAGCCTTGCGCGGTATGAAACGGCGCGAGGACCCAGAAACCGCCCCCGCGATTTGTTACGGCTTTCACCAGCGTATCAGGCTTGTCCAGAAAGCGTCCGCCCACACGGACATGGCGATAGCCATCGTCGGTGGCGTTGATATGGTCCCAGGAGGCGGGGCCGGGCGCGGAGAACGCTGGGGCGTGAACCCGTTGTTTCACCTGATCGATCAATTCCAGCTTCCAGATACGGCGCTCAAGCTGCCAGATGCCGAGACCCGACAGGACGGTCACGCCCAAAAGAGCAACCATGCCAAGCGCGCAAAGCTTCAGCAAGGAATTTTGCGCGGGAAGCGGATCGTTGCCGGTGAAAGCGTGTGCCCCGGAGTGATCGGTCTTATCGCCTTCATTGGCGAGCTCGGCCACTACGGCAGCCGCTGTCATGGCATCTGGCTCATATCGTGTCCGGGCATCATGTTGGCATTGAGATGGTACATAACCCAAAGCGAACCGGTCAGCGTGATGACGACCAGAACGAGGGTGAAGATCAGCGCCATCATCGACCAGCCGTTTTCGGACCGCACGTTCATGTGCAAGAAGAAAATCATGTGGACCACGATCTGCACCACGGCTAACGCCATGATTGCCAGTGCTGTTGCCTGCTTTGAGTCCAGCGTGCCGCTCATGACAAGCCAGAAGGGAAGTGCCGTCAGGACGACCGAAAGGCCAAAGCCGATGAGGTAGGACCGAAGCGAGCCGTGGGCCTGACCGCTGTCATCTCCATGGGCGTCATAACCGGTCTTTGCATCCGTATTCATCGCAACATTCCCATCAGGTACACGAAAGTGAAGACGCCGATCCAGATGACGTCAAGGAAGTGCCAGAACATGCTCAGGCACGTCAACCGGCGCATATTTGCCTGGATTAGCCCGTACCGGGCAACCTGCATCATCAACGTCATCAGCCAGATCAGCCCCACAGTCACGTGCAGGCCATGCGTTCCCACCAAGGTGAAGAAGGACGACAGAAAGGCGCTGCGCTGCGGCGTCGCACCCTCATGAATCATATGCGAGAATTCGCTGAGTTCGATGCAGATGAAAGCGATACCGAACAGGCCGGTCACCGCAAGCCAGGCTTGTGTCGCACCGACACGGCCTTTCGCCATCGTCAGCATGGCGAAGCCATATGTAATGGACGAAAGGAGCAGCATGGACGTGTTGACCGCCACGAGGGGCAGATCGAACAGGTCCCTGGGCGAGGGACCGGCCGCATAATTGGCACCGAGCACCCCATAGGTGGCAAACAGCACTGCGAAGATGAGGCAATCGCTCATCAGGTAGATCCAGAAGCCAAACATGGTGCTGCCGCCTTCGGCATGATCATGTTCGTCCGTCCGGTGAAATACAGGAACGTCGGTGCTGCCTTGCGCGCTGGCGGTTATCGTACTCATTGTGCCAACCCCGCGGCGAGAAGGGCGGTGCGTTGGTCTTCCGTCTGTACAACTTGATCGACAGGTATATGGAAATCGCGTTTGTAATTGAAGGTGTGACCGATCGCGACCGCCAGCAACGCGACAAAGCTTACTGCTGCCAGCCACCAGATGTACCAGATCATCGCAAAACCGAAGATCATGCTCAGTCCGGCCAGGATGATGCCAGCACCGGTATTCCGTGGCATGTGAATCGCCCTGAAACCTTCCAGTGAACGGCTGTAACCACGTTTTTTCATGTCGTCCCAAGCGTCCAGGTCATGGATTACCGGGGTGAAGGGGAAGTTATAGACGGGTGGCGGCGATGAAGTCGACCATTCCAGCGACCGGCCTTCCCAGGGATCGCCGGTCAAATCGCGCAGCGCCTCACGATTGCGGACACTGACATAGATCTGGATGAGGAAGGACAAGATACCGAGGAGGATCAGGAAGGCCCCGAAAGCAGCAATCACGAACCAGATCTGCAGCGATGGGTCGTCGAACACACGCAGTCGCCGCGTCACTCCCATCAGCCCGAGCACATAGAGCGGCATGAAAGCGAAGTAGAAGCCGATGACCCAGAACCAGAACGACATCTTTCCCCAGAACGGATCGAGCTTGAACCCGAAAGCTTTTGGAAACCAGTAACTGATGCCGGCGAACATGCCGAACAATACGCCGCCGATGATGACATTGTGGAAATGGGCAACGAGGAACAGGCTGTTGTGCAGCACAAAGTCTGCCGGAGGGATAGCCAGCATCACGCCAGTCATACCGCCGATAACAAAGGTAAGCATGAAGGCGACAGTCCACATCATCGGAAGTTCGAAACGGATGCGGCCGCGGTACATGGTGAAGAGCCAATTAAAGATCTTTGCGCCCGTCGGAATCGAGATGATCATGGTGGTGATACCGAAGAAGGAATTGACGTTTGCGCCGGAGCCCATAGTGAAGAAGTGATGGAGCCAGACGAGATAGGCGAGAATGGTGATGACCACGGTCGCATAAACCATGGAGGTGTAACCGAAGAGGCGTTTGCCCGAGAACGTCGAGGTGACTTCCGAGAAGATGCCGAAGGCCGGCAGGATGAGGATGTAGACCTCCGGATGGCCCCATATCCAAATGAGATTCACGTACATCATCGGATTGCCGCCGAAGTCATTGGTGAAGAAATTTGTGCCGACATAGCGATCGAGAGTGAGCAGCGCGAGCACGGCGGTCAGCACTGGAAATGCAGCTACGATCAACACATTGGTGCACAGTGCCGTCCAGGTGAAGATAGGCATCCTCATCATGCTCATGCCCGGCGCGCGCATCTTTACGATAGTAGCGACGAGATTCACACCGGACAGCAGTGTCCCGACACCCGCTATCTGCAGCGCCCATATGTAATAATCCATGCCGGCATCGGGGCTATAACCGATATTCGAGAGAGGCGGATAGGCGAGCCAGCCGGTCCTGGCGAACTCGCCGACGAACAGCGACATCATCACTAGGATCGCGCCGGCGGTGGTCATCCAGAAGCTGAAATTGTTCAGGAATGGAAAGGATACGTCACGTGCACCGATCTGCAGCGGAACGACAAAGTTCATCAATCCGGTGACGAGCGGCATAGCCACAAAGAAAATCATGATCACGCCGTGGGCCGTGAAGACCTGATCGAAGTGTTGCGCGGGCAGGTAGCCTTCGGAACCGTTAAATGCCATGGCTTGCTGAAGACGCATCATGATGGCGTCGGAAAAGCCGCGCAGCAGCATGATGATGCCGAGAACCATGTACATAACGCCGATGCGCTTGTGATCCACGCTTGTGAACCATTCGTGCCAGAGATAGCCCCACACGCGGAAATAGGTGAGGGCTCCTATCACCGCCGCGCCGCCCAGCGCTACCACAGCAAAGGTGACGACCAGAATGGGCTCGTGCAACGGAAGGCAATCCAGAGTGAGCCGGCCGAAAACGAGTTTAAGAAGATTGGGATTATCAAACATGTCGGGTTGGATCCGTTCAGGAATTTGACAGCCGGCGCTGGAAGCCGAAAAAGGGAGCAGAGAAGGGCCGTGGGAGACCGGCGCCAGTGATGGGCAATGTATCGCGGGGCGTCATCAGCGGCGCGTCAACGCTTGCTTTGACTGCCTCGCTCGTGCTGCAGATACCCGCGACGAAACTGATTTCGGGTCCGAAAACGGAACCGCGCCTGGTATAATTATTGTTTTCGAGCGGGCGGACATTATAAATCCCGGCAAGACCAAGACCGCCTTTTGCGTCGATAGTGCTCATCTCGCTTATGCACATTTTATTGGGCTCGACACACCGATTGAGAACGGCGCCGAATAGCTCGGGATCGACGGTCGCATAGCGGCGCACCGGATCATTTTCACTCGGCTGCTCAAGTTGCAGATAGATATTGCGATCCAGCGCGCTGCCTTGAGCCTTCACATCGGCAACCCACTTGTCGAAATCGGCCGTTGGCAGGCCCCGGAACGCAAAGCGCATGCCGGAGAAGCCAGCACCGCTGTAATTTGCGGAAAACCCCTGATACACCCCTGGGTGGTTGATGACCGCGCTCAGCTTTGTTTGCATTCCCGGCATGGTATAGATCTGCCCCGCCAACGCGGGAACATAGAAGGAATTCATCACTGACGAGGAAGTCAGGCGGAACTCGATCGGTCGATCCACGGGCGCCGCCATCTCGTTGACCGTCGCCACGCCATATTCCGGGTAGATAAACAGCCATTTCCAGTCGAGCGCGACCACTTCCACCTCCAGCGGTTTTGTTGCTTCCGAGACGGCTTCGCCGGGAGAGGGGCCCAATGCTCGATAGGGATCGAGCAGATGCGTTGCCATCCAGGTCACCGCACCCAGGCAGATGACGATGAGCAACGGGGCGGCCCAGATGAGCAACTCGAGCTGGGTTGAATGATCCCAGTCTGGGTCATAAGGAGCGTCGGTGTTCGATTGCCGGTAGCGCCAGGCAAAGAACACGGTCAAAATCATGACCGGCACGATGATGAGCAGCATTAGCACGGTAGAGATGATCACCAGATCGCGCTGCTGCACCGCCACGTCGCCAGAAGGGTTCATGACCACAGCGTTGCATGCAGTCACTGACGCGAAAAGCGGAAGCAAGGCGATGGAGAGAAGACGGTTCCGGCAGGCACGCAGCCGGCTACCCAGGTAAGCTCTCACGGATCCGTCGCTTTTGATCGTCATCTTTTCAACTTCCGCCACAATGGCTGGTTTTGGGTTGATGTGGCCGGTGCCTTGTTATTGATCGTGGGCTACAACTTGGCGATTCATTCCCAGAGCGACCAGCGTGCATACAGCGCCCGAAAGCAAGTAGGCACCGGCGGCGATCAAGCCGAAGCGGCTCGCGAGAATGAGTGCTACCAAAGGTGCAAAACCTGCGCCGAAAAGCCATGCCAGATCGGATGTCAGCGCAGAACCGGTGTAGCGGTGTGCTTTTGAGAAATTCGATGCAACTGCGCCCGATGACTGGCCAAAGGACAGGCCAAGAAGTAGGAAGCCGAGGATCATGAAAATCATTTCGCCAACATCGCCGCCATCAAGCAATTGAGGGGCGAATCCACTGAAAACGGCGATGGCTAAGGCAGTAACGCCGAGCAGGGTGCCACGCCCTACGCGATCTGCGATAGTGCCCGATGCGAAGATTGCCACCACGCCGACCGCCGCGCCAATCGTCTCGATCACTAGAAACCGCGCCGGTCCCTGATCTGTAAACAGGAACACCCATGAAAGAGGAAATACGGTGACTATGTGGAACAGCGCGAAACTAGCGAGAGGAGCAAATGTTCCGATGACGACATGGCGCCCCTCGGCCTTGAGCGTGTCTGTGACAGTGGTCGGCTGGAGCTCCTGGCTTTCGAAAAGCTTTGCGTATTGTGGCGTCACGACCATGCGAAGCCGTGCGAACAGCGCAACGACATTGATCGCGAAGGCCACGAAGAACGGATAGCGCCAACCCCAATCGAGGAAGTCCCGGGCGGAGAGGTTCGCGACAAAAAACGCAAACAAAGCCGCTGCGACCATAAGGCCGAGCGGTGCCCCGAGTTGCGGGATCATGGCATACCAGCCCCGGCGGCGCTCGGGAGCATTGAGCGCAAGAAGCGAAGCCAGACCGTCCCATTCGCCTCCCAGAGCCAGTCCCTGACCGATCCTGAACAGCGCCAGAAGCAAAGCTGACGCCCATCCAACTTGATCGTAGCCGGGCAGGAATGCAATTGCCACGGTGGAGCTTCCGAGCAGGAACAGCGTGATCGTGAGCTTTACACCTCGGCCGTAGGTGCGATCGATTGCCATGAAGATGCCAGTGCCAAGCGGTCGCGCGATGAAGGCAAGAGCAAAGATGCCAAAGGAATAAAGTGTGCCCGTCAGCGCATCGACATAAGGGAATACAAGTTTTGGAAAGACCAGCACCGATGCGATGGCATAGACGAAAAAATCGAAGAATTCCGACGTCCGTCCGATAACCACTCCGATCGCGATTTCACCAACGTTCACATCGCTGTGGCGGGCGTTCAGTCGCCTCGCGTCCCCTTCGAGCGTCGCTGATGAGGGTCCCCTAGTTTCATAGCTCATAACCGATTGCGCTCCTCATTCAAAGGATCCGGCACGCGCAGGGGTATGTCGGCAAGCGCTCTGCGCACAAGTCCTTCGGAATGGCCGAGACCATAGATCGCTGCGGTGTCGATCCAGTTGATTCCGCGATCGACCGCATGCCGGATGGCTGCGATTGAATCAATGTCGTCTTGCGAGCCCCAGCCAACAGCCCAGTCGGCACCGCCAATTGCCCAGGCGCCAAACCAACACGTGTAATTTCCATATCGGTACGACCGAAGCGGCGGGTGGGGAGGGTGGTGGTTGTTGCGGAAGATTTATTTGCGGTCATGTACTGTCTCCTGTTCGCCGTGCCAAAGCCATACAAAGGCTCTGGACTGTTCCGAGTAAATCACCAAAGCGGGGCCACCCAGGGGGCACTGGACGGTCTGGCGGATCGAACTCTGCTGCAATCCGGGAGTGGGAGGACACGAAGTAATAGCGGCGGGTAGAGTTCGCTACCGCCTCTCTGGGAGACGAAAAATAGCTATACCCGAAACCCTTGTGGGCGAAATCATACTTAGGTTTGTCGCGACTATGCAGTGGTATGCGAATCCAAACCTTCAGAATGAGGTAACAAAGAGGGTAGTGTCGCACGAGCGGCGGCAGCAGACAGAACCTTTCAGGTAACGGACGGCGATGCCGCGATTTTAGCGGCAGTGTGTGCGAGGCTCGACGGCTTGCCGCTTGCGACTGAACTTGCTGCCGCTCGGGTTCCATTGTTTGGTCTGAGGGAACTCGCCGCCCGGCTGGACGACCGCTTCAGCATCGTAACCAAAGGGCGAAGGACCGCTCTTCCCAGACACCAGACTCTCGCTGCGACAATCGATTGGAGCCACGAGACGTTGAACAAACAGCAAAACAGGCGGCATCAAAGATCGAACTGCCTCGAACTTCGGCTCGGTGCACCAATGTCATACGCCACGCCTATATCAAACCAGCATCCCCCAACTGAACGGAAAGGTCGAGCGCTCGCACGGGACAGATGAGCAAGAGTTCTACCAGCTCCTGTCCTAAACCGGTGATGTCGATCTCAGAGCAAAACTGAACGAAATGGGAGCGCTTCTACAACCTGGCCGCATGGAGCATTCAAGGGAAAAGCGCTTTACGAAATCCTCCGTGAAAGGTTATAATCGCCCCAAGGATGTCTCATAGCCCTTTCGAAATAATACACGGCTTGGCCGGTCGAGTTGCTCGCTTCGTCCTTCAGGACCTTGTAGACACCTTCAAAACCCGGCCCACGCTCCTTGTGGTCCATAACAAGCGCCGGATACGCGGGTGCAGCCGTCCTGCCCCAACAGATATCCTGCCTCGCGCCACTCGGCGGTTAACGTGACATCGCTTCTCCAAGCCACATCATCATGGCATGTGGATTGCTGCCCCGCGTTCTAGCAACCGCGGCTATGTCTTTGGCTGCAAAATCCGCTGTCGCTTTGCCCTTAAAGGGGGTCTTCCTCAATTTGTGTGGTGCTTGGCCTGATCAACTGCCCGAAATCATTCTCCCTATGCAAGCCGGACATGTCGGCGTTGCCGAATTCGTTGGGCTTTTTGCTCAATCGCAGCGGAGGAATGCTTGATGAAGCGTCCTACCATTCCAGTCAGCGACCACACAATTGTGAACAGCTGAAGCACCGTATCACCATGATAGGCATCAGGAAGTCTACTCGGGTTGGGGACCATAGATGACCGAAAACGGCCCAAGGCTCTACCTAAGGGCAATCGTAGCGGATTTGAAACGGCCCAAGGTTGCTAATGTGCTGCCAGATCCTGGCTGAGCCAGCTGGTTCAAAAACATCACACAGATTGAGGAAGACCCGAATTAAAGGCAAAGCGACACCGTGCAAGCAACCGTGCGATGATCCGTGACGTAGGTACAGTCTGCGAATTACAAACAGCAAGCTCTAACCTTTTCTGCTTGCTACGATGTAAAACAGGTTCCGCACCGTTGCTGGCATGAATGGTGGCCGCAAGTCTTTCGCACTCGAAAAGACGTGTGAAATTATGGCGCCGTCGAAGCGATTTTGATGGTCTTGATCGCATCGTATTGTTTCAGCGAACGTTTGTCCCACAGGTTGTCGCGCTCATAAGAGCTATACTAGGCCGATTAAAGTCTTGTGTGGAACCGCAACCTCAGAATGCCGTAGTCAGTGAGTCTGCGGTTCGATTCCGCTCAAGGTGAGGGATTCAAAGGGGCTCTTCTAGAGCACTTGAATGAGCGAGATGGGGCCGGTAGCTGCCGGTCCGGTTCTGACCGAGAACTAGAGTAAGTCGCCGTTCGGCTGACGCCCCTTGGACACGACACACGGCTCGGCTGTGCCCGAAGCGGTCGGCCGTCCGATCCGTCAGGCAACCGCACTGCGGAAAAAAGCCGTCCGCTCGTCACGGCAGTTCGCAACGACGGGCAGACGTCATACGGCGCACAACTTTCGGAAGGCGCCCATCGTAGTGGCGGCTCTGGACCTGATTTCCTTCTCCGATGGCAAGGCCATTGCGCGGACGGCCCGCCTGATCTGCTGATCACCGATCAACAGGCTCAGGAACCATTCCGTCGCCATTGGGGCAGAGGGGGCTGCAAGTACGCCGAGCTGCAGTCCGTTCTGGATCAGGGTTTCCATCAATGGAAACACCGATTCCCGGCCAGATGAAGCAATGGTTGCACCGAGTTCCCCACTTTCGTCGGACGCCGCCGCCCGGTTCAGCGCAATGGCCCGCTCACCAAGCAGCATCGACAGCAGGACCGGGGCAATCTGTTCAAGCGTGCTCAGGGGGTCGGCGCCGCGGCCAATGGCTGCTTCCAAGGCTGCCGTCGTTGCCTTGGCATTGCCTTCCACCATCATTTTGAACAGGCCACGCTTGTCGCCATACCAGCGATAGAGCGTTTCGTTGGACGCCTTGGCCTCCTTGGCAACGGCCAGCATAGACGCTCCTCCATAGCCCTGTCTCTTCAGAACCCTGTAGGCCGCCTCTTCAATTTGCCGATGCCGTTTAGCCCTGCTTTCTTCTCGCATGCGTAATCTCCAGCCGTCTTGACTTAAGGCGTACACATCAATACGGATATGTAAAGACGTACACATGCGTACGGTTTGAGGGAGGCTGCCATGCCCGCCATGT
Organism: Phyllobacterium zundukense; assembly: GCF_025452195.1. NCBI lineage: Bacteria > Pseudomonadati > Pseudomonadota > Alphaproteobacteria > Hyphomicrobiales > Phyllobacteriaceae > Phyllobacterium > Phyllobacterium zundukense. Next base: position 807,943 of record NZ_CP104972.1, on the reverse strand, counting down.
TCTTGGTGCTGCCGATCACTTCCATCGTGTTTTGCGGGGCGATATTTGGGTTCTTCTATGCTTGGATCTGCTCCACCATGTGGGGCTTGGACCAAGCGGACCCCCGCGTCGCAATTGCAGCCATGCAGGCGATGAACGGGTCGGTGCGTAACGCTGTTTTCTTTCCCGCGTTTTTCCTCACACCGGTGGTTCTCACGATCACGGCGCTGGTCCTCCGCAGGGCCGTGCAAACATCGGCTGCCGCTTGGTTCCTGGCAGCGGCGGTCGTCTATTTCGCGTTCGGCCTGTTCCTCACAATGGCCGTGAACGTGCCCATGAACGAAGCGCTGGCGGCCGTGAACGTGCCCACTGACCTAGAGACCGCGCGCGAGATCTGGGAGGGCTATTCGGGGCGATGGCAGTTCTGGAACCAGGTTCGCACCGTCGCCTCTGGCGCCGCTCTCGTGTTCGCCGCGATAGGGTTGACGAGATTGCGTGGAATCGCGCCGACGCCGGCATGACGGGTCCAGGTTGAGCAGGTCGCTGGCGATCGCCAATCGGAACGTCTCTAGAGTCCACCTTCACCACCCAGTGTGGTCAGCATCTGTGTCAGCTTTCGGGCGACGGGCCTTTTATGCTGAACGGCCGACATCGGGGCGCAAAGCAGCCGTCATTTGTTTCGCTCCCTTCGACATGGATTGTAGACATCCAAGCAACAATCGAAGTGCTCGAAATTTGCCTATTATCGGCATTTTCAAACAAAGATTTCTGGCAGGTTTGCAATTGAACAGGCCGAATCGCGAGTTAGGATCGAAAGATTTCGGTGGTGTCGTGGGTGAGATACTCCTCAATGCGAGGCAAATGCGGTGTCCCTGGCTGCCATATCGGTGTAGTTTTTTGTCAAACGATTCTCCGATTTGATCTGTATACATGGAAACTTCGCTCTATCTGCCGGTAAAAAGCTTTCTCGAAAAGGCAGGTTACGTCGTCAAGGGCGAGGTTGGCGGCTGCGATCTTGTCGGCCTCAGTAGTGACGATCCGCCTGTTGTCGTGGTCGCCGAACTAAAATTGAGTTTCAATCTGGAACTCATTTTGCAGGCGGTCGACCGGGCGACCATTTCAAACGAGATCTGGATCGCTGCCCGGATATCGTCCAAGGGCAGAGGTCGTGAAGCCGACAAACGCTACCGCAACCTCTGTCGCAGGCTTGGCGTTGGCATGCTGGGCATTTCCGATGCCGGCGAGGTCAGCGTCATCGTTGCTTCCGTATCACCAATGCCGCGGACCGATCCAAAGCGGCGTTCGAGGCTTATGCGCGAACACCAGAAACGGCGCGGGGATCCGGCGCTTGGTGGTAGTACCCGCACGCCGATCATGACGGCATATCGGCAGCAGGCGCTTGCCTGTGCGGCAACGCTGACGGCAGGACCGCTGCGCGTGCGCGATGTTAGAACCGACGTACCGGACGCGGGCAAGATATTGCTTTCGAATGTTTATGGCTGGTTTGAGCGCCTGGACAGGGGCGTCTACGCCTTGACGGAAACTGGCCGCGTCGCGCTGCAGCGTTGGCCGCAGTCCGATGTGCAGGGAAAGTTGTAGCCACGGCACTTGAGCGTTGGTTATTCATTCCGAATGTGCGTTAGAGAAGATCGCGTCCTATGCATCGTTTGTGCCGGGTCTGCCGCCGTTCCGTGCTTCGACAATCGCATAATGGCTCGTCTGGAACAACATCCATAGAATGCCGCACTCAGCATTTTCAAGGAACGTTTATCCATGTGAATCGATCAGCTTCCATGCTTGGCTGAAACGACGCAACTACCTACTTAGTTGCGGCAGCTGGGCATTTTGACGAATCCGGCTGCAAAAGTTTCGTCCTGAGTTAATCCAAAATCTTACGTTTGAATTGTTGGTCGTCGGTTTTCTTATTCTCCACGGTGGTCGTCGCCCTGGCGGGGATTGCTTATGTCATCGGCGAAGCCACCAACCAACTGGGCAATCACCTCAGTGCGGCGGCGACAGGCTTGTGGAGCGCCACGGAAACCTTCCTTGCCGCCAAACCGCCGATGATCTTGATGACTTCCTACGTCGACGACAAGACGCGGTCGGCGGCAATGGCGGGCGGCGCTTTTGCCTTTCTTGCGAAACCCCATGGAAATCCACCGTCTGACCGACCTTGTGCGGATGGCACTGGAGCAAATCTAGACTCAGTCACCCCTCTTTCGAGGGTGTGCTACTGGACCGGAGCAGCTAGAATGGCCGTTGCGGGTTGGACGGCGAAACGCCTTTTCGATGTGTGCATTTGAGTACCGCTCCGACCGATATTTTGTCTTTCACCGTCATTGGGTGTTTCAAATGGATGTAGACAGAGATAGCATTATCGAGATCGACCGTACTCTTTCCGCCCCATGGGCGATGCCCTCGGACCTGACCGCTGACGGTCAAGAGCGCATGCCGGTCACCGAGTCACCTCCGGCCTCGGCGAATGAGGTGCACAACAAAAATCTGCTGCTCGGTGCGATCGTCGTCGGAGCGCAAGTTTCGGTTCGATATCCCCACTTTTGCTGCAGACGTCCACGAGTAGCCCAAACATTGCATGCAATGACAATCGCAAAACAGCCAGCGGAAACTCGACCAAAGCATAGCGATTGCTCAACCAAGGATGTCACCGGCGGCCATTGGTACGATTGCATCCATGTCCCCGCAGCTTATCATCGGGCCGCCACAAAGGTTACTTGATCCAATGTGACGAACGAGCAGAGGAGTTGTGGAGGTGGACAATGGCATGGAAGGCGACGTTTTAAGATTTGGCCGCTTCCGCTTGGTCCCCGGAGCAAGGCAATTGTTTTGCGAGGATTTGCCAGTTTTTATCGGCGGCCGGGCATTCGACTTGTTGACGGCTCTTGTCAGGAAGCGCGGTCAAGTCCTTACCAAGGAGGAAATCATCAGTCAGGTATGGCCGACAACCTTTGTCGGCGACTGCAACCTGCGTTGTCAAATTTCAGGACTCCGCAAGGCCCTTGGAGACGACGGGGACGCAATCAAGACCATCAACGGTCGCGGATACATGCTGAGTGTCGAGGCGGTGTCGGACTTTAAAATTTCGGCGCAAGCAACCGATACATCCACGGCTCCGGCCGAATCTGGCATTGAGGCCGACAGACCGACGATTGTTTTGATTGGGGACGACATTCTCATACGGGAAGCTATCGAGGACCTGCTAGAATCCGCAGGCATACGAGCCGAGTCCTTTGCTTCGGTAAACTCGCTTGAGGAAGCGTTTGCAGGTTATTCGTTGACGCGCCTCCTCCGGAACGTCCGGCTCTCGGGTTGCTTGCCAGTAGTCCTCGTCAGCGGGCTCGGCGACATTTTTGTGACTGCGATGGTGATAAACGCTGGCACTTTCGAGTTGCTGACCAAGCCTGTGTCGCCTGTAACGCTGTTGGGCGTGATCCAGGAAATCTCCGTGTACGGATCACATGGCGACATTGCCGTCAGCGACCGTCCGGTCCATCAGCATTGAGACCTAGCCGTCCGACACGCGCGAAGCTGTTGACACTTCCAATGGAACCAAGACTACGTCGGTGCATTGCGCGATAACGGGTATCGGTTTAGATTCGGTGCTGCGGCCGGGTCGCCCGGTCGGGAAGTCAGCTCCAGACGCTGTGATCGAGGCTGGAAATTGGTGCCAAAGACCAGAACGATAGCGGTAGTGGATGACGACGAGGCGATCCGCGCAGCGTTGGATGATCTGATACACGCATGCGGATACGGTTCGGTGTTGCTTGCGTCCGCCGAAGAGTTTCTCGCCTACTGCAAACATCGAGCTTCAGTTCAAGCTCAATGCCGACCCGCTGAAACCTCCTATGATTTTTATGACGTCTTATGTCGACAACAAGACGCGGCTGGCGGCGATGGCTGGTGGCGCTGTTGCCTTTCTCGCCAAGCCCGTGGAGATCAATCGTCTGATCGACTTCATGCGACTGGCACTGACGCATTCGAAAGCCGCGGTCACCCCTCTTTCGAGGGTGTTCTACCAGACCGGAGCAGCTAAAATGGCGGTTGTATGCGGACAGCGGACATGGGTGCGGTGAGCAGAGGAAAGCGCGCGGTCCGACGGAAAATGTATACGTGGAAACATATGTATTTCACCGTCATGGGGTGTTTGAAATGGATGCAGATCGAGACAGAAAATTCGGGACCGGCCATCCGGTCTCAGACGTGCGCTCCACCCATGGGGCGATGCCTTCGAACCTGAACGTCAGCGGCCACAGCGGCATGCTGCCTGAACATGCGGCGGCCTCGGCGAACGAGGTTCACAGCATAAATCTGCTGCTCAGAGCCATTGTCATCGGCGCGCAAGCCAACGTCCAGTGGCTCAAATCTAGCCAGCCCAATCTGGAAGCCGCGCAACGCACTTCCGCACGCCTGCTGGCCCAGATTCAAAATCTGTGCGAAATGGTGGATGGATTGGGATCCGACCAGACGTGAGTGACGGGAGCTCCTCCGTTCGGGACGGCCACGACCGAAGTTTTGCTCCGCCTCCCACAACACCGCCGAACAAACGTCCGGCTTTTTGTTCGATTGCCGTTTTATCGACACTGGTGCGGAATTTCCTTCATACAGCACCTGCGATTGCGGCAATTCTGGTGTCGTGTGCTGCAGGTGCGAACCAAAATGTGTCGGTAGCAGAAGTGGCACCAGACATCATCAAGATGAAAATCGAGGAACGCGACGACATCCGCTTCCGGAGGATATCACTATCGCAGGGACTTTCCCAAACCCGCGTGTCGCAGATTGTTCAAGACGATGATGGTTATCTTTGGTTCGGCACGCAACACGGCGTCAATCGCTACGACGGTCAGCGGTTTCAGGTATTCAAACATGAACTGGGCAACCCCGAGAGCCTGAGCGGCATCTTTATATATTCCCTCTTCAAGGACCGCAACGGAACCATCTGGGTAGGCAGTGATCAATTCCTCGACGCGTTCGACAAGACGACAGGAACTTTCAGGCACTATTCGCTCGATCCCGCGAACCCGACGGTCATCCACATCAGCGAAGACTCCGAAGGCAACCTGTGGCTCTCGACCAGCCAGGGGCTGTTTCGTCTTGATCCCGCTACAGGGAAAAGTGTCAGGTTCGGACACGATGCAAAGGATGCGGCCAGCCTCTCCAGTGACGACATCAAGTCGACCGGAACCGACAGTAGGGGCGTGTTCTGGGTGGCGAGCAACGCCGGGTTGGAAGCGTTCGACAGAGCCAGCGGCAAAGTCTCGGTGAGAATACCCCTTCGTGAGGAGGTCAGGGAATTCAAATTCCACGAGGATGCGCAGGGCACCTTCTGGATTATCTACGGATCGGGCAACGGACTGGGTATCTATGACCGGAAAACAAACAAGCTTGTCAGATATTCGTTCGAGGGCGTTGCCGACGATAGCCTGACGGGTGTCTATGATTTGCTGGAAGCGAGCAACGGCGATATCTGGCTGGCGACTATGGGCGCGGGTTTGTTGCGGTTCGACCGGGAAAAATTCCGTTTCATCCGGTACACGAACGATCCCAACGATGTGCAGAGCCTTGCGGAAAACAGGGTGATCGCCTTGTACGAGGACGCCGAAGGCAACATCTGGACAGGCCTTCACGCAAGCCCACCGAACGTTTTCCCCAAGAATGCGCCGCCGTTCCAGAAATTGTGGCCATACCCGAGACATCCGGACAAGCTCGGCGAATCGCTTGTCAATGCCATCTTTGAAGATCGATACGGTGCAATCTGGATCGGTGCAGGCGGTGCCCTCAACAGGATCGATAGGGTTGCCAGGACAATGGAGCCTTTCGCTCCGGCGGGGCCGGGGACATCGATCGAGGTTCTGTCGATCACCGATGACCCGTCAGGAACCCTTTGGATAGGCACTCTCGGTGGCGGGCTTTATGCCTTTGACCAGAAAACGAAAGCATTCAGCTCCTATCGTCACGATGCCGAGAACCCGCGAAGCATCAGCAGTGACGTTGTCACCCGCGTCCTCGCCGACACATCAGGAGAGCTGTGGATCACCACCTGGAACGGCGTCAACAGGTTTTCACCAGGCACCGGCAAATTCACCACCTTCAAAAGGAATCCTGCGGCCCACGCGGAGACCTACTTTTCGGTCATCAAGGACGAGCGAGGAATGCTCTGGCTGGGCACGACGGCCGGACTGGTGCAGTTCGACCCGGGTGAGGCTACCTTCAAGGTGTACAAGCACGACCCCGACAATCCTGCCAGCCTCAGCAACAACACCGTGAACACCATTCATACGGGCGGCAAGGGGGTGCTGTGGGTCGGCACGCAAAACGGCCTCAACCGCTTCGACGTGGTGCATGGTACGTTTGACCACTTCTTTTCCAAGGACGGACTGGCAGGCGACGTTGTGAGTTGCCTGCTCGAAGACGACGACGGACATCTGTGGATGAGCACCAACAAAGGCGTCTCGCGGATGGATGTGCCGGCACTGCACTTTGAAAATTTCAGCACTGCTGACGGATTGCCGGGAGACGACCTCACCGGGTGGAACGCCTGCAGCAAGGGCCAACACGACCGCTTCTATTTCGGCGGCTTTGCCGGCGCTGCCGCAGGCAAACACACCATTGCCGATCACGACACAGCCTACGTGCCGCCCGTGGTGCTCACCGGACTCACGCTATCCGACCTTGAGGGAAATACCCAGTCCGTAGATGCCGCGGCCGCATTGCCGAACGCCGTGACGCTGCCCTACAACCGGAATCAACTTGCGGTGTCCTTCTCCGCATTGAGCTACAAAAGTCCCGACACCATGAAGTTCCGTTACATGCTTTCCGGATTGGACGGGCAGTGGCACAGTGCAGGGGACAACGAACGCACAATAAGCTATGCCGCTCTCCCGTCGGGGACCTTTACCCTGATGATTCAAGCTTCAACCGGCATGGGAGAATGGATTGCACCCGGCACCAAGCTTCACATCGTGGTGCTGCCCCCATGGTGGTCGACATGGTGGTTCAGGCTGGCCGCACTCATTGCCGTGTGCGCCGGCCTGGCCGCACTTTATCGCTATCGGCTAGCGAAAGTTTCCACCCAATACAGGATCCGGCTCGAAGAGCGGATTAACGAAAGAAACAGATTGGCGCGGGAGCTGCACGATACTTTGTTGCAAAGCTTCCAAGGATTGATTTTTCGGATACAGGCGGCCCGTCACATGCTCCCAGGTCGTCCGGGGGAGGCGGGCAGAATGCTAGACCTCGTTCTGAACAAGAGCGACGAGGCCATCATCGAGGGCCGGAATGCCGTCCAGGCGCTGCGAGATCTCGACGCAGGGTGATTTTGACATCATCGACGAGGTGAAACGCGTCGGCGACGAGCTTGCAAAAGACGCGTCGGCAGCCGTCACCGAATTCAGCGTCACGACATCCGGGAGGCCTTTGAATTTCGATTCCACCACCAGTCACGAGATCATCCGTATCGTATGTGAAGCTTTGCGGAACGCTTTCAAGCACTCCGGAGCGTCAACGATAGAATGCGTTTTCGCGTTTTCGGAGACGGACCTGCGCGTGCGCGTCCGCGACGACGGCGTGGGAATGGGAGCCGGGAATGGGACCGTCTCCAGCCGTGGAAAATGCTGGGGGATCAGGGGTATGCGCGAAAGAGCGGAGAAAATCGGTGCAGACTTGATTATCAACGACCCGTCCGGGTTAGGCACGACCGTCGAATTGTCCGTCGGCTTGCAAACGGGCCCTTCCCGTGCGTGGGCTGGGGAGCCAAAGCAATGACGGTCCGCGATCCCATTCGTGTGCTCATGGCCGATGATCATCCGCTGATCAGGGAAGGCATTTCCGCGCTTGTGTCCAGCCAATCCGACATGGCGATCGTCGGCGAGGCTTCGAACGGGATGGAAGCGACCGCAATGTACAAGGCGCTAATGCCGGACGTTGTTCTCCTCGACCTGCAAATGCCGGCCATGGGCGGATTCGAGGCGATAACTGCAATCAAGCGCTTAAAACCGTCGGCTCGGATCATTGTGCTCACGACCTATGAGGGAGACCATCTGGCCAGCCGCGCAATCAGTCTCGGGGCCAGGGCATATCTTCTGAAAAGCGCCGTGCGCCGCGAATTATTGAACACCATACGCGCTGTCTTCCGCGGGCAGAAACACATCGATGCAAAGGTCGCGGAAAACCTGTCACATCATGTCGGAGAAAGTCCTTTGACCGACCGGGAAGCGGCGGTTCTTTCGCTCATCGCGGGCGGAAATTCCAACAGGGCGGTCGGTGTAGCCCTCGCGATCACCGAGGAGACGGTGAAGGGTTACGTCAAAAACATACTCGCAAAACTGAACGCCAAAGATCGTACCCATGCTGTCGCACTTGCCACAAAGCGGGGCATAATCGAACTCTAGCAAGGGTCGCAATAACCTTTGGGCGCATTAACGCGCAGGACTTCGCCCTCCTTCCGCAAAGTGAGTTCTTCATCACGCTGATGCACCATTCGGGTGCGTCTCGCCATCTTATGCCGATAGTGTAAAAGGGCGGCTCAGTGACGACGAGCAAAAGCACTTGGTTTGAGGTGACCACGCCCGACCGGCACGGGTTCTTCACCGTGAGCTAAAAAATAACCCTCAGGATAGTCGCCATTTGGGTAGGGCCAAAGCATTGATCGACCTGTATCTGCGTGTTTACGGGGTTCCGGCCCGAACAATTACGGATGTGCTGAGTGAAGTCAAAGGGGATCAACGAGATGGTGCGCCAATAGAAGCTCTGTTGCGAGCTCGACGTCAGCGCCGACGTGCCGAAGGACCTGTCCGCGCGACCTTGGGTAAGTGTGCATCTCTGTTACGCCACCCGTGATCCCTTGCCATTTCTTATGTGTCCCTGAAAGCGGAGCCTGTGAACGAGCTTCGCCGCTTGCACACTGCCGTATTCTGACTTGCTGTCTGGTTGTGGATCAGCGCGGATCGTCATGGCAACGGCGAGGGAATCCGAAGGGGATAACGAACAGGACCATCCATAAACCACCATCGGGTGTTCCTGTTCTGTGCTTTTAAGTAAGGTCTCGACTGGAACGGCACCTTCAGTGTTGGAGATTTAATTGGAGGAGCAAAAACTAGGATCGTCCACACGACCTCACGTGGACACCTTCACTCCACTATTTTCCAAGATGAGTCTTGCATACCACCTTCCCGTCGCGAAACGAGTAGAAGTCACACCCCTGACTTCCTTTCTCGTCCCATCGAAGGTGTGCCCGTAAGGCTCCATTTCGAGATGCCAGTCTCGGTATCGGAATCTACAAAATGTTGCTCGTTGCCGTAGTGAACATCGGGCAGGCCCTCAAAGCGTGTTACTAGCGCTTCGCGTACTTTCGGTTTGCCCTCGAAACGAGAACCCAAGGTCGGTTCCCCGCGGCATCTCCAATACACAATCATCAGCCAAGAATGTCATGATACGATCAAGATCATGCGCGTTGAAGGCCTCACATAGCTCCTTCAGCGTTGATCGAATGTCCATCGCCGCGTCTCCATTGGCTCATGTTCACTATGGGAGCTTCGCCCCCTCGAATGAGCTGATTGGTAGGATACTCGAAGGTCTCAAAACCACCCCTTCCTGCTTCGACCTTTCCGCAATCTATGCCAAAGGCCCGGTCGCTGTTTGCCCGCTCAGTTGAACTCGACGGGCGTTTATTCGTAAAAGTGGCGGAGGGTAGCGACAATGTTCCATCGGCTGCGCTCCGCCAATCCGCTCTTTTATTGTGCTTCCAACTGCCCCCTGATCTCGCCGTCTGGAAACTTCTTCGTATGAATATTGAGATACCATTTGCCGGCTTGCAAATCGGCCAGGTGCTGAGCAGTGATGTCGGCAGATCCCGAAGCTATAGCGGCGGAGATATCGACCACCGGTCCGGCATTTTCGCCCGGCGCCGCCGGACCATGGAAATGCGCGGCAGTGGCGTCGCCGGATAAACCGCTCGAGGTAACGGTGTATGTCAGTTTCTTGGTAGCGGTGTCGACGGTGATGTCGCCCGATCCACTGCCGGCGCTGTCGGTAGGCGGCACTTCGCTTGTTCCTTTCAGATCGGCCTTGAATTTCAAGGTGTCAGCCAAAGCGGGAACCGTGGACACGATGGCAGCTATGACGAGTCCGGTAAGGAGACAATTCTTGCGGCTAGTTATCATCATTCATCCTCCCAAATGCCGGCGTGGTCTTGCAGGCAATATTCAACTCTTCAAGGTGAACTTTGGTTCCGGTCACGCACTTCGACTTCGAGGAACGATGATTTTCCAACAGCCGGATGTTGTACGTATATGCTCCAAAAATCGCATAAGGTCTCTTTGGAACCGCAAATGCTTGTGAGCGAATGGGCTTTTCGAGCAATGCTTCAAGTGGTTGATAGCGCGGTGTGCTGCTCAAGCAGCTTGTTTTCGCCTTCGAGGACGATAATGAGCAAAACCCGACTATCGGGATATGATTTGGGAACTACTACGGTTGAGCGGGTCCTGAACGGGCGTGCGCAATTATAGTTGACACCCGGCCCTTTGGAGGCGCGGTCCGATGGAGCGATTGCCATGATCGTTATACCACGGCTGCTCGTAGCTGAAGGCACGGGTATCGTACCCCGAATACGGTCGCTCCGTTAAGCCATCAATAACGTGACATCGCCCGAAAGCATGCTATCGAACCCAACACCAACCGAACATGCATCCTCTGATGACGACCTTCTGGGTTACGGCAAAGGGATGGTCTTCCGGCAGCGCAATTCGGATCAGCCGGGATCGATCGCGTGGCCGCAGCAAATTCTGAAACTCCGCTGGCAGAGCGTCGGCGATCGGCAACACTTTTTCAACGGTTCCCGTCGCGCGCTCGCTCCCGCCGCTCACCTGAACCTTCATGCCTTTGCTGACAGGAAAAAGATACCCATCCGGCAAATAAGCAAACAGATAGGCCTTCCCCCCGTTAATTTGCAGCATTTCATCACCCAGACGCACGACCTGACCCGGAACAGGAATTTTTGAACCTACAATACCTGTGACCGCCGCAGTTACCTTACCATCTCCATAGATTGTTTTCATTTTGTGAACCGCGTCGGATGCCACCTGTCGCGACTCTTCAACCACATGGAGTTCGTTTGTGGTGACTCGCGACTCAGCCTGCAATTGGGCGTAGCGCTCCGCGGCCTGGTAGTTGGCAGTCAAGGCTTCATCCCTTCGATTTGCAAGAACAACGCCCCGCGCCGACACCCGGTCAAGACGCACGATGGCGTCGTTGCTTTCATGTGCTGAACGCTCTGCCAGGGGCAATAGTACCGTATTCGTTGCTACCTTTCCCTGCAGTTCTCCCACGCGCACCGCAAGTTCACTTGTCCGTACCGAGAGTTCCGCGATCTCCTTCACCATATCGAACGACGTGAGCTCGAGGAGCGGCGTTCCTTGGGTCACACTATCGCCTTCGCTGACCAGCACCTTGTCGACGGTTGCCGGATAGCCGGCGGATACGATGTACCGCTGCGCCAATACGATGCCGTCGGCTGACAAGATAAACATGCCGCCAACAAGATAGTTTGCAAGCGAAACGACCAGCGCTCCGAGTATCAAGAGATAGATCGATCTGCTCAGGCGGCCGGACCCCTTTCTCTGTTGCCGGTCGAGATTGTCTATGCGAGGGCGTTTGCGGATGTACTTCATTTACTTAACCTCACCACGCGCGCTCATGGCGCACTTTTTCCGGCGTATAGTTGTCGCGATGAGAACCGCGAAAAAACCACTCATCGATGTAAGCCAGCAAGCGTACCAACCGCATCCCATACGACATGAAGATGGAGTAGCCAGGAACGAACAACAGATTACGCCAGAAACTGGCGCGGCCTGTTGTCCAGCAAGCCAGGGCAAGCATAAGGACATCCAGAACCAGCAACGCGATTTGCATCGCTATTAGAACCGGGATGGCAAGCGCGCCGAAGCTGATTGCGAGCCACGATATATAGATCGGGAAAATGACGGCGCCGGCAACACTGAACGCCAGAAAATCCCACTGGTGAAACGCTTCCGCTGGCCTGAACTTGCGATCAAAAGGATTGAGCAGGCGGCGGTGCTTGCGGAAGCGGATCCATACTGCATCGCGCTCCCAACGCAGCCGCTGCCTGATATAGGCGTAAAAGGTCGTTGGCACGTCCGTGTAGCACACGGCATTCGGCACATATCCGATGCGCCAGCCCGCCCGACGCAGCCGCAGCGTCACATCGAGGTCTTCTCCACCGCCAACATCAAGCCCGCCTACCTCGTCGAGAGCGGTTCGGCGAAAGGCGCTAAAAGCACCGGATGCACATGTTATTTGGCCAATCGCTGCGCCGAACCGCTTGCCGACGGAAATAGACTCCAGATATTCGATCTCCTGAAACTGTGAAACAAGGCTCACATCGGCGTTGCGTGGTGCGATATCCCCGCACGCTGCTCCGACGCGCCCGTCGGCAAAGGGTTCCAGGAGACGTTCAATCGCAAATCGGTCAAACGAACAATCACAGTCAATATTAATGATGATGTCACCGCGTGCGATTTCGCACGCCAGATTGGTCCCGCTCGCCTTGCCGCCTCGAACTCCTGTCGAAAGGATACAGGATCCCAGCCCTTTTCGGACCATTTCTCTGGCAACTTTATTCATTCCATCCGTTGAGCCGTCGCTGACGATAACGATCTCAAAATCCAAAAAAGACTGTTCCATCAGGGAATTAACGCATGCGCCAATTGAATCGGCCTCGTTGTGACCAATAAGAACGACGCTCACACTTGGAAATTTGGAATTGCGGCGAGTGCCGTTGTCCTTCTCCATGTGTCGCAAGCTCATCGCGGCGATTACAAACGGCACGAGGTATCTTGGAACATCGAATATCAGCGTGTACCAAAAGACGGTAACCAGACTCGAGCCCGTTTGTGCCAGAAGAAATGACAGGCCGAAATCAAGGTCGTTCACGACAGCGCTTTTTCACGTGTGCCCCACAAAACCAGCAAAGTGGGGTTCAGTTTGTCGGATAAAACAGATTCGGAATGATGCAGAGCCTCCTGCAGATAGGCCGTGAAACCGGCTTCGTCGCGCCCAAGAAAGAGGACGTACTCCCGCTCGTAAGACGAATGTACGGATGCAACTTCTCCAAGAATACCCTGAAGATTATCTGCAAATAGTTTCCGCATTGAAATGAAGTTGGCTTCACCTCGAGTTCTAAGCACTTGTTCGCGGCCACCATATTGCAACTCAACCAGGAGGAAATCGGATGCCGCCCCGGTAGAGGAAGAAAGCTGCGTAATCTTCCTTTGGAGTTCTTCCGGAAGATAACGAAGTTGAGCGACCGGAAATCGCTCTACGCTCGCGACATCGTCGGCAAGCAGAGTATTTGCATGATGGGACAGGGAATAAGAGAACACGTCCGATACGCTCGCTGCGTCCCCGCCGACATGCATTCCGCAATCCTGGCACAGGAAACCAATGGCCGGCTCGGACGTGGTATTCTTGCATTGGGCGCACACCTGAACCCGCCCCGGCTTGTCATAGTCCTTACCGTAATGGCGCAGTTGCTTGCTGCACTTGGGGCAGATGAGTGCCGTTCCACGACGGAAGGTCGCCTCGGGACTCAGTTGCGCGCAGCTGTAGTGATGGATCAGGTCCACTTCTGACAGCTGCGGCGACTGGCATGCCGGACATTCTTCTCTAACCGTCAACCGATGAGAGTGGCATCCGGCACATTTATGGTACCTGTCGAAAAAACTACGTTCGAGCCAGCCCTTATTGGCAAGGGCTTCGGCAACCATTGTCGCGGAAGCTGTATTCGGAAAACCCTTGTATCCGAAATAGTACGGGGAACTTGGCTGCCTGACAGGGGTGAGATCTTCCCCGGAAACGAACAAATAAGCCATCATTCGCACGGCTGGAGAAGTAGGAGATAGAAATCTGCTCGACAACCGGCCTCGGCGCTCCCGGAATTTTCTGATGCAACTCGCGGTCTCCACCCATGATTTGGGATTCTTCAGGCTAAAATCCACATCGGCGGCCACGCTCGGCTTCCCGGAAACGTTCACCACCGGCACGAGAAACAGATCCCTTGCGCTGCGGAATTTTTCCAACCCGAATGATTGCCTTTCGTTGGTCAGTAAAACCGCATCGATGTCATCATTATCGACGACCGAGAACACTTCGCGAAGGTAACGGGAGTGAGGGATGATCGTATCGGGGTAGAGGGCTATCTGAGGGGTGCGCAAGTTAAACTGACGCCATACGGATTGACATTGATCGACTACGGGATGGCGGTCTGCAAAAGTCTGGCTATCAGGAACAGTATTTTCTAACAGGGATACATTGCTGTTTGACACGATACACCTTTTCGGACTCTGGTGAGCCGGAGACAAGTACAAAGTTAAAATTACGAAGAGCGTTTATTCGAGGTTTGTTTTTGCAACAGGATAAACGCTGAGTAAAAAGCAGTGTCAAGCAACTTATTGGTGGGTTACTATATTTGGGGATGCGTCATAGTACTTAAGAAGTAGCCGATTATCGTGGCTAGATATCTGGTATATTCCGAAGTCATGCGTGCGCCGGAAACCATCAGGGCAGGTGGTTTGCAATCCGGCCTTTTCCACGTCTGTAACTGGAATGGCGAACGGACGGCGTGCCCGAACGACTGTGGAAGCTTTCGCTGATTTGAAGTTTTGGATACAGCGCGAGGTACTGCCAGTTGATACTAAGGTCGTCGTAGACTTTGAAGCACTAATAAAGTCCACTAGAATATCGCTACTATCGGCATTTTTTAACGAACAGTTATTCGTGCGCATCGATTTCGTACAAGACGCGGGTTTGAATTTCACATTGAAGGACTAGTGCCCTCGGCGGGTTGACTCGATAGATCACTTCCTGTCAATCAGCACGGAACCTTCGGCATCGAATTATTTGTGTGCTGATTACCCCGTAAGCCGGGCCAATTTGCATGTCTTATAGCTATATTCTTCAATAGAATGGGGCGTAAACTTCGGTGTGAGTCGTAAGGCGGTGCGAACCCGACACGACCCACTTCGGTTGGCTCCGCCACGCCATCGCGAAGTCGTGTTGCTCCGCACTCCATGCAGGACGGTCTTCGTCCCAATAGCGCATGACCTCGTACATGCGGCGGCCGTACACACTGCCTGTCAGGCCGCGGACGTGCCCTATCCAGTGACGAAACAGTTCGGGATCCGGCGCAAATTCCTGGTGGTCGACATAGCCGTCCAGGGACTGGTTCATTCCAAAGACGATCCTTGCCATGCAGCTAAGTCTCCAACCCAGGTCTTTTTGACTGTTTTGACTCGTTGCAGCGTAGAAGAGAGGTTGGCACAAACTATCGTCACTTTGGCAAATGTAGCAAATAATCAGAGGCCGTTTAACGCTTGGTCAGACCAGTGGCATGGCTTTTCATTGACGTCGGAGCTGTCGTCGAGCGCGCCGAACTGGCCATTGTTGGCGATCTGCTCAAGAGCGGGGATATCAATACCGCGATTCATCCCGAAAGGGCACGCATCACCGCCGCCAAGCTCAGACGCAACAAAGTCGGCGCTGGGTTTTTCAAGGCGCCGGCCATCTTTTTCGTCGCGCACAAGGACGCGGACGGCGGCGATGACCTGTCCGTCAGCGCGGTCGCAAAGTTCCTGGAACGCTGGCGGAGGGGTGCCGCCGAGACTGTCCGAGGGGCGCACGACAAAGGGTCAGTATCAAGAATTCGGTATGGAGTTCCCACTTGAGGCGGCGGCCAGCGAAACGCCCAATGCCATGCTTGCCTTGCGGCGTGGTCGACACCTCCTCCAGTCCGGGAGGACTAACCGGGGCTGGAGGAGGGCCGTCGTCGCCAACGATGGCGACATGCCAAACATCGGTATCTCGATCAAAATCGAGCGATGGACGCGCATGGTAGCTCGTTATGAAGCTCCACGCGCAATGGATGTTGAGATCGACAGCGCTTTGGTGTAGCTCCGGAGATAACCGATGTACAAAGCCTTCGCCTACTCAGCCGCAGCTTTCGATGTCAGATGGCTGATCGGTGTGACCATCGCTTGAATCAAATTATTCATGCTGATGACGCCAGTGGGTTTCCCGTTATCATCAATAACAGTTGCGTATTGCTGGTTGGCGTCGGTCATCGTCTTGGCAGCTTCTTCAAGAATCGTACCGGTTTTGACTGTCACACCGCCCGTTGCCGACGGCGCACCGGATTGCGTGGCAATCGTGTCGACCATGATGACGCGGCCGCGATTGACCTCTTTTACGAAGCTCGAAATATACTCGTCTGCAGGTTTTAGAACGATATCTTGCCCGGTTCCCTGTTGAACAACTTCACCGTCACGGAGGATTGCGATGCGATCACCCAGTCGCAAGGCCTCATCGAGATCGTGGGTGATGAAAACGACCGTTTTCCTGATTTCCTTCTGCAGATCGAGAAGAACCGATTGCATATCCATTCGAATAAGCGGGTCGAGCGCCGAGAAAGCTTCGTCCATCAGCAGGATGGGCGCATCGTTGGTCAGGGCGCGAGCGAGACCGACACGTTGCTGCATGCCACCGGACAGCTGGTTAGGATAATGATCCTCAAAGCCTTTGAGTCCAACCCGGCCAATCCAACGCCTTGCCTGCTCCTCCTGCTTTTCCCGCGACAGGCCCTGTATCTCAAGGCCATAGACGGTGTTATCCAGCACTGTGCGATGAGGCAGCAAAGCAAATTTCTGGAAAACCATTGCCGTCTTGTGGCGCCGGAACTGACGCAGATCGTTCTGGTTCATCTTGCATACATCGGCGCCATCGATGATGACTTCACCTGCCGTTGGATCGATCAGGCGATTGATGTGGCGGATCAATGTGGATTTTCCTGAACCGGAGAGCCCCATAACAACTTGGATGCAACCGGCCGGCATATCGATGTTGATGTCCCGCAAGCCAAGAACGTGTCCATGCTCTTCGTTGAGTTCGGTCTTCGACATGCCTTTCTTGACAGCCTCTACATAGGTTTGCGGTCTCTGGCCGAAAATCTTGTAGAGATTCTTGATCTTGATTCCTGCTCCCTGAACCGAACGATCAGCCATGGACAACCTCCTGGTGCTTTTGTAGACGCTTGCCATAGGCCTGACTAACGCGGTCAAAGATGATGGCTATGCCAACAATGGCAAGGCCGTTGAAAAGTCCGAGCGAGAAGAATTGACCGTTGACCGAACGCAACACAGGCTGTCCAAGTCCCTGGACGCCGATCATGGATGCGATAACCACCATGGCGAGAGCCATCATGATTGTCTGGTTGATGCCAGCCATGATTGTCGGCAGAGCGAGGGGTATCTGGACGTTCCTCAATCGCTGCCAGCTTGAAGACCCGAATGCATCGGCTGCCTCCAGGACGTCCTTGTCGACGAGCCTGATACCGAGATTAGTCAGGCGAGATCATCGGCGGAATAGCGTAGATCACAACAGCGATAAGGCCTGGGACCTTGCCGATGCCGAGCAACATCACAACCGGAATCAAATAGACGAAGCTCGGCATTGTCTGCATGACGTCAAGGATGGGATTGACCATGCGCTGGAAACCATCAGAACGTGCCATGACGATGCCAATCGGGATACCAACGACGATGGAAACGACCGTGCCGACGAAAATCATGGCAATGGTCTTCATCGCATCACTCCACATATCGAAATAGCCGATGAGGAGAAGGGTCAGGATGGTACCACCTACGATCTTCCAGTTGCGGCTGGCTATCCATGCAATGCCGCCAATGAGCACGATCATGACCGGCCACGGCGTCGTCGTCATGAAACGTTCTGCCTGAATGAGAAAATACTGCAGGGGTTGAAAAAACGACTCGATGACATCGCCATACTGACGAGTGAACGCCTTGAAACCCTCGTCCATCGCCTTTTTCAAGTTGCGCAGCGTGTCGTCATTCATATTGGGAAATGAGTAAAACCATTCCATGCGGGTTCCCCTCGTTTTAAAGAAGCCGTGGCAAGTCTTTTATCGTTGTCGGCAAGTGAGCTGCGGTGCGCCAAGGCGCACCGCAATATGGGACGATCAGAGAGAAGCGTCGATTTTCTTGGCTGCTTCCGGCGAGACCCACTTGGTCCAATCGTTCTTGTTTTCCTTCAGGAAATGCTTGGCACCATCTTCACCCGTAGCCTGATTGTCGGTCATCCAGGCCATCAGCTTGTTAACAGTGTCGTTGCTCCAGGAACGCTGCTTGAGATAGTCCATCACTTCTGGAGGAGCTTTTTCTGAGAACGGCTTCGCCACCAGCGTTACAATCGTGTCCACTGGCCATGCATTCGGTTTCGGATCGGGGCAATCTGCTACTGTGTTGCAGCGCTTCCATTCCGCAAGGTCATTAGGAACGCCTGGCTCCAGCTTGACCATTGGATATTTGCCAAGGATAGCGGTTGGCGCCCAATAATAGCCAACCCAACCTTGCTTGCGCTCATAGGCCTTGGCGATGGAACCGTCGAGGCCCGCCGCCGAACCGGTATCCACGAGTTTGAAACCAGCTTTTTCCGCGTCAAAAGCTTTATAAAGTTGCGTGGTCACCAATGTACCACCCCAGCCCGACGGACCATTGAAGATCGCGCCTTTTGAAGAGTCTTCTGAATCCGGAAAAAGTTCCGGATGCTTTAGCAAGTCCGGTATGGTCTTGATGTCCGGGTGAGCATCGGCAAAATATTTAGGGATCCACCAGCCTTGGATGCCGCCATCGGGCAGCGGCGAGCCGACCTGGATAATCTTGCCTTCTTCCGTTCCTTTCTTCACGATGTCCGGAAGCAGATCAACCCATGCTTCGGGCGCAATGTCCGGCTGCCCCTTTTCGGCCATCGAGGTGATTGTCGGGACTGTGTCACCGACGGTGATATCCGCCTGGCAGCCGTAACCTTCGTTCAGAATGATCTTGTCTAGATCTCGAAAGGACTTCGGCGCTCTGCCAATTCATGCTGGCGATGGTGATAGTGCCGCATTCCGCAGCGCTGGCAAAAGAGGCGCCTCCTAGCAGGCCGAAAATCAGGCTTGTCGACGCAAGTAGTTTTTTCATTCTCGTTCCCTCATTTCTAGCGGCCTCGAGTAGCAAGCGGGGGGCCGCGGATCGCCCGCATTAACGGCTGTCAGGGATTTCTCCCGTTCTCACCGATTTCGGGACGCCGCTTCCCAGTGCTCTGAGACTTCGCCGTCGACCCCAGCGCTCATATCCTTGATGGAAGTGGTCTGACTGATCACTGCGATAGGGCAATGCGAATGATTGATGAGTGGTTATGCCGGCATCGAGGATCGACTTCACGATCGCTCCACCGAGCCACCTACCTCCACCGGTAATGCCGATGCGCAACGACCCGCTCATTACGCCGGCCCGTCTTCTGGTTTGTAGCAATGCCTCGAGAAAAAGCGATCAAGCTCTCTCTTCTGGGGGATCTGGCCGGTGTAGATCGCGATGTATTCTGGAATTCGCTTCATGCGGATCGCGATATTTTCCTCGGACTGCATGGAGATGTATCCGATCTGCACGAGGTAGGTCGTTCGTGCACGTACATCGGCGGTCGTTTCCGAATGGCCGAAACGAACAAACATTCGCTTGAGCGCCTCGAGGCGCACTTGGTCGGCCATTTGGACCTCGTCAAGGATTTCGGGCGACTCCAACGCCCAACTGCGGATGGCGAATTCGAATTTTGCGTCGAAGAGGTCGGCATTGAGCCAGCAATCGAATACGTTCAGCATCGCCTCTGCCAAGGACTCCGCATAGGCTTCCGACTGCTTGACCATATTGCCGGTGTTTTTCTCGCGCCATTTTGCCACCAGCGCGGCAAGCAATTCCTCACGATCTTTGAAGAACCAGTAAAAGCTCGTGCGCGAGAGACCGAGTTTTTTGGCCAGCGGCAGAATTTTCACCGAAGCCACACCCGATTCAAGCAGGCAATCATAGGCCGCTTCCAGCCATCCCTCCTGTGATCCGCGCCAACCGGTGTCGTTTACAGTTTGATCCATGGAATTACCTCCTAACAAAATTTGAAGCCCCACACAACCGAAATGTACAGACATGTCGATAAAAAAGACTAATATGTCACTTATCTTGACATGAATGTACATTGCACTTAGCGTGTGCTGACTTTCTAATCCGGAGGCAGGCGTATGTCGAACGATCCCCTTCTTCAGCCCTATCAGCTCAAGCACTTGAAGCTTCGTAACCGCATCATCGTGACTTCCCATGAGCCGGCCTATCCGGAAGATGGAATGCCGAAGGAACGGTACCTTGCCTATACGCTCGAACGGGCCAGAGGAGGCGTCGCCCTCACCATGACCGCTGGATCCGCGGCAGTGTCGAGGGACAGTCCGCCCGTCTTTAACAACCTGCTCGCCTATAAGGACGAAATCGTTCCGTGGATCAGGCACATGACCGATGCCGTGCACGAGGAGGGTGCGGCCATCATGATTCAGCTGACACATCTTGGCCGCCGCACGCGCTGGGATAAGGCCGACTGGCTTCCCGTCGTCGCCCCCTCGCATCATCGTGAGGCATCACATCGCGCATTTCCGAAGAAGATTGAAGACTGGGATATCGAGCGCATCATCAAGGATTTTGCCGACGCCGCCGAGCGCATGAAGGCTGGCGGCATGGATGGTGTCGAACTTGAGGCTTACGGCCATCTCATCGATCAATTCACCTCTCCACTTACAAACGAGCTGGACGGTCCTTACGGAGGTTCTCTGGACAATCGCCTTCGCTTTTGTTTCGATGTTTTCAAAGCAATGCGGGAACGGGTTGGCGACGATTTTATCCTGGGTGTGCGCTACACCGCCGACGAATGTCTCCCGGGCGGAACGGGTAAGGCAGAGGGCATCGAGATCTCGAAGCGCCTCAAGGACAGTGGACTGATTGATTACTTGAACATTATCCGCGGTCATATCGACACTGATGCGGGTCTGACCGACGTGATCCCGATCCAGGGTATGGCAAACGCGCCGCATCTCGATTTCGCAGGCGAGATTCGGGCGGCGACAAAGTTTCCCACTTTCCACGCAGCGAAGATTCCGGATGTCGCCACCGCTCGCCATGCCATCGCGGCTGGCAAGGTTGACATGGTCGGTATGACGCGCGCCCATATGACGGATCCGCATATCGTGCAAAAGATCATCGAAAAGCGTGAGGACGACATCAGACCATGCGTCGGCGCGAACTACTGTCTCGACCGCATCTATCAGGGTGGAGCCGCCTACTGCATTCATAACGCTGCAACAGGTCGCGAACTGACCATGCCGCATATCGTCAAAAAAGCGGACGTTCGGAAAAAGGTTGTCATCGTAGGAGCGGGTCCGGGCGGTCTTGAAGCTGCGCGCGTCGCAGGTGATCGTGGCCACGATGTCGTGGTCTTCGAGGCAGCAGACAACCCGGGCGGCCAGATTCGACTGACCGCGCAAAGTGCACGTCGCCGAGAAATGATCAGCATTATCGACTGGCGCATGAGCCAATGCGAGAAGCTCGGCGTAACTTTCCATTTCAACACCTGGGCGGAAGCGAACATTGTCTCGGCTGAACACCCGGACGTCGTCATCGTTGCCACGGGCGGCATACCGCATACCGAAGTTCTGTCAAAAGGTAACGAACTGGTCGTTTCGGCTTGGGACATCATTTCCGGCGATGTGAAGCCTGGCGCGAACGTTCTGATTTTTGATGACGCTGGCGACCATGCCGGCCTCCAGGCTGCGGAATTTTTGGCCCGTGCCGGGGCCAAGGTCGAGATCATGACGCCGGATCGCTCGTTTGCGCCGGAGGTTATGGCGATGAACCTCGTGCCCTATATGCGCTCCCTCCAGAAGCTCGACATTACCTTCACCGTTACGTACCGGCTGGAGGCTGCAGAGAAGAGCGGCAATCAGATTATCGCTCATATTGGCAGTGACTATGGTGGCGTCAGCATGCAGCGGATGGTCGACCAGATTGTTGTCAATCATGGCACGATCCCGCTAGACGACATTTATTTTGAGCTGAAGCCAGCCTCGACCAACTTGGGTGAAATATCGCACGACCAGCTGCTTTCTGGACAACAGCAAGCAGTCGTCCGCAATCCAGAGGGAAAATTCCAGCTGTTCCGCATAGGGGATGCAGTGGCAGCGCGAAACACGCACGCTGCGATCTATGACGGCCTGCGCATTGCGAAGGATATCTGATCTTGAGCGGGACTGACGGTCTGGATTTTTTAGGTGAGCAAATGATGGAACGTAGCGACGACCTGCAATTATTCACGGATTGCGCATTTGTGGCCTTCGACCAGTTCGCCCGTGCGCCGGAGTCTCGCCGATGCATTCTTGAGATTTTCGCAGCTCTGGAGCGGCCGGGCGTGCAGCGGGAAGGCCCGGGAAGCAAACTTCCCGTTTGCCAACATTTGGACACAGCATTGGCCATAGAGCCCGGGTTCCCGTCACTTCGGCGATTGATAGAGCGATTCAAAGGAATTGAGCCGCAACTCGAATGGCGTCGTCGCACGTCATATGACGGCTCGGCCAGTGAGAACTTCGTCGAGCGTCATGCAAATGCGATGATTATTGGTCCGGGTGGATTGGAGCAACGCATGGACGTCTGGATAGGTGTGACCCTGTTAGCTCCGAACGTGCGTTACCCGGACCACGATCACGCGCCGGAAGAGGTCTATCTTGTGCTCTCTAGAGGCGAATTTCAGCAAGGAGAAGGTGACTGGTTCTCGCCAGGAATTGGCGGCTCGTTCTACAATGTTCCGGGGATCAAGCATGCCATGCGTTCAGTCAATACACCGCTCTTCGCATTTTGGGCTTTGCTCGCGGAGTGCTAGTCTGGAGTTCGAAAGCAGAAGATGCAGAGCTGATTTGCCCCCCTGCTTGGATCAGTGCCACGGGGTGACTCTAAAGATTTCGGGCTTAAGGCACGAGAGAAGCGCGATACTGCGAAGACATCAATCACCATAGCTACGGAAGCTAGGACAGTCAGAAGGGGCTTGACCTCACCACGCCGAATAGAGAAGACAACGAACATCCCTGGCCAGTCGCTCGACCGCAAGGCGTCGAACTCCAGTCGGCGGCCTTATAAGCCGCCATGGACGAGCCCCGGTCTCGTCCATTGCGCCACTTCGCAATCTGGCCGGCCGTGAGATCGGCCTTTTCACTGTCGCTATGGCGTACCGCGTCCGCGCGGGCTCAGCGGGAATTTCTCCGCATCGTCATTCCACGGGTCGAAGACAATCGCGCCGGACGGACGAGCGTCCCGGACATTGCGCGTGACCAAATAGAGATCGAGATCGATCGCGGTTGCAGCAAGCATCGTGTCGATCACCGGCGGGGCGTGACCGCTTTCCCGTTTCACCTTTCCGGAGATCCTACCCCAATGCCAGACGATGTCGTCATCGAGCGACAGGACGCGCCGGCCGAACCGTTCGGCAAGCACATCGCGCGCCGCAATGTAGCGAGGACGGTCTTCGTGATCGGTAGGAAGGTTGTAAATGCCCTTATCGTATTCGGCCAGTGTAAGAACGCTGATATGGAAGGTATCCTCGTCCTGAGCGGCGGCCCATCTCTTCACCGAGGGTGCCCCCCGCGGATTGATCAGAGCGGCCACGACGTTGGTGTCGAGCAGCCAGCCTCTCAAAGCTCGACGTCCCGGCCGCGATCCATCTCGCGTTCCAGGTCAAGCCCGTCGAGATGCAGGCTTTCCATGAACGCGACAAACGGCGCACGTGGCTTTTCCGGTGCAAGCCTGTCGAATTCCTCTACGCTCATGACGACGACGGCATCATGGCCACGCACGGTCACGCGCTGAGGTCCGTCCTGGCGGGCATGCCGGACCACCTCGCTGAACCGGGCCTTGGCGTCCTCGAGCTTCCAGCGTCCGCCCGCCGCTTTATTGGCGGATTTTTTGCTCTTGGTCAGTTCTGCTTGCTTGCCCATCGGTCCTACCTGGTCAGATAGTCAGATAGATAGCGCATTCGCCGCGGAAATTCTAGACCGCGGATCGGCGAATTCATGAAAAAATGCAGGATCGCGTATCGATATCTCCTCAAAGGACCGGAGTGAACGAGAGAGGAGGAGCTCATCGCCCTATCTTGACAGGCTGACCGAAGCGTCGCGGATACCCGAGGGTGGGAAGCATCTAATCCTGAAGACGGTTGGGACAAAGCCGCCAAAAGGGACGATCGCCATCACGGCGTTTGAACGTTTTCGGCTCGAAGTGCTGCATGACGGATGGCGACGGCATTGTCGACG
This sequence comes from Phyllobacterium zundukense, assembly GCF_025452195.1. Taxonomy (NCBI): domain Bacteria; kingdom Pseudomonadati; phylum Pseudomonadota; class Alphaproteobacteria; order Hyphomicrobiales; family Phyllobacteriaceae; genus Phyllobacterium; species Phyllobacterium zundukense. The sequence goes on along the minus strand of NZ_CP104972.1, from coordinate 783,714 downwards.
ACACGAAGAATGCGGCCATTCTCTTGATAGCTAGCTGTGAGCTTTCAATAGGTTGTCCATCCGGTCCAAACCGGGGAGACTGAGGTTGTCGAAGCTTCAGTGACTCTTGGAGGACCGGATGAACATCCACAAGAATGCCCGTCTTACGCGGTATGGTCGAGAGCGAATTGTGAGCCAGGTCGAGGGCGGGCAGACGCCGCAGGCCGTTGCCGAAGCCGCAGGCGTGTGCCCGCGGACGGTGCGCAAATGGGTCGATCGGTATCGCCGCGAGGGCTTGAGCGGACTGGAGGATCGTTCGTCGCGACCACATCGCTTGCGCCGGCCGACCCCTGAAGCCATTGTCGGGACGATTGAGCGGTTACGCCGCCAGCGTTGGACAGGCAAGCAGATCGCTGCCGAGGTCGGCGTCTCGCCGGCAACTGTCAGCCGTGTTCTGCGCCGGTTGGGCCTCAACAAACTGAGCGCCCTGGATCCCGAACCCGTGCGCCGCTATGAACGGGAACATCCGGGCGAACTCATTCATCTCGACATTAAGAAGCTTGGCCGTATTGGCTCGGTGGGACACCGCATCACCGGACGGCAAACGGGCGTTGTCAACCGCCATCTGGGCATCGGCTGGGAGTTCGTCCACGTCTGCATTGATGACGCTTCGCGGGTCGCTTTTGTGCAGGTCATGCCAGATGAGCGCAAAGAGAGCGCCGTTGCCTTCCTGGAGGCTGCCGTCGCCTACTATGCGAAGCTGGGTATCTGTATCGAGCGCGTGATGACCGACAACGGGTCATGCTACCGGTCAAAGGCTTTCCGCACAGCCTGCAAACGTCTGGGCTTGCGTCAAGTCTTCACAAGACCATACACGCCTAAGACCAATGGTAAGGCCGAACGCTTCATTCAGACGAGCCTACGCGAATGGGCTTACGCTCGTGCTTACAACAACTCTCAAGAACGCACGGAGGAGCTGCCGCACTGGCTTCATCGCTACAATTGGCACAGGCCGCACGGCAGTTTAGGATCAAAACCACCTATCAGCCGTCTCGGCCTGGATCGGGACAACCTGTTGAGGTTCCACAGCTAGCTCTAGGAAAAGCTGCTCGCAAAGTAGTTGCCATGAAACCCAAAGGGAATGTGATGTGGCACGGACGCCCTGGCGATTTCGGCAAGTGTCGCGGCGTTGAGCACAAGCAGGAATGATGTCCCAGCGTTGGCATCGAGCACAACGGACAAGAGCACGCCATCGTCCTCTGCTATGCCCTCCGGCCGTGCCACGAAGACAGGCTCCCCGGGAAAGCAGCCTGGCTCTGTCCAGGTCGTCACGGTCGCCGGCGCGGTCTGCGAAAGCTCAATCTTAGTGATAGTGTCGAGGAAGTTGTCCAATCTGGTTTGACCTGTTCCCCATACGCAATGATACGATCTGCCAGCGCGGCGGGAATAGTCGATGCGCGGCAACTCGATCCGCATGTCGCAGAGTGGCTCCGGCTCAACCTCAACAGCTCCTGAACTGTGACTGTCGAGCGGAATCCGGTATCGCGTCAAGGTCGAGGTCGGATCGATTTTCGCTCCGGCGCGCAGATGGTCGAGGCGCAGATCATCGACGATCCTTGCGTCGGGATAGGCGAGAATGTCCACCAGCAGCGCTCCATCCGCCTCATATGCGTTGACGTGATGGAAGCAGAAACAGGGCGCCGCCTTTGCCTGGGCGATGATGGCGCCGCTGGCCTTGTCGATCACCGTGAACAGCGTGCCGAGCTCTGGTCGCCAGCGATAGTTCGTGATGAAGGGGTGGCCCGATAGGGCGAGCCTGAGCGGGTTCACCCGCAGCGGAAACTCTGTCAGTACAAGATAATGTTCCGACATGCCGAATGAATGCATGTAACTGGGACGATCGCTGGGCAGTTCGGCTAGGACGCGTTGCTCTCCCTTTTCATTGATGAAAAGGCGATAGGTGCTGCGACGGCCCATATCGATGACATAGGAGTATTCGCGCTTTCCGTCGCCGTGCGGATGCGCGGTCGAGACATGCCCCCTGATGGCGGAGCTGAATTGCAATCTGCCGCGCGTTTCGAGCGTATGCGGATCGAAGACGATCGGCATCGGTGTTTCGGTCAGCGCGACGATCTCGTCGTCCAGCACGGAAACGTTGACATTCGCGTTGTCGGTTGGCTTCGGGCGGAAAATCGCCATCACACGACCGAAGAGTGTGCGGCACGGATCGGTCATGAATTCGCCACGCGCGACGCGGCCCTTCTCCATGGCCTCGCAATAGGCCCGTGAGCGGATGAAGCGGTTTGAATAGCGGACCATGCTGTCGCCGAAATCGAAGGCGTGGAGCATGGCGAGCCCGTCGAACCAGTGCCTATAGACCTGGTGCCCAACCTCGAATTTTGCAGGCCCTGTTCGAAGCAGTCGGCCCGTCAGCCACCCCGGCAACAGGCCCTGTACTTGCAACGAAAGCCGGTCAACTTCACGTTCGAGTGTTGTGAAGCCCAGCCCATATTGACAATTCAATCCAGGCATTCCGGCCTCCCTGGTTCAGCCTGGTGTCTGCATTCTCCTGCCGACAAAACGCGTAAGCAACTTTGATGTTCCGGGCCGCAGTCGAACCAGGATAATTCATCTCGACCGCTCGCGGTGTTGGCAATCGTCGCCTTTCATCAGCCGATGCGGCGGCGAAATCTCCAAGCGCGGCCCGCCTCGCGGACCAGCCGCAACTCTCAGCGGTAAACATGATGGTTGCAATAACAATGGAGGGCGCAATGACTTCGGCAGAGTCCGATGCCAGGGCGATTTTGGACATCTCGCTCAACAACTCCCGATTCCTGCCTTCGTAAATCAGATTCGCCAATCCAAGACACGGTAATGCTTCACAGCCTGCGATTGTTGTGGCAGGAACCAAAATCTGCTGCGATCTACTGTCAGCGCATTTGTTGTAACGGTCACAAGCCGACCACCATATTATACCTTCAAGACTTGGAAAAAAGAGCTTCTGCTATCTGATGAGAGTCCCTTCAAATCCTCTTGTGTTGATCGGACCCACCATCCTTCTGATCTTTGCTTTGTCATTCCTGCTAGCTTGGTGGAGGGAGCGAAAGCAACGATATCTGCTGTTTTTTGCAGTCTCTTGTTTATGTTCTGCTTGGGAACGTCATCCCAACTTTTTGCGTTTCCGCCGGGCCATGGCCCCAATGCCGTTGTATCGGCGTTTCTCTATACATTGAGTGTATTGGTGCTGAGTGATGGCCTGCTCCGGCGCTCGGGAAAGCGGCTTCCTTTACTTGGGCATCTTGCCAGGCTTGTGTCCGTGGTTGTCAGCGTCGCCTACTTTTACTACATCGACCGCCAGCTCTTGATGCGCATTTACATTCTGAATTTTGGGCTAGGGCTGATCCTCTCAGCCACGGCTTGGAAGTTGCGTCACCTTCGGTTAGGAAGAGCGTCGGAACGGTTTCTCTTCTGGATACTGCTGGCGTTTGCAGTTCATTTCTTCCCCCGAACGGTCCTTACCGTTGGTTCGAATGCCCCCGCCGCTCAAGGTTTTGGTTTCAGCCCCTTCTGGTTGGCCCTGCAATTCTCATTGGCCATACTGGGAGTAGCGCTGGCCTTGGCCCTGCTCGCTGTTACCATTGGCGATACGATTGAGGTGCTGCGGCGGGAAAGGGCAACGGATCCTCTTACCGGATTATTGAATCGGCGCGGCTTTGACGAGTGCGTTATTTCCCATCTTCGAACCCCCAATATGAGGCCGGTCAGCCTAGTCGTTGCCGACATCGATCACTTCAAGAACATCAACGATGCCTTCGGTCATCAGGTGGGTGACAAAGTACTGTCAGGGTTCGGCCGCCTGCTTCTCGACATGCTCGGCCAAGCCGGTATTTGTGGTCGTCTGGGCGGCGAGGAATTTGTCGTTTTGATGCCCAATTGCGGTGGTTCGGTAGCCCGCGCTTTTGCTGAGCGGCTTCGGCACGAAATGCGCGACAATTCGTTCGATGGACTGCCTGCGGCACAGAGGGTAACGGTAAGCCTCGGCGTGGCCGAGGCGCGCTCGCGCGAAAGCGTCGCTGAGTTGATCGCGCGAGCAGATGCAGCCCTCTATGCTGCTAAACGTGCCGGGAGGGACTGCGTTAAATATACTAATTGAGCAATGGCGCTGTGCATGGCGTGAAAGGGTTGATCCCGGTCTCCGATGACTTTTCAGTCGCGTCGGTCGAGAAAGCAACAATTGCATAAAATTCTCAGGATAGTTCGACCGGAACCTTAAATCCTGTTCACTAAAACGCTCTCCAGAACAGCAATATTGGAGGCTACTACATGACGTTTTCCATCGCGCATCGGCCCAGTCTAAAATGGATAGCGGCGGCGGCAATCGGACTCACGGTTTCCACGGTACTTGGCGCAAGCGCTCAAGCCGGAGAAAGAAGCAAACCAAAACAAGAGATGCGATCCGTCTACCTCGTCAAATATCGGGTCAATAACGAAATTCGTTATGGCAAATCTGCTGGCAAGATCGTAAAGGTGTCCGCCTCGCAATATATGAACAGCAATCCTTATGTCTGTACGCCAAGCGGCTTCGGGCAAAAAGCGCGTTGCTATACTCCAGGCATCTTCAAACGGCCGAATGTTTAAAGAGATTTCGCAGTAAAGGAGCTGTCGCGCCTGGTCCGCCCGACAGCTCCTCACCAATTTATCGACGAATGTCCTTGAGACGAGACACTTCCTTGCTCACCCGATCGCCTTTGACAAGCTTGAGCGCTTCATCATCCTTCTGGGCGGGATTATGCCGGAACACATACCAGCTGCCGCCCAAGCTTGGCTTTTGATAAATCACGCCGTCCTTTTCGCGGTGCAGGAAACATGTCACCGCGCCGCTTCCTCCCATCCTGTTTGACCACAGAGCCTGCAAGCAGAGCTTTCCGCCATTAGTCGCATACCAGCGCCCCTCGCCGTAGGACCAAGCCGCCCCTTCGCGCGTCCACGCGGCAAACTGGTACCGGTCAGCGGAAAAAAATCCACCACCAGTTTTCCATTTCCATGTACGGCCGGCATAGAGCTTTTCCAGTGCCATGGCATTCATCGGCGGCGCCGCGGCGGCAAGCTTGGCCGTTGCGTCGTCCGTTTGTGGCCTGGATGCGGCGCTGGCATTGCCTGCCAGCAAGAATACGGAGAGCATCGTACTTACGATAGTTGAATGGATCGAATACATTTTTAATTCCTGACTAACAAAGCAGTTCCAGCGAGAATGGTAGGCTTCCGCGTTTGGAATCGCGTAGAAACAAGGGATGGAGCGGTCCCGCAACGGGATGAAAAGTCGAACCGCCCCGTGAAAACCGAAGATCAGTCCAGCGGATGGTTGGCGACGCGCCAATCAGGTCTGCCGACATTCCTCGGCCACTCATAGACTTCACGATCGTTGAAGTAGACAACCGCGGTCATGGCAGGGAACTCAGTATGTGGCTTGTTTGCTTCTGCAGCCCAGTCGCGAACATAGTCGTCGGTGCCTTCATAGCCAAGCTCCGCAATGGCGATTGGTTTGCCAAAGCGTGCCACACGATCGTATCCGGGTTTCGTCCGCTCAACAAACGTCGTGTCGTGACCGACCTCCAGCTTGTCATAGGGTTGATAGCCAAAGACGGACAGACCGATGATGTCGACATATTCATCCCCCGGATAATAGGCTTCCAGGCCTGCCTCTCCCTTCGGCGACCACATATATTTGGCCGAAGGAAATTGCTTGCGGCATACATCATTTACATGTCTATAGGCCTTCACATAGCCTTCTGGCTTCCAGAAAGCCCAGGTGAACTGCCCGTCATTATCTTCCATTTCCTGCGCCCAGCGGATGGTGACAGGGCTTTTCAGCTTTGCTGCCGCAGAGCAGACCGCCGACATGTTGGAATCGTACCGTCCGGCTAGAATACCGTTGAGCAGGTCATCCGGGCTGACGCGCCAGTCACGCGCCCATGACCACGGTTCAATAGTGATCAAGATGGAGCGCCCGCGTGCCTGCGCATATGCATCCGCGGCACTAAGGGTCGCCAGATCTACGTCCTCCCAAGGCAAAAACAGATGTTCGATCTTGGAATTGGAATCGTTGGAAAAGTCCCCGTGCGGATCGTAGGCACCAGGCGTTACGGCTTCAGCCGTTATGACTGGCCGCTTGTCGTGAAACGGGTTGCGGCTGTCAACGCTCGCTCCTGACACACCACTGGCAGCATATACACCACCGGAAACGAATGCGCCGCAAAGCAAAGCTGCGCTTAGTTTAAAGAGACGTTTCATCGCCCCCTCCTTTTCTTATTGTTCAGACAGCTTGGCCGCGCTGATGGCGGTTTTGATGCTGTCGCGTTGTTGGGAAACAAGATCTGTAGCAACCAGTTTGTGGGCCTCGTCGTCGTTGCGGGCTTGGGCGTGGCGAAACACATACCAATTACCATCGGGCTCACGTCTTTGATAAATCGTTCCATTGCCGATACGATGCGAGAAACAGGTCTTTGCCGGAAACGCGCCCTGTTGCGAATGCCATGTCGCATTGAGACACAACAGACCTTTTTCGGCGACGACCCAGCGTCCTTCCGCCCAGGATTTGCCCTTCTCGCCATCGGCCCAGGCACTGAATTGGCGTCCTGCATCTAGCATCTGCCCGGCTCCGTTGTCCCACTGCCAGCTCTTGTTCTTATAGAGTCTGTAGAGTTCGAAGGCCGTCATGGGGCGAGTTCCCGCCGGCTGTTCAGGAGCTTGCGACGGCGCCGCAAGCGCCGGTGCGGCAATGCAGGCTACAGCCCAGGCGACGGTCGTTATCATCCGCAAGCCCGGCCGGAATCGAACCTTTTCAGATTTAGAGATTGCCACTGGAACCTCCCGCCATCTCGAAATGAGCGTCCTGCGGCTTTCTTCCTTGATGGACTTGTTCGGCCGTATGAGGCAGCGCGGCGAAGGTACTCGTGTCATACCGAGCCGTCGTTGATCGGCCGATAGCCGATACACGAAAGCCGATTTCTTCCGCAACGCCCTGTTCAAAGGCATTTCTCAGATCGATCAACACCGCCTGGCGCATAGTCTTCTTCAGGCGCGCAAGGTCGAGCTTGCGAATGCTGTCCCATTCCGTGATGACAACAACGGCATCGGCGTTGCGCGCGCATTCGTAGGCATCGTCAAAAAACTCGACATCCGAGAGGATGCGGCTGGCATTGTCCATACCCACCGGGTCATGGGCTCGGATAGTGGCGCCGAAACGCTGCAGGGTTTCAATGAGTGGAACGGACGGCGCATCACGCATGTCGTCTGTATCGGGTTTGAAAGTGAGACCCAGAACGGCGATCGTCCGGCCTTCCACATCACCGTCCAGAGCGTCCACGACTTTCAAAGCCATGCGGCGCTTGCGCGCTTCATTGGCAGTCACGGTTTCTTCTACAATGCGCACCGCCACGCCGTAGTCCTGGGCTGTGCGCAAAAGCGCCATCGTATCCTTCGGGAAACACGAGCCACCGTAACCCGGACCGGCATTGAGGAAACTTGTTCCGATACGTTTATCGAGACCCATTCCCAGCGCCAGCTCACTGACATTGCTGCCAACCTGCTCGCAAAGATCAGCCAGTTCATTGATGAAGGTGATCTTTGTCGCCAGAAACGCATTGGCGGCATATTTGATCAGTTCCGAAGTCCGGCGCTGGGTGACCACGATGGGTGTCCTGCGCGCTTCGAGAGGCGCACCGTAGAGTTCCATGAGAACCTTGCGCCCGCGCTCATCCTCGACACCGATCACGACGCGATCGGGCTCCAGAAAATCGCTGATAGCGACGCCCTCTCGCAAGAATTCAGGGTTGGACGCAACCGAGAAAGTGCCGGTTTGGCGTGCCGCTCCAATGATCTTCTGCACGACATCGCCTGTGCCCACCGGAACGGTGGACTTCACGACCACAACCGCACCGTCGTCAATCAGCGGCGCCAGTTCCCGCGCGGCCATATAAACGAACGACAGATCAGCATCCCCGTGACCGGCGCGCGGCGGCGTGCCAACCGCGATGAACACGACCGATGCCCCCGCCAGCGCTTCGGCCAAATTGCACGTAAAGCTCAAACGGCCCGCCGCAGAATTGCGCTCCACCAATTCATCCAGACCGGGCTCGTAAATCGGCACGATGCCGCGTTCGAGGCCGTCTATTTTCTGGGCGTTCTTGTCGACGCATACAACCTCATGGCCCCAGGCGGCGAAACAAGTCCCACTGACCAACCCAACGTAGCCGGTTCCTATGACTGCGATCTTCATTTTTTTGATTGCCTTTATTGCTGGTTTGAATTGTCGGGAACGTTGGTGCGCCAACGCGGATTGAAGATGGTTTTGTGGACATCGCGGCCGCCGACGCCTGCGCCGGCAACTGCAAAGCGATCGTCGAACAGGGAAAAACTCTGGGTTCCCCATGCAAGCGCCTCGATGCCGTCGCGTCCCCTTTCGGCGGTCGCAAAGCTCGGCAGAGCCACAAGAGCAAGCAGGCTGGCGGCAAGCGCCGGGCGATAAAACCACGTGCGGTAGCGAACCGTATTCTCGCGCGCATGTTGGAGAACGATAACGAACAGGAGCAGCGCATAGATCACGGCGTTGACGATGGCGAAGACGTAGAAGCCACGGCTGTTGTCACCGGCGTCCGGGATGAGTAACACCGGCAGGATCGAGAGAACCGCCAGGAAGCCGTAGGGTGCGAGCACGCGCAACGGCAAAGGGTCCACTTCGGAGGCTCCCTTCGGTGTGACACGGAAATCCACGAATGAACCCGTTGACCAATCGCGCAGCGCCGCCAGCGTTCCGGCCAGCGCCCAGGGCCAGCGCGCGAATAAAAACAGGGTCATTTCGACACTGAGTATTTTCGCGTCATGCGAGCGGAATGTGCCGGAAGCGCGCCAGCGATAGGCCAGCACGATCAACATGATCGCCTGGGGCATAAAATGGTTGAGGAAAGCGGGGTAGGTGACGGCAACGAAGCTATCCCCGACCACCAGCGCAATGATCGGCAAGACGAACATCAGCGCCATGAAAAGAGAAAACAGGGGATACCAGAATTGCGAGAACAGAAACTGGAATTTCAGTCGCGGCGGCAAATTACCGACAAGCCGCGGCGAATACTGCAGCAGGATCATCATCAGGCTGCGCGACCATTGAAACTCCTGCGTGATGAGATCGGCAAAGGTGCGGGGTCCGTCGCCATGTGCGATGGCGTCGAGCGCATGCACGCCGCGCCAGCCATGGGCATTCATCATCAAAGTGGTGGAATGATCTTCCGCCAATTCCGGGCCAAGGCCGCCAATTTGCTTCAATGCCGCCGTACGAACCGCATAATGCGACCCGATGCAAAGCGGGGCTAGACCGTTGTTGTAGCCGGCCTGCAGCGATCCATGCATACTGGCTTCTGCATAAAGACGTCCGCGCGCCGACCAGCTTTCATGTGCATTGCGATCGCAAATGCTGGGCGCGGAGACATAACCGACAGCCGCATCAGCGAAGGGACGCAGCATCTGAAACAGATAATCTGAATCCGGCACATGGTCGGCATCGAGCTGCACCACAAAATCATAAACGCCATAACCGTAATGGTCGTAGAAGAAGGCGAGATTGCCTTCCTTGCAGCGCGTGCGGCGCGGCCACGTCGTGCGGTGATAATCCGCGCGTCCTTTGCGCGTGGAAACGAAGACACCATGCTTCTCACACCAGGCGAGAGTTGCCGGAGAAGGATCTTCATCGGCAAGCCAGGTGTCGTGCGGTACGTCCTGGGCCAGCATGGCGCGCAATGTCTCGGCCACTACCTCGAAAGGTTCAGAGGGCGCCTTTGTTACCACCATGGCGATACGGCTTCCTGCCGGAAGTTTCAACGGGCCACTCGGGCGGCGCGCGCGGAAGAACAGGACGATGAAATATGCCGGCAGCAACGTCACCCAGGCCAGAATAGCCGTAACCAGAGCGGAGCCTGCAAGGCTCACATGGTTGGCAGGTTCAAGCCACCAGCGCCAAAAGTAGAAAATTGCTGCGGCCCACAACGCTGCACCAAGCAGATATTCTGCGCGCCGCCAGCCGGTAAAAACCGGAACCATCAAGGGTTCATCTGGGGTAGTCTCCGGTATTATCGGATGTGTTTTCATGTCCGCACCTCCAGCCCAAAGAAGGGAGCAGCCGTGCGGATGATCGTATCGAGATCGGAATAAAGCGCCTGAAACCCAAGTTTTTCCGCTGCAAGCGCCGGATCGGCATAAAGCACCGGGGGATCGCCGGCACGGCGAGCGCGCATCTCGACTGGTACGTTACGGCCCGTCAGGCGCCTGATCGCATCGAGAATCTCCTTGATAGAGGTGCCGTGTCCGGTGCCCAGATTGACGGCCAGGTTGTTGCCGCCGTTGACGAGATGTTCGACTGCCAGCACATGCGCGCGTGCCAGATCGGCGACATGGATGTAATCTCGGATGCAGGTGCCATCCGGGGTGTCATAATCGTTGCCAAAGATTTCCAGAAAGTCGATGCTGCCCGCGGCCGCCATCATGGCCCGCGGAATGAGATGCGTTTCGGGATCGTGAGTTTCGCCGATTTCTCCGTCGATATCCGCTCCGGATGCATTGAAATAACGCAGCGCCACATAGCGCAGATCATAAGCAACCGAATAATCGGCGAGCATCAGCTCCGCGATCAGCTTGGTGCGACCGTATGGGTTTATGGGGCGCTGCGTCTCGCCTTCGCGGATCGGCAGGTGATCCGGAACGCCATAGGTTGCGCAGCTCGATGAAAAGATGACATTGCGTGCGCCGGCGAGACGGCAAGCTTCCAGCAGCGACTGCGTCCCGCTCACATTGTTGCGGTAATACTTTGCCGGATGCTCGACAGATTCACCAACATAGGCGGAGGCGGCGAAATGGATCACCGCGATCGGATCGTGGTCCCCGACGACCTCGATGAGCCGCTGCGTGTCGAGAATGTCGCCTTCGACGAAAGTTCCCCAGCGCACGGATGCGCGATGCCCCGTCGAGAGATTGTCATAGACGACGGGCTCGTAACCCTGCCTGGACAAGAGCTTGGCGGTATGACTTCCAATAAAGCCCGCGCCGCCGACAACGAGTACGTTCTGCCCGCTCATCATGCCACCTCTGCGAGTTCCGCATTCGGCCTCGCCAACTGGCGTTCGAAATAGGCTATCGTCGACTTCAGGCCCTCCGTCAGCGCAATGCTCGGTGCCCAACCGAGCTCCCGCTCTGCCAGCGTAATATCGGGCCGGCGTTGGCGCGGATCGTCTGTCGGCAAAGGGTGATAGACGATTTTGGATGACGAGCCCGTCATGGCGACAATTTGTTCGGCCAGCTCACGTACGGTGAATTCACCGGGATTGCCGATATTGACCGGCGTGTGAATGGCCCGAGGGCTGTACATAAGCCGGTGAAAGCCTTCGATCAGGTCATCCACATAACAAAAGGAGCGGGTCTGCGATCCGTCGCCATAAACGGTGATATCTTCGCCCTTGAGTGCCTGGACGATGAAGTTGGATACCACCCGGCCGTCATCTGGACGCATGCGCGGTCCATACGTGTTGAAAATGCGCACGATACGAATGTCGACGCCATGCTGCTTATGGAAGTCATAGAAGAGCGTCTCGGCGGAACGCTTGCCTTCGTCATAGCAGGAGCGCGGACCGAAGGAATTGACATTGCCCCAATAGTTCTCGGGCTGAGGATGCACGTGGGGATCGCCATAGACCTCCGATGTGGAAGCCTGGAAAATCCGCGCCTGATAACGTGCGGCGAGCTCGAGAAGATTGAGTGAACCGATCACGTTGGTCTTCATCGTATGGATCGGATCGGCCTGATAGTGCGGCGGCGACGCCGGGCAGGCGAGATTGTAGATCTCGTCTACCGGCAGATCGATCGGATCGACGATGTCGTGACGGACATAGCTGAACGTGTCAAAGCGCAGGAGGTGGCGTAAATTTTCCATCCGTCCCGTGGAAAAATTGTCCACACAGACTACGGTCCGACCTTCACGCAATAGAAGATCACAAAGATGAGATCCTAGAAATCCTGCGCCACCTGCAACAAGAACCCGCCGTTTGGAGGCGCGATCAGAGCGAAAGTTTGACGAATTGAAGACGATGCTCACATAACTCTCCCAACAAAAGGAATAATAGTTGCGCCAATGCTTCATGAGAAAGAAGGAGCGTAAAAACTACTGACACTGACAGAGCTTTACCGGCTTTCTTACTGAAGCGAATTTGATGGCTTTTAATATCGTTGGGGTTGCAGCATTGCGATATCGAGGAATCCGAAAACTATTCAATACGTTCATTTTTGCAGCTATCGACAGGCGTTCGTCGTGGATTGGATGGCTAACAGATTGCATTCCGCGTTGGAAAAGAAGGTTGAAATCCACTTGAATTACTGGACCATGTTCAGATTCACTGAACGGCACTTGTTGTCCGCACCATCACCATCGCGATGAACCGACGGTCACAGGCCTGCAGGCGCAGATCGAGACTGAGGTTCGCCGTCAAATTAACCGTTCACACAGCGACGGCCTTAAAAAGCGGTCAGACGCCCAAGCCAAGAATCAATGCAGCTGCAGCCATTGGCGTATAGCTGAATGGCAATTGAACTGGCATGTCCGTTCATGGTGGTTCAGGATCGAGGGCGAACGGCAAAGCGCGCTGTTGATTCGCCGTGCCACAATGCACAGTTCTACGATGGCGAAAACCTTCGGTGCCGGCCTCTGAATCGGCGCCTTAAAATAACGAGCAATTCAAATTAAAAGAGCGGTTGAACATGCTACAAGTGGATTTCCTGACTCTGTGCATTGTAATTTTTTTGAATTGGTTAACCGTCAGCATGATGTGGGCGGGGGTTGATCTATTGGGATTTCCATCTTTTCGGAGATTTGGCAGAGGGCTTTGGGATGCTGACTATCCCGACTATAAGGCGCCAGCTTTCGGCAATTCACGTCTTGGCTGGGGGCAATGATGTCCGATAATGATGATGACTTCGATTCAGAGCCCGTTTCCCAAGAACGACGTCGCTGGCCACGCGTGTCGCAAGATCCCCTTGGTGAGGAAGAGACCAAGAAGACCGCCCTGATTCCGCTGCTTTTTGAGACGGAGTCCCTTGCGCCTTGCAAGCAGTTTCGTGCCTGGCACGAGCACATGGCGGTATTGTCGGATACGCGCCTGCCGGACGATGTTGATCCCGAGGATGGATTTGTCGCCCGGCAAGCTGTGTGGAATTTGGGCGGTATGCTGTTCGTGCAACAAACCGTTGCGGCTTTCAGCTATGAACGCTCGCCAAACATGGTGCGATTCAGTCCGATTGACCATTGGCAGATCACTTTTCTCCGTGCCGGCCGTACCTGGACCGGCATGAATGGACGTGTAGCGCAAAATGAGCCAGGCATGATTGAAATTCGCTCGCTCGGCCATCCGTTTAGCGGGCGAGCGTTGGCAACCGATTCCGTCAGTTTGATCGTTCCGGTCGACGTGTTCACTGATCGAGGTGGTTTGACGACGGCAAGCAACAACGTCGTTTTGGGTGGACACAGAGCCAATTTGCTGATCGATCATCTGTCGAGCGTTGAAGCCAACCTCGATCGCTTCACGCATGACGATCTTCCAGGTGTCAAGGACCGCTTGCGGGAAATGGTTTTCGACACGATCACACCATTAGTGGACCGTGGTGGCGGCAACGATCAGATTTCGCAGATAGGATTGATGGCGCGAGCGCGACGCTTTATTCTCAGCAATCTTGCCTCGCCCAACCTGACACCCGATGCTCTCGGCCGGGAACTGGCGATCTCGAGGACACGGCTCTATGAACTTTTCGAAATGTCCGGTGGTGTTGCGAACTATATTCGCCGCCGGCGCTTGTCCGCAGCTCATGCAATGTTGGCGGATCCCTCAGATACCCGAAAGATTGCCGAAGTTGGTTTAGCAATCGGTTTCGATTCGGCAGCAAACTTTAGTCGCGCTTTCACGCAGCAGTTCGGGTATAGCCCTAGCAACATACACAAGCGTGCCTCCGGAGACCATTCGCGCCGTGATTGGCAAACGGATAAGAAGCAAAAGATCACATTCGACAGCCTGCTGCGAACACTTGGGCTCTCTTGAGCTGCGTTGGAAACCAGAACGCCCTAAACCGGACCGCATTTGCAGGCGGTTTGACCCCAGATTTCGCTCTTTGAAGGAATGCCACAAGACGAACGGCAGCACCAAACATGCGCAGATAAAAAGCCGTGCCTGACCAGAGCCACGAGCGGTCGGCGGGGAGCCGCTTTGGCTATCTCAGATCGTCGATTTAACGATGAATATGTTTCCCCATAGTGATGAAGTCGCGTGTGATGTCGCCGACATAGCCAACGGACTTGACGTGGCTCCTCGTATCGATCGTGATGGGCGTCGAGCGCAACAATACCGCAGACCTCTTTGCACGGCCAAATGAGCCTAATATTTTGGGGTTCGCGCGGCGCCAATCAACTTCGCCTGCAAACAGGCCCCTGATGTTCGCGGTACGTGCTCCGAAATCATTCCAACTCCTATGAGCTTCACTATGACCGCTATTGGCACAAGCATCGTTAACCACGGTTATCGCCGGGCGCTGAAGGAGGCCAATCGGTATCGTCCTAATGCGCGGTCGCCGGTTGGATGGAAAGCTCTCGAACATGCAACTCAGGCAGCTGCATCTACTGTGGCCTAAAATCGGTAACTACGTATACGGAGCATGATGCGATTGTGAGATAGGTAACCGCAAGGCTACACATGAGCAACGAATAGGATGACTGATTCCGGATCAATTCACTCGAATCATGCTTGCAGATCGACGGCAAAGGGCATCACCGACGAGGAATGCGAATTTCAAAAGCCGCGATTGTCTCTGCCTTCCGCGACGGAACCGTGCTGTCAGCCATAGGATTTTCTGGGAGCGTGGCAGTTGCAGCGGTATTGGGTATTGACGGCAACCGATTACACTTGACCGTTCTTTCAGAAACACGGCTGCTGTGTTAGCGCGCGGGGTTTGCACGTCAATCGGTTCGCCGGACTCTTTGCGAACGGTGCCACGTCCAGAATTGGGCATATGCAGACGTGCTCTCAACAACCCCGATCTGTGCTTCGAAAGTCGCATAACGTCTCAAGTGGAACAGACGGCAAGGGCGGATGGCGCTCCTTTCGAAATACTCTTGCCCATCGCAGGTCGCTGACTTCGGCCCTTACGTACGCCAACGTCGTGAAGGTCCTTGGCCCCCGCAATCCTTGCAACAGGTGAGGCGCGGGAAGGGGGACGCCCCCGCCATTTTGCCCGTGTCTATCGTCAGATAATGCCCGGGACGACAAGGACGAACCAGGCAACAATGGGGCCAATGATAGCAATTAATGCACTATAGATGAGCAGCTTGCGCAGGACATCATCGCGCTCGCCTTCGGATGCATTGGCCACGACAAGAGCACCATTGGTCGAGAATGGGCTCGTATCGACAATCGTGGTCGAGATCGCGATGGCGGCGACGACACCTATGGCGCTGATATGTCCCTGCATGAGGAAGGGGACCGCCAATGGAATGATCGCGCCGAGCAATGCGGTCGAGGAGGCGAAGGCCGAAACGATCGCACCCGTAAAGCATAGGAGTAGTGCAGCCAAAAGCGGCATTCCCAACCCTGAAATACCCGATGCCACATAATCTACCGTGCCGGCTTTTTGCAACACGCCGACATAGGTGATGATGCCGGCAATCAGCAGTACCGTGGACCAGCTGACCTTGTCTATCGCAGCTTTCTGGGTTTTGGGCGACACCAGCGCCAGGGCGACAGCGACAGTGATGGCCACGAGGCCCACGTTGAATTTGAATACCAGGGCACCAATGGCAAGCGCTGTCAGACCGATCAACGTCAGCAGTCGTTCGCGAGTGAGGCCCTCGCTCGATGGAATGTACGCGCCGGAGGGTGAAACGTCGCTGCGGTGATAGGCCGGAGAGGCGGGCGTACCGCCATGGCCGACAATAGCGCGCGATGCTCCCGCCAAGTGCGTGTCCGGATCCGGCCCCGATGCGGCGGCATGCTCACGCAGGCTCTTCCAGCCACCGAAGACGAAGAAGACGACAATCGCAATAGCGAGATTGAAGAACAGGCTTGATAGAAACAGCGTCGTTGGTCCGTAGGGCAGGCCTGCTTTCTCGACGATCTGGTTGGTGATGCCGCCATAAACGCTGATTGGCGAAAAACCGCCGCCCTGCGCACCGTGAATGACCATCAAGCCCATCATGACCGGACTGATGCGATATTGCGCGGCGAAGCGCAGGGCCACCGGGGCGAGGATCGCAACAGCCGCCGGACCGAGCGCACCAAAGCCTGTAATGATTGCTGCGACCAGGAACATGACCCAGGGTATGAGTGCCATATGTCCGCGCACCAGCTGGACGGCCTTCTCGACCAGCCAGTCAATCGTTCCGTTATTTTGGGCAATTGCAAACAGGTAGGTAATGCCGACGAGCGTCAAAAAGAGATCGCTCGGGAAACCGGCGAAGATATCATTGGATGACAGTCCCATGATGAGGGAACCGACGATGAAGGCTGCCGCGAAGGCAAGCGCACCCATATTGATGGGCAGCATGGTTGCAATAACGAACATGCCAATCAGCACAAGAATGGATAAAATTTCGATATTCACGACAATAACCCTCCCTTTACGGCGCGCCAGACGACGGCCGTCTTTTCCTCATTGATGTGGCGTGAGCTCCCCTTACGCCTCGTTCGCGGCTGTCATCCTCCCGACAGCAACCTGCTCGCTTCAGTCATGCACTCGTGCGACCGGTATAAAGGTTGCAATACCGCTCGCGCAGGACGTTTTTCTGTACCTTGCCCATTGTGTTGCGCGGCAGGTCGTCAACAAAGATAATCTGTTTTGGCTGCTTGTAACGTGCAAGACGATCCCCAAGCGCATCTCGAATAGCTTGTTCATCAAGGCTTGACCCGGACTGTTTGACCACAATGGCAGTTACCCCTTCGCCGAAATCAGGGTGGGCCACGCCTATGACCGCGCATTCGACAACGCCGGGAAGCTGATCGATCTCGCTCTCGACTTCTTTTGGATAAATATTGTAGCCGCCGGAAATCACCAGATCCTTGCCGCGGCCAATGATGTGTACATAGCCTTGCGGGTCTATTTTGCCGAGATCCCCCGTGATGAAGAAACCATCGTCGCGGAATTCTGCTTTTGTCTTTTCCGGCATGCGCCAATAGCCTTTGAAGACATTCGGCCCCTTCACTTCAATCATGCCGGTCTCGTCTTGCCCCAGGATCTCGCCGGTTTCGGGTTCGCTAACGCGTACCGTGACACCTGGAAGCGGGAAGCCGACAGTCCCGGCTATCCGCTCATCGTCATAGGGATTGGAAGTGTTCATGTTGGTTTCCGTCATGCCATAGCGCTCGAGGATGGCGTGGCCGGTGCGTTCTTTGAACGCGCGATGGGTATCGGCCAGAAGCGGCGCTGAGCCGGAAATAAACAGCCTCATATTGGCCACGACCTGGCGGTTCAGTCCTTCCTGCTGGAGCAGGCGGACATAGAAGGTTGGAACACCCATCAAAGTTGTAGCACGCGGCATCAATGCCAGGATCTGCGCTGGATCGAACTTCGGCAAAAGAAACATCGATGCGCCGGAAGTTAAAATGACATTGGTGGCAACGAAAAGTCCATGGGTGTGAAAGATAGGCAGTGCATGGATCAGCCGGTCCTTCGGCGTAAAGCGCCAGTAATCCCTTAGGGTCAAGGCATTCGATAACAGGTTCGCATGGGTAAGCATCGCCCCTTTCGACCGGCCGGTTGTACCAGAGGTATAAAGAATAGCGGCGAGATCATCGGCCATTCTGTCAGCTTCAACAAAATCCGGTGTCTCATCATTTGCGAGCTCGACCAACGATCCGCCGCCGCGTTCATCCAGTGTTTCGACAAGCGCCCCATATTTGGACGCGATCGTCCTGATGCCGTCTGCAGTCTTCGGGTCGACCACGACAAGACGCGGCTCCGCATCGCTGATGAAATAATCAAGCTCGGCCAGTGTATAGGCCGTATTCAGGGGCAGATAGACAGCCCCGCAGCGGATACAGGCAAGGTAAAGCATCAGCGCCTCAGCGCTCTTTTCCACCTGAACGGCAACGCGATCGCCGGGCCTCACGCCGAGCGTGTCGATGGCGCCTGCGATCCGGCCGGACCACTCAACCATGTCGCCATAGGTCCAGCGACCCTTCGCGGTTTCGATGAAGATGGCGTCATCGGCAGCGATTGAACGACGAATGGCATCAAACAGATGATTGCTCATGAATTCACCCTTGCTGTCGCTTTGCTCTTGTCCGGCTGTTTGTTTTTCGCCCCCTTCGCGGGAGCAAGGCTGCGGCCCGGCCTGTCGTCGCGCAGCAATTTCTTGACGGCCGGTGCTGCCACGATCTCGTTGCGCTGGGCAAATGCTTCGTGATTGGTTTCGATGTCGTCGAGTTTGTAGAGGTAGTTGACCATGAGGCCGTGCGCCTGCCGCATCGCACGGCTTGACGTGTCGCCAAGAAAATTCATCCGCTCCAGCCGCGCACCATTGCCAAGGTGAAAACGGGCAACGGGGTCGATCGGGCGTCCATCTGCTGTGCGCCCATTGAGGAAATACGATGCGGCGGCGGGCATCAAGGCAGTCTTCACGGCCGCTGACCTTACCGGATCATTTGCCCATTCGGCATCGTCCAGCGCGGCGAGGGTGGCCTGATCGGCCGTACTCAGTATATCCGAGTGCTCCTTGCCTCGCTCACGTGTCAGCCAGCCAGAAAATCCCGGAACCGGTGAGAGTGTGACGAACGTATCCAGCTTGGGAAGGTCCCGGCGCAAATCTTCCACCACCTGCTTGATGAGGAAATTGCCAAAGGAGATGCCGCGCAGGCCCGCCTGACAGTTTGAAATAGAATAGAAAACGGCGGTTCTCGCATCCTGTGCCTGAATGGGCGCGCGCGTCTCGTCGAGGACGTCGGAGATGTTGTCGGGAATAGCCTTCGTCAGCGCCACTTCCACGAAGATGAGCGGGTCATCCGCGAGTTGCGGATGAAAAAAGGCGAAACATCTCCGGTCGGCAGGTGCGAGCCGCCGGCGCAATTCATCCCAGTTGCCGATCTCATGCACCGCCTCGTAGCGGATGATCTTTTCCAGAATATCGGCGGGTGTTGACCAGTCAATCGGGCGCAGGATCAGAAAACCGCGGTTGAACCAGGAGGCGAAGAGGTGGGCAAAATCGGCATCGACGGATTCAAGATCTGGCGTGTCGGCCTTAAGGCTCAACAGCCGCTCACGCATGCGGACAAGCGTGGATATGCCGCTCGGCGCAAGATTGAGGCGCCGGATCAGTTCCTGCCGGCGCGGTTCGGCGGCCTGATGAAGTTCAAGCACTGCCCGTGAGGTCCGAGCGGCACGATAGGTCTCAATCGCTGCGTCAAGCCTTGTTGAATCCGGTCCGAACTTGTCGAACAGCAGTACCATGAACTTGTGCTCTTCTTCATCGCTCAAGCGCGACCATTGCTGCAAGATTTCTGCGGCCAGCGCCATGCCGGACGCTTCGCCGCGGCTCGATAGCAGCTTTTCACACAGGCCTTGAAGACCCGAAATGCCATGGGGGAGCCGTTCCTCACGCGGGGTGAAGGCCCACAGCTTTCGGCCCCGCTCCGTTATTGTCTGCACCATATCGCTGAAGAAGGTCGTACCCGTCATCGTATGACTCCGATCCGCAGGATTGCTCAATGGCAAAAGTAGATATGTTGCATGGCAAAAGTAGATATGTTGCATCCATGCTTTGGAATGATATATAATATTTAACGTATCTTGTGTGTAGAGTCAACCATTTTGTATACAAGATTAGATGTCTTGCATTTTTTGTGAGGGACCATGGCCGAAAACATCGTACAAAAACTGCGGGATGACATCGAAAACGGTATCGTCACCAATCAGTTCGCTCCAGGTGAAAGACTGGACGAGATGCAGTTGGCGAAGCAATTCGGCGTGTCGCGAACGCCTGTCCGCGAAGCGTTGATGCAGCTTAGCGCCATCGGCCTAATCGAGATTCGTCCTCGGCGCGGTGCCGTCGTTGTCGAGCCCGGACCGCACCGGATCTATGAAATGTTCGAGGTGATGGCGGAATTGGAAGGAATGGCCGGGTCCCTCGCCGCACGCCGCCATACGGACACGGACCGGGCCGAATTGCTTGCCTCTCACGGCCGATGCGAACAATCCGCCAATGCCGATGATGCGGACACCTATTACTATGACAACGAACGGTTTCATCAGGCC
The DNA here is from genome assembly GCF_025452195.1 of Phyllobacterium zundukense. NCBI lineage: Bacteria > Pseudomonadati > Pseudomonadota > Alphaproteobacteria > Hyphomicrobiales > Phyllobacteriaceae > Phyllobacterium > Phyllobacterium zundukense. The sequence continues at coordinate 763,413 of NZ_CP104972.1, read as the reverse complement.
ATCTACACCGCGAGCCATAGCAGCTTTCTCATCGAGCAGTGTACTGCGTTGCATCGCCGCTTGCGCCCTTATCGCCGCCTCCAGCTTCGGGTGCGCAATCGTATGAAAACGTCGTATAGCGAGCATGCGGGAATCGTCGAAGCCATCCTGTCCGGAGAAGCGGAACTGGCCCGCACACTGCTCCGGCAGCATATCGCCGTGCAGGGTGATCGCTTCAGTGATCTGGTTGCAACGCTGGCGCAGCGCGAAGCGCGCGCAGGCTAGAGGTTCGGAAGGGCGTCCAGTAAGTACCTGCCCTGTCGCAAAGGCTTCTGCCGCGCGGGAGGTCATTGCCCCACTGAACGGTTATCCGCTGTCCTTGTAGACCGATCAGGCGCAAAGCGACGGGGAGCTTGGCCAGCACGCTCGCCTTGCACCAATGACTTTAGCAGTTGCGCTGGGCACTCCTGTGCCCGGCGAGTTCGAGTGTCTCCAATGCCTGCCGGATGTCATCTCTGGTGTCCTCCTGCAACGGCAAGACCGGGCGCGGTGGCTGGACGCGCGCCAGACCCAGGAGGTCGGCAATCACGGGATTGGTTGAAGCCATTCTTGAATTTTTGAAATTGTTTGAAGACTTAACCAAATTATCGGTTGGGATCGGCTCAACGTCACCATTCGCGGAGGCTATAACAGCTGCGACTTCTTCATGGGTGTTCGAAACTCGCTGCTTCTTGCCATCAATAACAAAAGCCGAACGGGCACCGGCTCCGGTTTCGTTGCTGAGTAACCTGACCGGACCTCTTGCCAAGTGTCCGTTGAACCACACCGGCTTGCCAACCGGAAGTTTCAATTGTCTCAATACTGGTAACTCGGCCTGAACAGCAGAAGCGACATACCCAAGGTCTTCCTTCACCACCATTGGTTCGTCCCAGGTGACGACCGTACCCGCTGCCGGTACGCCGTCGAGTGATCCGCCCCGAAGCTTGAGAACTCTTGTCCCATCGAGTTGGGCTTTCGTATTGTTGCCTACAAGTAAGGTCAATTCGATCATGGCTTCCCCCACCCAAAGGGGGAAATATACGTTCTTACTTGCGGCTTTGCACCCTACCCAAATGGGTACAAAGATTAACAACGCATTGTGTGATTATGGAAGTTACTTCATAGCCTCGGCCCATTGAGTGGCGACGGCCTCTGGTTCTTCTACAACCATTAAACAAAAATGACTCGGTGATTGGTTGCCTAGAGTGTGAATAGTAGTGTGACGTGCGTCGTGAAATTTCTGAACCGCAACAATCGTATTCGGATTCACGTAGATAGTTTGTCCTTGTGCGGACGTTAGTTTGAGCATGCGAGCGGCCTTCCTGCGTTAAAAAATGTTTCGGATAAAGGGTACGCCGTCGCCACCTTGAGCGTCGGCCCTAGCCTTGTCCAACAGAGTTTCTCGCCTCCTGCGTGAGCGGTTGGCAATCAGCTTAAGTGCTGTCCGCGATATGCGAAAGCGACCGCAACTTGGGCAATCAAATTCTGCGTAGTCGCCAAGGGTGGGGATCACCTCAACCGGTTCATCTGAAATAGGGCATGTCGTGCTTGTCATTGACGGCCTCCTCCAAGGCCTTGAGGGCAATCAACAGCCTATCCCATCAGAAAGCAAGCGAGTTGCTAATGGCTAGAACCAAGGAACCCGGAAAGCGTCCGCTCGAATATAAGCCGGCAACTGAAGATATCATCTGCGAGCGGATAGCAGATGGCCAGAGCGTCCGCGAGATTTGCCGTGATGACAACATGCCTGCAATGTCCACGATATCTAAGTGGCATCTGTCCGAATACGCCTGCTCGCAAGGTGCCGCGTGATCTCAACGAAGATGCCCCCCGACGTCGCCAGGGCTATTGCCGTAACCCACTCACGAGCGTTCCCGGCATCGCCGCAAGAAGGTCGAGATGTTCATTGCTCACCTCAAACGCGTTCTCCGGATGGCGCGTTTGAGGCTGCGAGATCCATGCGGTGTGCGAGACGAATTCCTGCTTGCAGCAATCGCCCAGAACCTCAGGAGACTGGCGAAACTCAGACCACCAAGGCCACCATACCGATCCTCCTCGCTCCATCCGCGCCTCGAGTTGGACGAACATGTTATCCCCTTGAAACAACACCATTAGATACCCTGTCGGAGTCCCGGCGAACCTGGCAGTCCCGATGTCGCCGGATGGATTGGACATCATGACCTCCTATGCGATTGTCGGGGTAATGCCGCCCTCGACACGAAGCGCTGCTCCGTTGGTCGCCGCCGACAGCGGGCTTGCCACATAGGCCACCAGATCGGCGATTTCTTCGGGTTCGATCATGCGTTGCAGCAGCGACGTAGAGCGTTCGTTGCGAAAGAATTCGGCTTCCATCTCCTCGGGCGGTAAAGACGGGTCACTGGCGACGCTCTTCAGGAAGTCGACGATGCCTTCGGATCGGGTAGGGCCGGGAAGGATCGAGTTTACCGTTACGCCCGTCCCCTTCGTCAACGCTGCCAAGCCGCGCGATATGGCGAGTTGCGCCGTTTTCGTCATGCCGTAATGGATCATGTCCGGCGGAACAACAAGACCGGATTCGCTGGCGATGAAGATGATCCGTCCCCAATTTCGTTCCAGCATGTCTGGAAAATATTGACGAGCAAGACGCGCACCGCTGAGCACGTTTACCTCGAAGAATTTCAGCCAATCCGCGTCAGTGATCTCGGTGAAGGGTTTGGATTCGTAAATGCCGAGGTTGTTGACGAGGATATCCACGGTCGGGACTACCCGATGCAGAACGGCAGCCCCTTCGGCGGTCGCAGCATCTGCGAGCACGGCGCGGATGCCCGGCGCGACTTTGGAAGTCGTCGCAGAGGTGATGATCTTTGCTGCCTCATCCAGCTTGGCCTGTGATCGGCCGACAATGACGACGTCCGCCCCTTCAGCCGCTAGCCGCTTGGCGATTGCTAGCCCGATTCCTGCGGTAGATCCAGTCACAAGAGCTGTCTTGCCTGTCAATTTCAGGTCCATGGGAGTTTCTCCTAGATTGGGTATTACGCATAGATAATCATCATCGACGGAAGTTTGAGTAAACGTGCCCCATAGCGTGATGACTCGCAATCATCAGCTGCAAAAACACTGATAACGAAGTCGTGGGGAGAGCTAATCGTCTCTAGCACAGGGGATAATTCCATCAGCAAGTGCATTTTCACCGGACGATATTGATCGATCTATCGCCATATTCTGGGCAGCCATCCGTCGGGTCCGCCTACTGGATCCGACACAGCAGCCGAGAGGCCTTTCATTTGCGCGGTCATTGCGGCGGTCGGTGCTTCGCGGCAAAAATTAGCTGTCTGATCTGGAGGATACGCGCCGACAACAAGAAAATCGGGGTTTGCCTCCAGGCGGCAGTGGCCCGTGCCCACCGGAAGCACAAGCACGTCACCCGCTGTCACACTCACCTCTTGCCCATCGGGTCCGCCGAGCATTAGCCTTGCGCTGCCGTCGGCGACGCCCAAGACTTCGTGTGCCGTCGAATGATAGTGATGAAACGGATAAACGCCGTTTCGCCACTGGGGTGGCCAATCATTGCGCCGAAACATGTATTCCAGCGCTTCCGCGGCGTCTTCTCCCTTTGAAACCATCACGTTGTGATAGATCAGCACTGAGAACCGCTGATTGTTGGGCACCCAGCTGCTGCGGCTGAGTTGCAAGGTTTCGGGCTTGCCGATTTTTGGCCGCAGTTCGGTCATGGTGGGCACTTCTTCACCGCCGCCTTCGGCGCTCGATCGACCGCGCTTGTCGCCGGGCCAATCGCAGCTCACCCAAGGTCGGTTGCCACCATCCGCGTGACTCCTCCTTCCGCTCGGATTCAGGACGAGCGGGCCATGTTGCGACGAGCTCCGCAAGCGTCGGCAATCGCCACGTGCCCCACACGTAGTTGGACATGCCGGTCGCAGCATGCGGGTAAAATGACGCCAGCGTGGTTGGGTCGACCAACTCCCCGGATACGTCCGTAAATGTCACGATGCCATACCGTTCGGTCATCAACGGACGCCCGAGTGGCGGCAGATCTTCCGAGGGAAGGGGATACCGTCGGCGTCGCCGTTCCGCATGGCGAAGCTGAGCAGCCTTATAACTGGACGACTTCTTCTGCAACTCCAGCCGCCGCTTGCGTTCCTCCGGCTCGTTGCGACGAGCGGCAGCCTCTATGGTGGTCCATCGTTGCAGCAATTCTTCATAAGATCGGAACGGAATGCGCCATGCCCGCAATTCCTCGTCCCAGTGCGCCCATGGGATCGCCCGCATTTGCTCGACAACAGTCTTCGAATAGGGTGTTCTAACGCGCAAATCTTCGGCCGCTTCCAGATAAGCGCTGGTGATGGGCTCAAACGCATACGCGTCCCGGCCTTTAGCGTCGGCGTGCGGTAGTGCTTGATCAGCTTCGCGTGCCAGCCATCGGTCCAGACGACTCGCAGCAGTTTTGCCCGGCACAAACCAAGCTCGCTTGTCGTCGCTCCATCGTGCACGCGGGAACGCTTCACGGAACCGTTCAACCGTCATGCGGTCGTAAGGAAAGGCGGCCAGCGTCCCAAGCTTCCGTTTCTTGCTGCTGGAACCAGGGTTGGTCAAGATAATAACCTTCATGACATCTACATTGGGCATGCAACGTCTGAAGGCCGCCACGAGTTGCCAATATCGGCATTGGCGTGCTGGCCCCGTCGGAATCCGGAACAATCGCCTTCGTTCATGCTTTAAGAAGCGGATGCACACCGCTACCGGAGCGCTTGGGATGCGTGATTTCTCGCGTGCGCGGAACCGAATGGTAGATGTTCCCTCATGTTCTGCAGGCGATGCGCCGCGTGCCGCGCGAAGCTTTTGTGGATCCGGGACTTGAAGAGTTTGCCTATGAAGACAGCCCCTTATCTATAGGCGAGGACCAACCCATTTCGCAGCCCTACGTCGTTGCGCTAATGATCGAGGCCGCGGATTTGATGTCTGGAGAAACGGTCCTCGATGTCGGTGCAGGATCCGGCTATGCGGCGGCGGTGGCCAGCTTGATCGCTAAGCGTGCGTTTGCCATCGAGCGACATCGCACCCTTGGCGAATCCGCCCGCGATCGGTTGCAGGATCTCGGCTACGACAACATCGATCTGCGTATTGGTGACGGCACGAAGGGATGGCCAGAGGCCGCACCCTTCGTGGTCATTCTGGTCGCTGCGGGCGAGCCAGAGTGCCTGCGGCGCTGAAGGAGCAGTTGGCCATTGGTGGCCGCTTGGTAATGCCAGTCGGCCTTGACGAACGGAGTCAGACGCTTTGCGAACTAACTCGTACGAGCGAAACCGACTTTGAGCGGGAAGACCTCGGCTCGGTGATGTTCGTCCCCTTGATCAGCGAGTAGAACTGGTCAGAGGAGAGCGTCCCGTCACTGCAGCCCAGGTAGCCGTGCAGAGGTGATCGCAGCTCGGCATCGTTTTCGCCCTTCAATTAGATAGCCGTGTCAGGCGATGATCGATACGGAAATGCCTGCGAAGAAACCGACGAGGATCGGGCGCGAAAGGAATGTTGCCACGACGCCGAGTCGCAACAGGCGAGCTGCGAGGCATATGGCTCCAACGACGAGGGCGATCAGCGATGCAACCATGGCTCGATCTACCGCTGCGTCCGCCGGCAGGGAGACGACGATCGATGTCACGGCCGCGGCCAGCACGGTCATGGTTGCCGCGTCCGGTCCGACAATCAGTATCCTGGAAGGACCGAACCATCCCCGTTTTCAGAAGCCTGAGGTGATATCGGGCCAGTTGGCTACCGAGCGATATATCGGCCGGGCTCGCGGTCGCCGCAGTTGGCTTGCCAAGTGCCATTGCCTACCCGGCGATTGTGGGCCTGCCTCTGGAAACGGGGCTATATGCAAGCATAGCGGCTCCGATAGGCTACGCGCTGTCAAGGTCATGGCCTGGACCTCTGGCTGGTGGCAACTATCATTGTCAATGCTCCAGGAAACGCTTCTGATCCGGCTGCTCATTCGCAGTTTCAACGACGCAGTTATAGTCTGCGCGGATCTGGCGTTCCCGCAGCTTCATGCATGCGTTCCGGCGGAGCAAGTACGTTAGGGTAACAACTCTCCAACGGCTGAGCTCCTGAAGGCTGGCTTGGTGTCATTGCGGTGCCGCTCGGTGCGTTTGCCGCTCCGACCGCCGATACCGCCACATTACAACGGCGAGCCAGCAGCACCGACGGCAGCCGCTCCGCGCGGCGTGGGATTCCGAGTGCTGTTGCGACCAAGTTTTCCAATGAAAGCGCAGGTAGGGCGCGCATGCACACGTGCCTGGAACAATACTATGTCAACAAACAGAACAACTCTCTTGGTGGACTGAAATGGATTCAGAAGGGCGGTGGCTATTACAGCGGTGCAATTCCCGGCTCAAGAGTTAATCAAAAGGGTAACAAGCGGGCCACAGTGGTCCGCTTGGCACAATTCATTCGAGAGGGATACCTAATTCCTGACGAACTTTCTTCGTGAGGCCCGCTGTAACAAGCAGGTACGATCGACGCAGATAGGCCTGGAGTTCGGCATTGCTGAGATCAACCTCCCTCGGCACGCAGACCCATTGCCCCTTGGCGAAGTAGGGAGCCTGCCTGACACCCTCGATGCCGGTTAGCACGACGAAGCTATCCTTTCGACACTTGAACACGATGCTGTGCAGATCCGGGGATGTCAGCCTGAGAAGCGTGAATACCTTGCCTCCTACTTTTGCCACCCGGGATCCCCACTGCTCGACGAGGGAGACACTGGGAAGCGAAGTCGTGAAGCTCTCGAAGCTCCGAGGTTCGAATAAGCTCATGATGCGCCTCCAACCACCCTGGCGGTGGTTCTTGTTCTGACCGCAGAAGATTCAGGGCGGTTCGTATCGCCGTGATTTGACGGTCGATGGCAAATGGCATATGGCGTCGTAGTCCTCCGGAGAACCTGAAATCAGGACCTCGGAGCCTAGCAGAGCGGCTGGCTCGGCCGCAAGGCCGGCCGCGGCCCTCTACGGCTATGCGGCCCAACATGCGGTGCCCACGCGGTAGACCTGCGATCCTTGGCGGGCAATAAGCCAATTGGCCCCGGAGGCCACCGTAGGCCGTGTGCTGCTGCGTCCCGATGCCGGCGAGGCTTTATCGGCTTGCAGTCCGGGGCAAACATGCTGGTCTCGACCGTCCCACGCCCCGGTCCATGGGGACGCGCGCATCCCCGCGGCTATAAAGCAGCAACACTGGAACCGAGAGCTGTGGCAGCAAGTCGGTTGCGGTCGATGTCTTCGATCACCTGAAGAAGGCACACTGCGGTTTCAGTCGTGTCTGCTATAATCAGCGACGTGATTTCCCGCACAGCGGAGACCCCGGATGGAGCAAGGTGTCAAGAACGAGTGGGTGGAGTGGCATTGTGGCCAGCCAATCGACGTCGGGCCGGCTCCTGTTGAGCATCCCTGGGTGGCCGACTACACCCGCTGGCTGACCGGCCCCAGAGCCCGCCTGCTGGATTCGGAGAAGCTGTTCGATGGGCTTTGTGGGCGGCTGACTGAGGCCGGCGTGCCGATCGATCGCTGCGTGCTCCTTTTTAAGACGCTGCATCCGGTCTATCCCGGACACAACTACTTCTGGACGCGTGAGCGCGGCACGTGGCTTGTGCCGCTCAGCCATGACTTCGACAATTCTGAACGGATGCTCGTTTCCCCCTATCAGGAGGCGCTCGACCGCGGTACGGCGGTCCGCTTCGATGTTTCGCACGGCACCGAAACGCGCATGCCAATTCTCAACGAACTTGCCCACGAAGGCTACCAAGAGCTGGTCTGCGAGCTCATACCGTTCACTTTCGGCCAGACGCCGGGGATAACATTCGCCACGAAGGCCGCCTCGGGCTTTACTGCGGAGGCGACCGCCTTGTTGCGCGCGGCGGTTCCGCCGATGGCGACACCCCTCGAGGTACGCGCCCAACGCCTCACCCTCGGCGCAGTTTTGCGGACATATCTCGGCGCGGCCCCCGGCAGCAATGTGCTCGACGGGTTAATCCAGCGCAACGACGTACGCCGCCTTACCTGCGCCATCCTGCTCGCCGACCTACGCGGCTTCACCGAAAAGGCCGAGCGTTGGCCGTCCGACTCGCTTTTGGCCGCCCTGTCCAGCTATTTCGAGTTGCTTGATAGGGCTGTACGCCGCTTCGGCGGCGACATCATCAAGTTCATGGGCGACGGCGTCTTGGCCATCTTTCCCGTGGAGGAGGCCGGTAGCTCGGGCGTTGCCTGTCAAAGGGCGCTTGATGCCGCGCTGACGGCGCGCATGCAGCTTCCGTCGATCAATGCGGAGAGACGCGTCCGCGGCGAGGAGCCGATTGACTTCGGCTGCGGCTTGCACATTGGCGAGGTCGCATATGGAAACATCGGCAGCATGGAACGCCTTGACTTCACGGTGATCGGGACCGCGGTCAATGTGGCCAGCCGCATCCAGGACTTTTGCAAGACGCTGGCCCAACCGGTACTGTTGACGGCCGACATCGCCGCCGAAGTGGGCACGCCGCTCGTCTCCTGCGGCAAACACCGGATCCGCGGTATCACAACGCCTGTTCGGCTTTTTGCGCCTGCTGATGCGGACGCCATCGGGACAGGTTCTCTGCAATCTGCCTAACTGCCAGCAAGAAATCGTGCCAATCAGTTCTTGGCGGAAACAATCTGATCGGTACGCCAGCTCAAGATATGACTCCTGCTTCGACGAGCGAATGTTGCCCGCCTGAAACTTCGTGTCTAAGAGGATCAGGTTTGACAAACTTTGCCAAACTCAGTTAATCTGGGCGCAAATGGAGGCTTGAATGGCTACTATGAACGTGTCTCTACCGGATCCAATGAAAGATTGGGTCGAAGCCCAGGCAAGGACCGGGCGATACTCCAATGCGAGTGACTATGTGCGCGATCTGATTCGAAGGGACCAAACGCGTAGCGATAAGATTGTTGCCATGCAACGCTTCGTCGATGACGGCCTCAAAAGTGGTGTTGGCAGCCGGTCGAAGGACGAGCTCTTCGCTGCGGCTGCCGCGCGCACGGAAACGGCGCGCGGCAGCAAATAATGCGTTTTAGCCTTTCTGTCGAAGCGGAAGAAGACATCATTGTCATCACCGAGCAAGGTATCCGCATGTTCGGAACTCTACAGGCCAGGCGGTACCATGACGACTTGTTCGCGGTACTTGAACTGATCGCCGCGAATCCCCGAATGGCGCGTGAGCGCGAAGAGATTTCGCCGCCGGTCAGGATCCATCCGTTCAAAGCCCATCTGATTGTCTGCCGCATCCAAGAGAACGGAACCATTTTCGTGATTCGAATACGCCATGGACATGAAGATTGGGCCAGCGAGCCTGCTTAGGGTCCGCCGATTGAACAGACAAGCGCAGTTGCTTTCAGAGTAATCACCGTTAGGAGTGTAACAGACGGCCCGACATCCTTAAGCTGCCGTATGCCACTGAATCATCCCGCATATTGCTTCGGATCGATGGTTCAATTTCCATCAAGGCGTGGCATTTAAAGTGAGCTTTCCAATGAGCCCTGGATAGCACATCTAACCATTATTGCGGCAACTAAACTAATGTTATCAATGACCGGGATGGGGCCGAAGACTGCCAGCTTTTGGGTCGTTTCCATTGAATAGCTGTCGCTCAGCTACCGGCCTCAAAGCGGACCTGCTGCATCGGCGCGATCCGTTGGGCGAGTGTGTGATCAAGCAGGAACGTAGGTTAACCTAATCACGTCCGCGCCGATTAAGTCGCTGGCCACAAGGCGGAGCGGTGGCCGTGGGCCGGCAAAAAATGGCTTGCCGCGACCAAGCGCGACGGGGTGGAAGTAGAGCCGATACTCATCGATAAGGCCAAGGTCCGTCAGGCTTTGTGCCAGCTCTGGTCCGGAAACTGAAATCTCCCCAACGAGCTGAGTCTTCAGGCCACGTATCGCCACCGCGATGTCATCCTCGACAAGTGTGGCGTTGGGGCCGACCGACTTCAACGAGCGCGACACGACCCACTTCGGTTGGCTCCGCCACGCCATCGCGAAGTCGTGTTGCTCCGCACTCCATGCAGGACGGTCTTCGTCCCAATAGCGCATGACCTCGTACATGCGGCGGCCGTACACACTGCCTGTCAGGCCGCGGACGTGCCCTATCCAGTGACGAAACAGTTCGGGATCCGGCGCAAATTCCTGGTGGTCGACATAGCCGTCCAGGGACTGGTTCATTCCAAAGACGATCCTTGCCATGCAGCTAAGTCTCCAACCCAGGTCTTTTTGACTGTTTTGACTCGTTGTAGCGTAGAAGAGAGGTTGGGCACAAACTATCGTCACTTTGGCAAATGTAGCAAATAATCAGAGGCCGTTTAACGCTTGGTCAGACCAGTGGCATCACCTTGGCGCCGAGGGCGAACGGCAGCCTACGGAATGACATCGATCAGAAGCGGCCGTTTCGCATCGTCCTTGAACACACATTCTAACCACTTCTGTCGGCTTCCAAAACCGGGTATTTAAACACGTCACGCGTCAGCAACGGGAATTTGTTCTGATCGGTAATTGTTACAGCATCTAGGGCGTTCGCTCCAAAGCGGGCGACTTCAGTTGCATTACCTGTGACCAGCAGCAACTGGTATCGCACACTCCGTCATCCGGGTACGATGCATAGCTGAGAACGGGCGCGGTTGCCGCGTCGGACCACCTACTCAGGAGGGCAATATGAAATCGCAAACCGTGAGAGTTATGGCCGCGGCCGAGGAAGATCTGGCGGTCGAAACGGTCATGCTGGCGTTTGCAGCGGACCCCATGGCGCGATGGACCTGGCCGCATGCACACCAGTACCTTGCGGCGATGCCGCGAATGATCCGGGCGTTCGGGAGTAGCGCGTTCTCTGGGGGAACTGCCTTTTGCACCGACGGCTACGCCGGAACTGCGCTGTGGCTATCGCCCGGCGCGCATTCCGACGAAGAAGGGCTTGGTACGGTGCTCGAGACCACAGTTGCGCGCTCACTTGCTCCCGAAACAACGGCCATATTCGAGCAAATGGCCAAGTACCACCCGAGCGAACCACACTGGTACCTGCCCCTGATCGGCGTAGACCCGGCGCATCAAGGCGAAGGTCATGGTGACGCCTTGATGGCGTACGCACTCGCACGGTGTGATCTCGATCGCGCGCCAGCCTATTTGGAATCCTCGAATCCGCGCAACATTCCGTTCTATCGACGCTATGGCTTCGAACCTCTCGGCGCGATCCAGGTCGGTTCGTCGCCGACGCTCGTCCCGATGCTGCGACGGGCGCGTTGAACTTGAATTCGTTGTGGCCCAGGGGCGCCGTGCGCGGCTCCGCCGCGAAACGAATATGGAACGGGCGGGCGAGACCGTCTACCGGCGGGCGCTTAATCGGGTTATGGCGATGTCCGCTTTGTAAGTCTGACGATGTAGCTTTTACGACCGATATGAGGGCGCTGAGCGGACGTTCGGACGCCGGCCTGCCCGACAAACCTTCGCGCAATATCTTGGGCGCTATTGCTGTTTCGGGGACATGCTGACGCGATGTCGCGCTGACGTTTTCCCAACTACGGTTGCGCTAGGTTTTTCCCACTGTTGACCGAAGTTAAGGAAATTGTGGTCACCATAGCCCTCGTTGTCATGAATATCGAGGTGGTCTGGCGCGCGATCCGTAAACGGAATGCCGCCAGATGGATTATACTCGTAAAAGTATCCCTCCGCGTATGCCGTCAACGGCAGGCTTGACAGCCCTATCACAGTTATAAAAACCAATGGTTTGATAAACATCTCTCATCTCCTGGTCGAAGTTCTTGTGCAGCGCTTGGCAACCTTGTCGCTCAGGTGTTGTGGTGCCGGCGACCGAATCCAATTTGGATACCCCAGAGTTGGAAAACGGGGAGTATGTTTTGCAGTTTTCGTTCATTTGGAATTGGGAAGTCCGGGCGTCGGCCATAGCTATGTATCTGACTGGGATAAAAGGCCACGGTTTCGACATGGCTATCCTGTCTCAGCACAACCCCGTCATAGCCCAGTCCGATTAGTCTTTCCCGAGCATGCCGAACGGGACGGAAGATCCTGGATGCCGCCAGATATTCGTCATGGGGCAGATTCACGTCGAGAATATAAGGGTTTTGCAGGGCTACCTTGGCAACCACTGGATCAAGTCCATCTGAGTACACCCGCTCAAGTTCGAAATCGTTGGAGAAGTAAAAACCACGACCAAACGCGCCGCATTCATTGCACTCATTGACATTAAAACCCTGGAATTCAGAATCTGTGCCATGACATAAGGTCAAAGTGATTGGGGACATCGCCAAACCTCGCGAGGTGGATCAGTGGATATAACTGTGGTTTTCCAACGATGTGCTGTCGTCAAACCGCATCAATAACCGCTCGTATTGGGACGGATAGTTGAGACGAACCCATTCGGTCGCTCCATATAGAAATGCAATCTCTACAGCACTGTTCAGCCTGACCCTAAGGCCCTCGACAGTCACCACTGGATTTTCTGTCTGCGTGGTCGCAGGCAACAGTTCTCCTTCTAGGGATTTATTTGACATTGTAGTTGCCTTCATCGTTCAGACTGCGGTTACTGCAGCAAATGCCGACGACGGAGCGCCGCTTATCTTGGACAATGATGGAGGGAAATCGTCTGATTTGGTATTATACTCACGTATCGTTATGTTAAACATTGGTCGAACGGCAGTTCTCATCCGCACCCTCAATTTCTGGCGGCATGATGCTGCTCGCGTCCTTTGACTGCATACCAAATGCCGATTTGCACCGGCATTCAGAATTAGCGAGAGCATATGCCAGTGAACAATATTGGCACGCCGTCATGCGCCTGTCTTACGTCCCCAAACGGTCTCCACCGACGTTTGTTAGAATTCGGACGTGGAAAAGCAACTTGCTCCAGAATATCCACCGAATTGGTTGCCTGATCCGGCGAGATTGGTAGGCAGGCGACACGCTTTTCCGTTGTATGCGGATATGCCGGATTGCGCCCAGGATCATTGCTGGACCCGGAACTACGGTTTTGGGTGTGACATTGCGGCAAACAAAGAACATGGTCGTTGGCATCAGCGCGTTGCTTCGCAGCTGTGAACAAGTGAACGCTTGAGCCTGCGTTCCTGTTTCTATGTCTCTGTTTCGGCGGCGTTTGGCGAGCGCGTGAATGTGGCCGAGATATAACCTCCATTCAATTTACGTTCCACGCGCTTCCAAGACGGCGCTTGGCTGCGCCGAGAGCGAAGCTAAGGTGAAGCGGGACGGTCAATCTCAATGCGACGCAACACGCCAAGCCCAAGCTCGTTCAGATCGTCGATCTTGACCTGGCTCGCTTTCTGGTCTGGCCCGATTTCGAACGTGACCGCAACGGGCATGTTCGGCATCTCCGCAGACGGCCGGTAGGTGTAGAGGTCTCGATCAAAATGGCTGAGCGGGAAAGCCGACTCGCTTTTTGGCCCAAGGCGAATTTCGAGCGTGCCATCTTTCTCGGCTACTACTGCCTTGCCAACATAAGGATTGAAGTAGGTGCCGGCATAGGCAGACAGCGGGAGCGCTGGCAGCGGGGAGGCGGGCGGTGTCCCGTAACGCTTGACCGCGGCGTCGATCGCCGGCCCAAAGAGCTGCCCATAAATGTTGTTCCATTCGACGACCCAGTCCTTTGTCGTCTTTCCGGTCATCACGAGCTCGAAGAACGTGTCGGCAAGGCCCTCGGGAACACCCGTCGGGAAAGCGTTGGTAAGGACGACGATGCCGAGTTCCTCGGCGGGGAGCAAACTGACCAGCGTCCGTGCGCCAGTGCTGAAAGCGCCGGCATGGCCCCAAACTTCGCCGTAACGGCCATACTCCACATTCCAGCCAAGTCCGTAGAACGACCATCCGCCGGTCACCGGGTTTTTACCGCGCGCCATCAGCGGCATATGGGTCTGGCTGATCGCTTCTGCGTCGATCAGGCGTCTGCCATCATAATTGCCTTTGCCGAGCTCAAGCCGGAGCCATTGAGCGAGATCAAGCGCATTGGAGCTGACGCCGCCTGCGGGTGACTGCGCGTCGGGGTCGCGTTTGGCAAGCGCTCTCCATTTGCCGTCGAGCTGGGCGTGGAGGGTGGCGCGGTTTGTTCGCGTCAGGAAATCGGCGTAGCGCGAGCTGGTTGATGACATTCCAAGCGGTTTGTACAGCTTGGCCTCTGCCGCATTCTCCCAGCTCATGCCTGCCGCTTTGGCCACAGCGACCGCGCCCGCGGTAAGGCCGAAATTGCTGTAGGAATAGCCCGATCGAAAGCTGCTCTCCGGCTTGACCTGGCGGAGCCGCTGAAGAATCGCGTCGCGGTCATAGCCGATCTCTTCGAGTTCGTTTCCGGCCCCTCCGGGAAGGCCGCTGCGGTGAGAAAAGAGATCGCGCACGGTCACTTGTGCGGTCGGATAGGCGTCATAGAGCTGGAAGGATGGGGAGATGTCGGCAATTCGCGAATCCCAACTCGCCACCCCTTCGCTCAGGATCGCCGCCACGACGGTCGAGGCCATCGGCTTGGAGAACGAGGCAAGCTGAAACACCGTATCGGCGTCGACCAGATCACTTTTGCCTTCTTCTCTAACGCCGAAGCCCTTCAAGTAGATCACCTTGTCCTGATAGACGACGGCGATCGAAATACCCGGAACCCCGTCACTGGCAATGACTTGTTGCGCCGCCAGTTCCAACTTTGGCAAGGCTGCCAAGATCTTTTCTTTTGTAGCGTGCTCGAAGGACTGGGCCTGGCTGGCGATTGGTTCAACGCCCACCAACACTACCGCAACGAGACGTCGTAGGCACAAAACACGGATATGCCCAGCATATCGCTTTGCAGCTTCGGTCATCTCCACTCCCCCTCGCATGGTGATGGCCTGACGATACACGAACTGTGTGATACTTGCTCGACTTTCCTTGGCGGTGAACGGAGGCTTCACAATGACAGCTGTTGGCAGATATTGTTGAAAAACTCGGCATTGCCGATGCTTGGGACGCGTGATTCAATCCTCTGAGTGATTTGCAGGGGATCAGGCGAATGATGGGATGTCAGGCGGTTTCGGCGCAGCTCTTCTACGACTTCTGCCTCGATGATTATGTCTCTGCGGACCATCTGCTGCGCGGGATCGATCGTCACCTCGATCTCGATAGCGTTCGAGCACAGTTGAAGCCTTTTTATAGCAACACTGGGCGGCCCTCAGTTGATCCTGAGCTGATGATGCGAATGCTGATTATCGGCTACAGCATGGGTATCCGGTCGGAACGGCGACTTTGCGAGGAGGTCCATCTCAATCTCGCATATCGGTGGTTTTGCCGCCTTGGCCTGGACGGAAAGGTACCGGATCATTCCAGTTTTTCGAAGAACCGTCATGGCCGGTTCCGGCAAAGTGATATCCTCCGGCACATGTTTGAGACTGTGGTGGAACGGTGCCTTGCCCAAGGGCTGGTGGGAGCAGAAGGCTTTGCGGTTGATGCCAGCCTGATCGCGGCGGACGCCAATAAGCAGCGTTCGGTGCCCGGCACTGAATGGAAAGCCGAAGACGATGCTGGCCGCTCGGTTCAGGAATATCTGGCGGTTCTGGATGACGCGGCTTTTGGCGCTGCCTCGCCGGTGACGCCGAAGTTCATTTCGCAATCCGACCCGGCAGCTCAGTGGACAGGTGCTCATAAGGGGCATGCCTTCTTCGCCTACGCCACCAATTATCTGATCGATACTGATCACGGTGTCATCCTTGACGTCGAGGCTACGCGAGCGATCCGTCAGGCGGAGGTCGGAGCATCCCGCACGATGATCGACAGAACCGAGAACCGCTTCGGCTTGAAGCCAGGCTATCTGGCAGCCGACAGCGCTTACGGTTCTGCTGACAATCTTGCCTGGCTAGTCAAGGAAAAGGACATCGCGCCGCACATTCCGGTGTTTGATAAATCCAACAGGACCGACGGGACCTTCTCGCGTTCGGACTTCACCTGGGATGGCGAGAATGATCGCTACATCTGCCCGGCAGGCGAAGAGCTCAAGCAGTTTCACCGAACCTATGCATCGCCCAGATCGGGGATAACGAGTGAAGGGACGCGGCTCTATCGCGCCAGCAAAAAGAACTGCGACGCCTGCGAATTCAAACAGCGCTGCTGCCCGAATGCGCCTGCTCGCAAGGTGCCGCGTGATCTCAACGAAGATGCCCGCGATGTCGCCAGAGCTATTGCCGCCACACCCGCTTACGAGCGGTCCCGGCATCGCCGCAAGAAGGTCGAGATGCTCTTCGCTCACCTCAAACGCATTCTCCGGATGGCGCGTTTGAGGCTGCGAGGTCCATGTGGTGCGCGAGACGAATTCCTGCTTGCAGCAACCGCCCAGAACCTCAGAAGACTGGCGAAACTCAGACCACAAAGGCCACCACACGGCGTCATTGCTGCATAAAAGCGGCCAGAAAGGATACCCTACGCGAAAGTGCGGGGCAGATAGCCCATCATCCCTACCGGAAGGATGCTGCAACAGCCCGATGAACAGCTACCTGGCCGAGTTTTTCAACGATATCGGCAAGTAGCAGACACTACGCAATGGCTGCTCCGCGGGCGCGAAGCAGCCATCGTTGTTTGGCCTATTCATTCGGAACGAGAGGGATAGCTAGAGGGTCTGCAGTCACCTGCCTCCCTCAAGATAGTGTTCAATGAGCCGTATCCGGCCGTTCAGTGCAGCGGCGATTGACTCGACGAGTTTTGGCGGGAATCCCTTCGGCAGTTGATCGATAGTAGCCTGCATTGTCTTGCCAGCGGTCGCGGCAAGCTCTTCGAAAATTGCCCGCAGCGCCGCTTTCCCCATACCCGCCTCGTCGGCGGTCTGCTGGAAATGGCGCGGCACAATCTCATCGAGCGCATAGTGATTGTTTTTGCCGACCGACATGGCGAGTTTGAATTTCCTGCGGAGAATCTGCCCGCTATCAAGGCTCGGCTGGGTAGTCAGTACGTCATAGAGCGGCGTCATGTGGAACCGCCCGCCCGGCCCCAGAAAGATGCTGAAATTCTTGGCATGCCCGTCGGTCGCGCCGATCAGCCAGAACAGGATGCAGGCGCGCATGAAGGCGGCAATGTCCTCATCAGGGCTGTCGCTGCCTTTGAGCAGTTGAATAATGTCGCGCTTGCCCGGGCCGCCTTCGGACTGGTACTTGCGGGTTGGCGGGATGGACAGGGCCTGGCAGATGTCCTCCTGTGGCAGGCGCAGCAGGCGATTGTCTTTCGTCCAGCGGCGATCAAAGCGCTCGACAATCAGTGTGCGCCGCTCCCCGAAATCGGCGATCTCGACATGGGCGGTCGGAAGCCCGAATGCCGCCAGCAGCTTGAGACAGAAATATTCATTCTCGACGCTGTCCGACAGATCGAGACCGTCTGCGATCTGGCCGATCTGTGGCTTGAGGATATGAGTGGTCGCTGCCGTGCCGGAAGGCTTGAACCACTGGCCATCCTGAACAGCAAGGCCGTCTTTTCCTGCGCACCGGCAATCGAAATCCGAAAGTCCGCATCATCGCCCATCCCGAGCGGAGCGGTTGCCAGATTGGCAAGAAGCGCTGCGATTTCTTCATCGCTGATCGGTTTCCCTTCAACGCTTCCTGCAGGGCCGGGCTCGCTGCCTTCGGGCAGGAATTGCAAAGCCCCGACGCAGTCATGGCCGAGCGCTGCCAGCAGACTGTAAGGATCAATGCCCTCTGCGCCCACGCGTTCTGCGACACGTTTGCGGATCGGTTCGTTGTCCGGCAGCAGATTGTCGAAAACATTAGTGACGCGCGCGCCGATATAGCGGTCTTCGCGCAGCGGCAGAGAGAGTGACACCGGGAAGGTCTCGCTCCAATCCAGCCAGTCGCGCGCGTAGGTGAAGTCGATAGCGCCGGAGGTTTCCCGGCGCAGCACGCCGACAACGCGGCCATTCAAATAAACATTGAGAGGCACATGCGCCTTGCGCCGTGCCATCAGAATATATCCTCGATGTCGGAAGCGCTGGCCTGCGTCCGGGGACGGATTACCAGTTCCAGCTTGAGGGCGGAGAGCGCCTCCATCAGCGTGCGCAACTGGACGGCAGGCTGTCCGGCTTCAAGACGTGAGATCGTCCCCTGGCGCAGATGGATCAGATCGCCTAAAGCCCCCTGCGTCAGGCCGGATTGTTTACGGGCGCGGCGGATAATAGCGCCCAGCTGTTTTTCAGTGCGGGCAATGGAATCGGTCATGACGAGCCTCCATCATCAATATACGCGAGGCCGTATAACTCGTCAATATACGTGTTTGCGTTTAAATCTGAGATATACGCGAAGGCGCCTAAAACAAGATTATACGCTTTTACGTATAATGGTTAGTCGAAAGGGATATAACCAAAGTTCGCTTTGGCTGTTGCGACCAATTAGCTTAAATAGCCATTATGGACAGAATCGGGGGCGGGGTCCGCTCCGGCGAGATTGGCGGGACAGGCGACACGCTCTTGCATTGTATGCGGATATTGCGGAAATCTCCCCGGGTCTTTGCTGCACCCGGAACGACGCTTTCAAGCTGGGTAATCATTGCAGCCAGCTGCGACACGTCAATCTTGTGCTGGGCGTTGGGAATAACTTTTATCCGGCATGGTTTGCGACTGCAAGGCTTGTCTGGCGCACACCTTCAACCGCCAGCAGGAAGCGCGATTGAGTCGCACCCACGCGGCTTTCTTAACCCATAGGCGGTCAGGATTCCCGCCGTGGCATGCGCCAGCGCCAATGGCTCTAGCCAAGCGGCAAGTTGAGGCGGAACCGGCTCTCGCCCTTCAGCTCACTCCTTCACCAAAATCGGGTCACACTCAAGAATCTCGGCGAGTGTTTCCCTCGACCAAAACAGATAAGCAAGGCATTCCAGGGCAGCTAATGCGATTTTTGGTCGACAAGCCAAAGACCCAAGCTCAGCGGAATGCTGACATGCGCCCGGGCAAAGGCCCTTAGAACCAATAACATCCAAGATTTTGACGAATAGAAAAAGGAAATTCTGCTTATAGAAACATGCTCGGAAGCGGTGGTGGTGTCCCTCCACCGAGCATCTTTTGTTGGATAATATCAAGGCGCTATTGACGGCGCATTTACCCGCCGCTGTTATTGCAGGGCGCAACGCGGGGGTTATCGACGGATAGATAGGCTTAATCTTATATGGAATGAGTTGACGCTCGGACCCGTGAGTGTGTTTTCGGTCCTGTCTCTTTTAGGTGTCGCTGTTCTCGTCATATCGGCCATGGATCGCTCTCAAGCGCACAGATGCATGTCTGTTCGACAAGCTTTTCTGCAATATGGTTGTCGAGGGAAAGAACAATCCCAAATCGCCATAGATGGCCGAGATAGTGCGAGAGCTCGGCCATCATTTGGCGCTCGATCATTTACGGTGAACTTTGCTGGCAGACCGCCGTTACATTGGTGGGACCACGCCATCAGTGCCGACGACGACACGATGTGAGGTGAACTTGCTATCGGCTCCGAATTCCGAGGGGGCAAACACTGCAGCACCAGCCTTTAGATCATCTGCTTTCCCGACAGCCAATGCCACGATGGGCGTATTGTCCGGGATCGCGATCTTCTTTTGACCGCCGCGATAGGTGACTGTGACGGTGTGACCGTCTACGCCCTTGACGGCATTTGCAACGGTCGCATTGGTCATGCTGCTGTTCGGCTTCAGATCCCATGCATAGTTGCCCTCACCAGTACCCTTGAGGGCTGCCGGGAAAATGACGACTTCGAGCGCACTGCTGGTGCCTCCGCTTGTCGGAACATTGGCAATGCCGACAAAATCACCTTGTTTGATGTTGTCTATCGACGCCTTGGTCAAGGTGTTGACAGTCAAATCGTCTGCAAGGGTGATTGCTGTCTCGCCGCCTTCCAGCGTTTTGATAACCAACGTCTTTCCGGCGATGCTTTCGATTGTCCCGCGTACATTGACGTGACTGGATGTTTGGGCGGCGCTAGGCTGGTTGTTTGACTTCATCATCGTGCTTTGTGCATTGCTTTCTAGCGACAACGACATCAGAGAGGTTATTCCCAGCGCAAGACCCAGCAGCAATTTTTTGGCGATTCCAAGAGGCATACTCGTTCTCCGTTCTTTCATTCTTCAGCGAGTTCATGAACACCAACTAATGTTCAGCTTGAGGGATATGTTCGAAATCGCCCCAAGAAGGATCTGAGCTTCAACAAGGGCGGGGTGTTCCGTTTTCGCGTATCCGGAATTGCGAGATCGGGGCTGCGGTCGAAGCTTTGAATCTGTCTCGGGTAGAAAGCGACGACTTCGACGTAGCTGTCTTGCAGGAGCAGAACCCCGTCATACCCCAATCCTATCAATCTCTCGCGTGCACGCTCGATCGGCCGAAAAATTCTCGTGGCTGCGATCCACTCATCGTACGAAAGACGTTTATCAAGAACATAAGGGTTCCGCAGTGTCACCTTGGCGACGACCGGATCGAGACCATTCGAATATTGCCGCTCAAGCTCCATATCGTTGGAGAAATAGAATCCGCGGCCGAATGCACCGCTGTCGTTGCACTCGCTAAAGTCGAAGCCTCTGAAATCGGCATCGGTGCCGTGGCACAGGATCAGAGTGAATGTGGACATCGTACGACCTCAGTGGAGATACCTGCGCGCGCCCAGCAAGGCGCTGTCGTCAAATCTCATGAGCAGCCGCTCGTAATGTGTTGGGTGATTAAGACGAACCCATTCGGTCGCGCCATGAAGAAACGCTGCCTCCACGGCACAGTCGAGGTTGGCTTTGAGGCCGTCTATGGTGACCTGGAGGCTACGCGTTTGGTTGGCCGCCTGGGGAGTTTCTCCATTCATTGATCTACTAGGCATTTGCGTTCCAATCAACATTTCCCGCCATAAGCGGGCGTTGCCACAACAGCAACGGATCGCCGCCGCAATCATTATAGTTTTGGGGAAAATTGTAGGCGTTTTATATTATACCCTCGTATCAGAACGTTAGACATTGGTTCATGGTAAGCGAGCGGCGCACTTGCTCCGAGGCATGTGGAGCGCGCAATTCTTAGTTCGCTAGATCAAATACTGGGCGATGCTCCAAATGCGAATTCGCACAGGGGCGGGAGGTTTGATCGGACTCGAACCAGACTCAGAACAAAAATCGCTTCCCGGGCAATGGCGGAACTCGGCCGGCGGCTGAAGATCTTTATCAACCTGCCGCTTGCCTCGCTGGATCGGCTCAGTATCCAGAGCCATGTTGATGAAATCGGCCAGTCAAGGGCGAAAATTAATCCTGGGGGAAGGACAAAGATTATGGAGAAGTTGATTTCCCGCGGCGAGACTGAAACGAAATTATTCGGAGTTGCAACACCGTTCGGACAACCGCCTTTGCGTTGCAGGACGAGCACGCCGTTTCCGACCACGCCGGCATACGTCGCATCACTGCGTCGGTCCCGGCGGAATTGCCGTCCCTGCCAGACTAAATCTTGGGTTGCAAAAGCGTGGCTTGGTCATCTGCACTGGTGAGACGTAGCGCAGGCACTCTTCGACGCAGGTCGGCATCAGGCCTGGATCGTTTTGCCGCTGACGTCGCTGATCCTCATGCGACAGCAACGCGAAGAGTCCTCCGGCGATCAGATGGGGTGTGGTTTCCTGTCCAGCGCCGAAGAGGAGGAAGATCATCGACACCAATTCATCTTCACTGAGAGGTGGTCCGACCGTTTCAGCGTCACGCAGCCTTGCAACGGATAGTGCTCCTCCCTGCGGTCGCGAAACTCGGCGAAGGTAGCGAAGGACACGGATTACCGGGAATAGCGCGGATAACCGCGCCAATATTGGCGGTGTCCTTTAGCCCGCCCAGTTCTTGATCGGTCATGATCTTCTTCCGGCAGGCCAAGCATCGCACAGATGACTGAAAGTGGCAGATCCCGACAAAATTCAAGCATGAGTTCGGCCTCCGTTCTCCCCTTCAGCCTGTCGAGAAGCCGATCGGCAATGTCTTCGATTATCGGTTTCAAGGCATCTATCGTCTTGCGCTGGAACGCTGGCTCAACGAGGCTACGCAGGTGCGACGGTGCTGAGGATCATCATGACCCATCATATTGAGCGCCAAAAGGCTGATCGTCCTCGGCAGGACCCTTACTATTCGCGCCTGAGTCAGGGTCGCGCGCAAATCCTTCATCAACATTGCGCAGCTGCCATGTGTGACGGCCAGCCAGGTCTGGCCAACTATCGGCAACTGTATGCGAACCACGGGACCTTCGGCTCGCATGCGATCGAGCGTCGGAAAACGGTTTGCGTGAAACTCGGGCGAGACGATATCGAAATAGTGCGACTTAGCCATGTCCATCATTTTTCGAGCGCGGCCTGTTGATCCATCAAGGGAAATGATCCTTGTGTCCTTTCATTCGCCGTTATCAGCGAACCGAAAGTATTCTATGGACCTTCTTATCGCTTGTCATTCAATCCTCGACGCTTTTGCGTTCGACCAGCGAGGTGAGATTGCTCTGACCGTATGCCTTTCGGAACACCATCAAATCGCACTCTCAATGGCCGGAATTGCTGCGTTCCTTGATCGCATCGGGGGCGCTTGCGAATGCTGCAGTTCACGGGGATATGAGCCGCGCGGCTTACGGCTGCCACGGCGGCGTGCCCGGCGGCCTTCCGGCAAATACCGGTACAGCATCAGCTCGCCGCCATGCTGACTATAAGCGAACCGATAGATGGTTTCCGTGCAGATCCGAAAAGGATTGATGCCATCGCTCTTCAATCGTCCGGCGATCTGTTCGGGTGACCAGTTGCGCAGACGATCGATCACCATAGCGCGCAAACCTGGATAACGGACAAGCTTGCGCCGGACATGACGGCGACGCAAACACAGGTCGTTGGCCGTCAGCGGGTAATAGCCGCTATATTGTTTGAATTGCGGGTCGTGGAAATGGTTGCGTTCAGTTCGCGATAAATCGTCGAACGATGCCTGCCGAGCAGTCTGGCTATCTCATCGACGGGCAGTTTCTTTTCTCAATATCGATACAGTTTGCGACATTCATCCAGATCGAGCTGCACGTAGAGGCGAGGCATGCATTCTTCTCCAAAGCCAACACGTTGATATTATTAACGTGTCGCACTTCGAAATAGAATCCATCCCTACACTTCGAAATTCGCTTGCCGTCTCCTCTGGAACTGGATCCGCTTAGAAACTGATGGCCGCTACATCATCGCGATTGTAGGATTGGATCGACTCAAGGAAGTTGGGGTAGTGGATTCAAAGGAACAGGTGAGGATGTTCGCCAGAGTGACAACCCGCACTTCGCCAATTCTGTCGGTTCGTCGGAAGCTCAATGGTCGTGAGAAGAGTCTTAAAGCCGAGCAGAGCGCGTCTCTGGCTGAGCGTTTTGGAGCAAACCATGACAAATGACGAGTTGCAGATTCAATTGAACGCACAGCCGTGGCCGGCGCTAGCAGGCATTATAGCGACGGTTTCTGTCTTCGCTATCGCGCAAGGGCTGAGCTATCCTTTGCTCAGTTTTATCCTGCAGCGGCAAGGCATGTCGCCCGGCACGATCGGCTTGTCGGCGGCGATGACGCCGCTTGGTTTTATCCTGTCGGCGCCGCTCATCCCATGGCTGTCACGACGCTTCGGGGCAGGGCGAACTGCGCTGTCGTGCGCCGGCCTGGCAGCTCTGCTGCTTGCACTTATCGGCTGGCAGCAGAACGCCCTCTTGTGGTTTCCGCTCCGCTTCCTGCTCGGGTTTGCGGTCAATCCGCTCTACGTGATCAGCGAAACTTGGATGATCGCGCTGACGCCACCGGCAAAGCGCGGCCGCATAATGGGCGTCTATACGTCAGTGATTTCCGCCGGCTTTGCGTTGGGGCCGCTCACCCTGACCGTCGTTGGAACGCACGGCTGGCCGCCTTTCCTGGTCGGCATCACGGCTTTCGTGCTGTGCGGACTTTGTCTGCTCAGGGTGCTGCCGAAACTGCCCAAGTTCGACAATGGCCATGCGCAGCAGGCTTCCGTCAGACGTTTCGTACCCCGGGCGTCGCTGCTACTGTTCGCGGTGTTTACCGCTGCCGCTTTCGAGCAAGTAACGCTGGCGCTGATGTCGACCTATGGTCAAGGTTACGGCAGCCCGGAAGCCAGGATATCAACGCTGCTCGCTGTCTTTGTCGCCGGCAATGTCGCGCTGCAGGTTCCCCTCGGTATGTTGGCCGAAAGGCAGGGCTCGAAGCGGGCGCTGATGTTGTGCGCGCTGACGACGGCGCTTGGCTGTCTGCTGTTACCGCTGTCGTTCAATTCGGTGTTTGCCTGGCCGATCGTGTTCGTTTGGGGCGCCACGTCGTTCGGTATTTACACCATGGCTCTGATCGAACTAGGGGAACGCTTTTCCGGCTCGATGCTTATGGCCGGCAATGCGGCTTTCGCCATGGTATGGGGTGTCGGCGGCATCGCTGGTCCGCCGGTTACCGGCGCGGTCATGGAACTAGTCGGTATCCAGGGATTTGCGCTGACCCTCGGCCTGCTTTGCCTCGCACTCGCCGCAGCGCAAGGTATTCAGGGCAGGCGATGACTGGGGCGTTTGGTCAGTGAGCGGTGCTGAGTGGCGTACACCATTTTGGTCGCTTTGCCCTTAAAGGTGAAATGAGCAAACTCAACAAATCGATGGCGATGCTTTGCCATTAAACATGAAATTCTGCCTTTAAAATCGAGATTCTTGCCCTAAAAGTGAGACAGCGTTCACAAGCCGCGGTGGGCGGGGCGAAGTCGGCGGCCATTATTTCGTCACCGGCAGTACCGATCAAACGGCAGTTCGGATCGCACCCTTCTTACCTTCGACGCGAAGGGTATTGCGGCTTTGGCGATGTCACGGTGATCCCGGATGGCGCTGGGATCCTCAAACGGTTGCTCCGCACGATGCCGACGCCGACAATCCACATCATCGATTGGTTTCACATCGGGATGAAATTCAGCCAATGCAATCAATCGCCGATCACCTCATTCGATACGCAGAGCATTGAAGGTTTGCGTGCGTTGCCATAAGTTCTGGGATATCGGTCAACCGGATCGTCACAGAGAACACAGACTATTTCGGCCACTCGAAATCCATCGCTGTCTGTCGCGAAAACAACAGTCCGTCAGGATTTGAACGACGCCGTGGCTCCGTGGACAAGATAGCCCGGGCGCTGCCTTCTTCCCGGCCAGCAAGCGGATTCATCATGCCGATATCAGAAATCGAATTATGCTGCCCTGTCGAGAAGTCCCAGTTTTCGGGCACGCAATCGCGCCAAGCCTAGCACGCTGTCGATAAACGGTGTCGGCAGATCAAGGATCTTTCCGATATCATGCGCTACCGTCAGCAGGGCGTCCAGCTCAACGGGCTTTCCAGCTTCTGTATCCTGTAACATCGAAGTCTTGAACGCGCCCAATGTCCTGGCTCTTCCGATCACTTCAGTCGTCGAAGCGTCCATCGGGATACCAATGGCATCACCAAGCACCTCGGCTTCACGCATCATCCGCAGGCAGAGCTCGTATAGCAGAGGATCATTGATAATAATGTCGCTCGTCTCACCCGTAAGCATGCTGATCGGGTTTATGCTGAGGTTCCCCCACAGCTTATGCCAGATATCATGCCGGATAGTGGTTGTAACCCGACTTGAGAAACCAGCAGAATTGAACATGTCATTAATGTCTGAAAGCCCGGACACGGACTTGTTGTCGGCATAGCCTATAACGAGCTTATTTCCACTATAGTGCCGGACTTTCCCCGGCGCATCGAGCGAGCAAGCCATGTAGACAACACAGCCGACCGTCTGGGCCAAGGGTATAGACTTTTCGACAATCCCATGTGGATCCACGGCAGCCAGCCGTGTGTTGCTGAGTACCCCATTGCCGCCGACGAAAAACCACCAAGGGACGCCGTTCATGGCGGTGATAACCCCGGTGCCAGGACTCAATAGAGGCGCTATATGTGACGCCACATCCGCAAGCGAGGGCGCTTTTACGGATATTATCACATAATCTTGCGGCGCCAGTTCAGCGGGGTCAGCAGTGACCCGTACCTGAACACGGTGAGTCTTGCCGTCTTTCGTCAATTGAAGGCCGTCATGTTTGATTGCCGCCAGTGTCGCATCATGCGCGATGACGCTGACTTCAGCCCCGGCCAGGGCCAGAAGTACACCCATAGTCCCGCCCACAGCGCCAGCGCCGTAGATGCATATTTTTAAACGGTCGGATTTCGTCATGGCGTCCATTGGTCTTTCTCACAGTCGTCTTTGACAGCTCGTGCGTGGCTTTGGCTATTGCATGCGACAGAACCATCGGCTCTCCGTATCCCATTGAACGATCGCCATCCGATTGGTCTGACTGCCGTCAATCGTGACACAATCCGGGTCGTCGATGACGCGCCAAAGCGCTGCAAAATAAATCGTTTCGCCGCATCGAATGCAGACTAAAAACCAGAAAGTTGCACTTTGGCTTTTCCGCATATCTTTTTCGATCCGGACTCCTGCGCCTTATCAATAATACCGGACGCAAGATCAGACACGATCTCTACTGCAGTATCTTCGGGCAATCCTGTTTCCCGCATGCCAGCTCTCATGGCTGTATCGCTGGCTTCATCGGTGCCGCATATAGAGGCACGAGCCTCCATCATGGCAGCCTGTTCGAACTTTCTGTTTCCGACTTCAGTAGATTCCGCCTGGTTCTTGACGGTGGCAAATACGGGTCCAGTGGCTGCGACAAACACAGCCGCCGCCAAAATGGGTATCGATGATTTGTAAAAGCACATTTTCCTGCCCATTTCCTGGCGATTATCGCCATTCGACATGGATGTGGACTGCACGCAATCCACGCTGTTTCCATCCGTCATCCATCCGCCCCCGGATTCTGCCGGGAGCGGGGCTTCGAAGTGCATCAACTACTCACAGTATCTGGTAGGAGAATTGCCAAAGTGCGGATATTCGCAGGATCCGTAATTATCGTCACGGTTGAAATCCCTAAGGTGATCCCTGCGGTCGCCAAAGCGATCATGGCTCACCGCAACCGCGCGGGCACCGAAGACGCCACCGGTTCCGAAGATCCCGCCCTCTCGGGAGCCATGGTCCCTGCCGCCGAAACTATGATCGCCGCCGCCCAAACCACGGCCGATACCACCGTGGTCCCCGCTACGGCCACCGCCATCATGGTCACCGCCGCGCGCCATCGATTCAGTTACCGAGCCGGCGGCCATCATTGCGCCCAAAGCTGCTATCGCCAAGATAGTTGCTGATCTTTTCATGATTTCACTCCTAAGTTACAAAAGCCTACCGCTTGGAAGGTTTTTGTAACTTAGGAGGACCAAGTTGTTCACTATATTATACATTGGTTTATGCATGTAGTCTTATGGTTCTGGTTCATCACCCACGTGGATATTGTGATCAGCTTGGGTACTTGGATGCTGTTGGACAGTTCAACGACATTATGATGGATGCCGGCGCGCATTGAACGCTGGCGATGGCAATCATCCCAATTGAAGTGAGCGATTCAGGAACAAAACGATTGAGCAGACAAGGCAATCGTTGTGAAAGCACGTATCGTGTCGCTAAGGCTCTCGATCACCCGAAAGCTCAGCCCCTAAGCCAGGTACCAGCGCATGTAAAACAGAATGAATGACTGAAAGTGACGCCCTTCGAACACTTGATACCTTTGAAGTTTCCCCGGAAAATGCATAGATCCCCTTCCCTCACGGAAGCGTCTGCGACAAAGCCAGACAGACTACCGTGCCATCCGAGATGCGTCTTCCTGAACGTCCCATACGAACCCATACCATTTCACAGGAAAGTCATTGAACTGTCACTGATCTGAGACATAGCCGTCATACAGCGGGCCTATCAAGACCGCGCACAAGCTCATCTTTAGCGATAAGCAGCCGGAACGGCGTTGGCTGCTCCTGATCCATTACAAGGAGTTCTCGCGGACCATCTGCGGCTGTACCGACGTTCTCAGGGGTGGCGTGCCCTGGGCGCTTGCCACCACCGGTGTTTCATCCGATAGGCCTGCGGTCACCTCGATGCGACCGTTATCGGTCAGACCAGTCTTGACGGCGAGGCGTGTGATGCGCTTGTCGGTGATGGTGTACACGAAGTTGCCTTCGCTATCCGAACCTATGGCCGCGGCGGGTACCGTGAGCGCATCGGGGCGCTGGTTCATTTCCAGCGAGACGTCCGCATAGGTGCCCGGATAAAGCCGTTCGTCGGGGTTGGGCAGGTCGATCTCGGTGCGCATGTTGCGGGTTTCGGGGTCGAGACGTAGGGAGAAACGGGTTACCTTGCCGATGAACTGCTTACCGTCGAAGCCAGACGGCTTGACGATGGCCGGATCGCCAACGTGAAGGTGAGGTACGTCGTTCTCCGGAACGTCGCAAAACACCCGGATCATGTCGATCCGCTGCACCGTGAAAAGTGACCCTGCGGACGGTGTCGTCCGCGTGGCCGTGGCGGCCTGGACCAAATCGCCCCGGTTCACCAGCCGCCGAGCCACCACGCCATCGAAAGGCGCGACGATCTGCGTATAGGCGAGCAGCGTCTTGATTTTCTCCACGGCCGCGGCGGCGACGTCGATTTGGTCGGCCGCGAGGTCGCCGTTCGCTTCGGCAACGCTGAGATCCGCCTTGGCCATTTCCGCGTTGGCGCGCACCTCGTCAAGCGTTCGGTCGCTGATCCACCCCTGTCCGGCGGAGAGCTCCTCCCGACGCCGCAACAATTCGTTCTGAAGTTTCACGTTCGCTCCGAAGTGGTCCAGTTGGCGGCGCGCGACCTCCAGAGAAGTTCGCTTGGATTCGAGCTGGGCCTTGGCTTCGGCAAGCTCCTGCTCCATTTCGGGGACGTCGATCACCGCGAGCACTTGACCCGCCTTCACATGATCGCCGATATCGACGCGAACGTCGGAGAGGTATCCGGAAACTTTGGCAAAGAGATCCGTTTCCTCAAAGGCTTCGAGGGTGGCGTTGGTTTGAAGACTTCGGGCCACCGTCCCGCGGCGCGGACGCACCACCTCGACCCTCGGGGGGCTGTCTTCCCTCACTAAATTCACCGGCGATGGCGATGCCGCCGAGTGCCGTTCGGCAACGATGCCCCCCGCGCCGACGCCGACCACCACCAATACCATTATGCCCGTTCGGTTCATGAACATCATTGAGTTCCCCCTTTAAAATCCGTTGCGACTGTTGCTTGATCGTTATCAGCGCGTCCGTCGCCACGATCCGGCATCGTCGCGATCCGCGGCTCCGACTCGAAATAGGGGCTGTGCGGGTCGTCAGGATCGAGCGACGCGGAAATCCGGGCATGCCGCGACTGGAGCGTGGCAAAGATCGCCGGAAGGATGATGAGCGTGGCGCACGTTGCGCCCAACAGACCGCCGATCACGGCCCGCCCAAGCGGCGCGCTTTGCTCTCCGCCTTCGCCCAGGCCCAGCGCCATCGGCACCATCCCGGCCAGCATCGCGAAACTGGTCATCAGGATCGGACGCAGACGGCTCCGTGCGCCTTCTATTGCAGCCTCCCACGGTTCGCGGCCCCCAATCCGACTGCGCTCAGCGAAAGTCACGAGCAGGATGGCGTTTGCAACGGCCACGCCGATGGCCATGATCGCGCCCATGAAGGATTGAATGTTGAGCGTGGTCCGGGTGAGCCAAAGCATGAGCACGACCCCGGCGATGACGGCGGGAATCGTCAACCCCACCGCGAGGGAAAGCCGGAACGATTGGAAATTGGCGGCCAGCAGAATAAGGATGACACCCACCGCCATCAAAAGCCCAAGACTGAGGCCTCCGAACATTTCCGCCATCGGCTGGATTTGGCCCCGCACGGTCACGTTCACCCGATCGGGCGGCTTTCCCGTATCGCTGATCGCCTGTTGTACGCGGGCCGCAGCACGTCCCAGATCCTCGCCGTAGACGTTCGCGCTCAGTGTCAGCATGCGCTGCATGTTGTAGCGGTCATATTCGCCGAGCGCCGTGCCGTCGGTCACGTCGGCCACATTGCGCAGGTCGATCTGATGGCCCGATCGGGAAGCGATGGGCAGGTTCCTCAATTCCTCAAGGGAGTTCATCTGCTGCTCCGGGATCTCGACCTGCACCTGATAGCCAATGCCGCTCTTGGGATCGGCCCAATAATTCGCCGACGTGTAGCGACTGGACGACGTGCCAGCGACGACCGATTTCGCCACTTCATCCGTCGTTACCCCGAGAACGCCAGCTCGCTCGCGGTCTACAGTGACCTTTGCGGTCGGGTAGTCGAGCTCCTGCTCGAATTCCAGGTCTCGCAGCGTCGGCACCTGTGCCAATTTCGCTCGTAGCTTGTCGGCGTATTGGCGGCTATCGGCGAGGTTCGGCCCGCTCACCGCCACTTCGATCGGTGTCGGTGCGCCGAAGCTCATCACCCGGCTGACGATGTCGCTTGGCTCGAACGAGAAGCGTACATTCGGCAATTCCTGAGGCAATTTCTGGCGCAGCCGCTCCTTCAAATCTTCGATGCCGATCCCCGTGTTGGGCTTGAGCTGCACCTGCAGCACCGCTTCCTCGGAGCCGGAACTCCAGAGATAGATGGTATTGATGGGGTAATTGGGCGGCTGCGTGCCGACAAAAGCGAGGCTGATTTCCACGTTATCCGGGCCGACCTCGCGCTTGATCGCGTCGAGTGTCTGCAGCGCGATCTGCTCGGTGCGCTCGATACGCGTTCCCGCCGGCGCCCGCAGATGCAATAGGAACTGGCCAGTATCCACGACTGGAAAAATCTCGGTGCCGAGGGAGCCACCGACCAGAAAAATGATTGCGCCGCTGATGATAAGATAGGAAGGTACCACGACATGCCGTCGTTTCATGACGGCGCGCGCGAACCGATCGTACCTGGCACGCAGCGGGTCGAAAAAGGTCTCTTGCGGCTGCTGGTGCGTGCTCGGGTTGCGCAGCATCCAGACCGACAGTACCGGCACAAAGGTACTGGAAAGCAGATACGACCCCACCATCGAGAAGCCGACTGCCAGGGCCAGCGGCACGAGCAGGTTGTGCGCAGCGCCGGTCATGAAGAAGGCGGGAATGAACACCGCCAGAATGCAGAGCATCGCCACGAACCGCGGCAGCGTCGTCTCGGCAGTGGCTTCGCTGGCCGCTCGGGGAAGGCTACGGCCATGCGCAAGATGGGTATGGATGTTCTCGATGGTGACTGTCGCCTCGTCGACCAGGATGCCGACCGACAAAGCCAGCCCGCCCAAGGTCATGATGTTGATCGTCTGACCCGATGCCCAGAGCGCCGCCACCGACGCGAGGATCGCGAGCGGAATGTTCAAGACCACGACGAGCGAACTGCGCCAATCCCGCAGAAACAGCAGCACCATAAGGCCTGTGAGCACCGCGCCGAGAGCGCCTTCGACGAACAGGCCCTGGATGGCACGCGTCACGTAGGGGGACTGGTCGAACTGGTAACTGACCTGAATATCGTCCGGCAGTGCGGACTGGAAGCGTGGCAAGTTGGCTTTGACGGCCTGGACGACCGTGAGCGTCGAGGCGTCCGCGCGTTTGGTAACCGGGATGTAGACCGTGCGGCGTCCATCCACCAGCGCGTACCCGGTCTGGATGTCAGCGCCGTCTTCAACCGATCCGACGTCGCGTATGAAGATCGTCTGCGTTCCCTGTGAGCGGATGGGAATGTCGTTCAGGCCCTTGAAATCCCCGACAACCGAGTTGACGGGAACCATTGGCATGAGGTCGCCGATGCGGACGTTGCCCGATGGGCTGACCGTATTACCGGCAGCCAACGCTTGCACCACCTCGTCGGGCGACATGTTGTAGGAACGCAGCTTGTCGGGATCCAAATGAACGAGGATGGTGCGCTGGCTCGAACCGAAGGGCGGCGGTGCCGACACGCCCGGCAGGGTCGCGAACAGCGGGCGCACCTTGAAGAGCGCCGCGTCCTGAAGCTCGGCGACTGTTTTCGTCTTGCTGGAGAAGACGAGGTCGCCGACTGGAACGCTGCCACCGTCGAACCGCATCACGAAAGGCGGCACCGTTCCCGTGGGCATGAAGGAGCGGGCGCGGTCGACGTAGGCGACCGTCTCCGCCGTGGCCTGCGCCATGTCGGTGCCGGGATGGAATTGGAGCTTGATGAGCCCTACGCCCTGGATCGATTTGCTTTCGACGTGCTCGATGCCGGTGATGTAAAGAAAGTGGTACTCGTAGTAGTTGACGATGAACCCTTCCATCTGCGCCGGGTCCATACCGCCGTAAGGCTGTGCCACGTACAGGACGGGCACCCCCAGATCGGGGAAGATATCCCGCGACATGCGATCGAGCGCCAGAAAACCCACCAAAGCAACGGCGACGACCATCATCAAAAGCGAGATCGGGCGTCGCAACGCAACCGATACCAAGTTCATCGTGCCGCCTCAGCCCGCTGTTCTGCCTGGACGACCGAACGCGCGCGGCACCGCAGATGAGTCTCGTAGGTATGCCTCATGCCAGCTTTCCAATACAAAGTGCGAGCGCTGCAAGCCGCAGCGACAGCCGCCGCCCGAAGGGCAAATCCCGAGCGCCGCGGCTATCCTTAGTGTTACACCGACAGCAAATACGGCACAGAAAAAGAGGCACTGCCGTCGATTCGTGATCAGTCGTAAAAAAGCGCGAAGAGGCTTCGAGGGCCCCCAGTCTCGCTACGAGAACGTCCGAGGGGCGCCACATTAGGTTTCTCTCCGCAGGGCATTGATACGCGCTGGGATCAGCGTCGGCGGTTCCGGCTAGCTGTGAGCTTTCAATAGGTTGTCCATCCGGTCCAAACCGGGGAGACTGAGGTTGTCGAAGCTTCAGTGACTCTTGGAGGACCGGATGAACATCCACAAGAATGCCCGTCTTACGCGGTATGGTCGAGAGCGAATTGTGAGCCAGGTCGAGGGCGGGCAGACGCCGCAGGCCGTTGCCGAAGCCGCAGGCGTGTGCCCGCGGACGGTGCGCAAATGGGTCGATCGGTATCGCCGCGAGGGCTTGAGCGGACTGGAGGATCGTTCGTCGCGACCACATCGCTTGCGCCGGCCGACCCCTGAAGCCATTGTCGGGACGATTGAGCGGTTACGCCGCCAGCGTTGGACAGGCAAGCAGATCGCTGCCGAGGTCGGCGTCTCGCCGGCAACTGTCAGCCGTGTTCTGCGCCGGTTGGGCCTCAACAAACTGAGCGCCCTGGATCCCGAACCCGTGCGCCGCTATGAACGGGAACATCCGGGCGAACTCATTCATCTCGACATTAAGAAGCTTGGCCGTATTGGCTCGGTGGGACACCGCATCACCGGACGGCAAACGGGCGTTGTCAACCGCCATCTGGGCATCGGCTGGGAGTTCGTCCACGTCTGCATTGATGACGCTTCGCGGGTCGCTTTTGTGCAGGTCATGCCAGATGAGCGCAAAGAGAGCGCCGTTGCCTTCCTGGAGGCTGCCGTCGCCTACTATGCGAAGCTGGGTATCTGTATCGAGCGCGTGATGACCGACAACGGGTCATGCTACCGGTCAAAGGCTTTCCGCACAGCCTGCAAACGTCTGGGCTTGCGTCAAGTCTTCACAAGACCATACACGCCTAAGACCAATGGTAAGGCCGAACGCTTCATTCAGACGAGCCTACGCGAATGGGCTTACGCTCGTGCTTACAACAACTCTCAAGAACGCACGGAGGAGCTGCCGCACTGGCTTCATCGCTACAATTGGCACAGGCCGCACGGCAGTTTAGGATCAAAACCACCTATCAGCCGTCTCGGCCTGGATCGGGACAACCTGTTGAGGTTCCACAGCTAGCTAGCAAAACTAGGTCTTGGACAGGCTGAAGGAAATTAACCATGAGTATGACAAAAACAAACACGAGTATGCCACCGCTCATCTTTCAGGGCTCTCGCGCCAAGCGGGTGCAAGATGTAGGTGGCCACCTTGTCGCTCGGAGGAATCAAGGCATTGGCTGCTTGAAGACGTTGCCGGGCGACCCGCCTATGATCCGCCGCTTCTGGTGAGCTTTGGATCTGCTCTTACAACCGAGGGGGTGGAGCGTCGCTGTGAACACTATCCGGGCTTTCGCTGGTTGATGGGCATCACGCTGCTCGCTGAACCAGAAATTGACCGTATCGCCCGTGCTGTCGATCGCCCGGCTGAGATACATCGACTGGGCCTTTGAGCTTGATGTAGGTCTCGTCCACTTCGGACTGCGGCATCGAAGAATCCATCAACCGGAAGCTCGCCTGCGCTGCGAAAGGCCGCCGATCTAGTCGGCTGAACTGGGCATGTGTGCCGTATTTTTCGCAGCGGCTCACTCGCGCGAAAGGAAAAAAACCGTTGTGGGCATAAATACACAAAACAAAACCCAAGTATACCTCGACGAGCTAACCCTGCCTCTTACCGATAATCCCGCGATCGTCAATCTTTGGGCTGGCAGTGCCGAGCTAACTATCCCCCAAGTCCGGGGGAAAACATTCACCAGATAGCGCCGCGGCGCGTGGGCCGGGAGATCGCCTGTCCATGTCTTATTCGGTGACCGACCTGCGCATCCTCAAGGACTCTCGCGCCTGAACCCGAACCGGTGGTGGCCCCGCTCGGTCGCCGCCCCAATGAGCATCGAAATCGCCCCGCACGACCGGCTGCTCGGAGGTATCGTGTAGCAATATTGGCTACGCTCAAGCGGTGGCGGCCGATAGGTCGTCAGCCTGACGCACATTTTGAGACCGCTCGGCTTTTAGCGATCACACCTAAGTATAATAGAGCTTCGATCGTTGCCTCGCTAAAACTGGGACAGTTGTGCACGGAGGCCCCGGAATGCGGAACTGGAATACCCAGAAGGAGGCTCTCGCACTGCGGCGCGATGCTGGCCAGCGCTACGCCTGCGGCAAGAAAGTCGCCTTGGACGACCTTCCCCGATTCCTCGAAGCAGTCCTCCGGCCAGGTGATCGCGTCTGCCTGGAGGGCGATAACCAGAAGCAGGCCGATGTCCTCGCCAAAGCCCTTGCCGATCTCGATCCCGGCAAAATCCACGATCTCCACATGGTGCAATCGGGCGTCGTGCTTCCGGAGCATCTCGATGTGTTCGAGAAGGGCATCGCCAGACGGCTGGACTTCTCCTATTCGGGCCCGCAATCGGCGCGCATCGCGCGCATGCTGTTCGGCAGCAAGATCGAGCTCGGCGCCGTCCATACCTATCTGGAGCTCTTTGCCCGCTATTTCATCGATCTGACGCCGCAGGTGGCGTTGATCGCCGCGGTCAGTGCCGATCGGGACGGCAACGTCTACACCGGCGCCAACACCGAGGACACGCCGACCGTCGTGGAAGCCACCAGCTTCAAGAGCGGCCTGGTTGTGGCGCAAGTAGCAGAGATCGTCGACAAGGTGCCGCGTGTCGATATCCCCGGCGACCTCGTCCATTTCGTAGTCGACGCAAAGAAGCCGTTCTATGTCGAACCGCTGTTCACTCGCGATCCGGGCGCGATCACGGAGACGCAGATCTTGACGGCCATGCTCGCCATCAAGGGGCTCTATGCGCCCTACGGTGTTCGCCGTCTCAACCATGGCATCGGCTTCAACACCGCCGCCATCGAGTTATTATTGCCGACCTATGGCGAACAACTTGGTCTGAAGGGCAAGATCTGCACGCATTTTGCGCTCAATCCGCATCCCACGCTCATTCCGGCGATCGAGGCCGGTTGGGTGGAGCAGATCCACAGCTTCGGCTCCGAAGTCGGCATGGATGATTATCTCTCGGCGCGGTCCGACATCTTCTTTACCGGTCCGGATGGATCGCTCCGCTCCAACCGCGCGTATTGCCAGGTCGCGGGGCTCTATGCCTGCGACATGTTCATCGGCTCCACTCTACAGATCGATCTCCAGGGCCATAGTTCGACGGTCACGACCAACCGCATCGCCGGCTTTGGCGGTGCCCCCAACATGGGGTCTGATTCGCGCGGGCGTCGCCATCCAAGCGAACCCTGGTTAAAGGCGGGCGCCGATGCCGATCCCGACGCCGCAGCGGGCCTGCGCCGCGGGCGTAAACTGGTGGCCCAGATCGGCGAGACCTTCGGCGAAAAGAACGTGCCGCTGTTTGTCGAACAGCTCGACGCTCTGCAACTTGCGGACAAGCTCGACCTTGATCTCGCGCCGGTCATGATCTACGGCGATGACGTTAGCCACATCGTTACCGAGGATGGCATCGCCAACCTGCTGCTGTGTCGTGACAAGGACGAGCGCGAACAGGCAATCCGCGGTGTTGCCGGTTACACCGATGTCGGCCGGGCACGTGATCGCAAGATGGTCGAACGGCTGCGCGCGCGCGGTGTCATCCGCCGCCCGGAGGATCTCGGCATCGATCCGCTCGATGCGGACCGCCGCATGCTGGCAGCGCGCTCGATCAAGGATCTCATGCTCGCCTCGGGTGGGCTCTACCAGCCTCCGAGCCGTTTCCGGAATTGGTGAAGAGGAAGATCAGCCCTTGGAAAAGCTCAGCTTCACAATGCGGCCGTCAACCGCCGCCACTGGCACCCGTGCAAGAGCCATCGTCGGCGTCGTCGCCTCGGGCAATCTGGAGGTCCTTCTCGAGCGTGGTTTGCCAGCGAACGTCTGCGTAATCGATGTCGCCACTGCAGCGCACGGTTTTGCAGCTGTGTGGGAAGCGGTGGTAGGCGACTTCGTGACGCGGCAGCCGGCCGGCGGCCTGCACATCTCCATCAACGACGGCGGGGCACGGCCAGATATGGTCTCCCTGCGTCTCGCCCAAGGTGTCCGTCTGATTGAGGAGCTCTGAAGCATGACATCCGCAACCAGTTGGTATGAGGCGGGCGCTCGCCAGCGTGTCGCGGCTCTCCTCGACCTCGGCAGCTTCGTAGAATTCATCGGCCCCGAGCAGCGCGAGATCAGCCCGCATCTGGCGATTTTCGATCTGCCGGAACAATTCGATGATGGCATCATCGTCGGTCGCGGCACTCTCAAAGGAGGCCGCGTATTGGTAGCGGCCCAGGAGGGACGCTTCATGGGCGGCGCTTTCGGCGAAGTCCATGGGGCAAAGCTCACCGGCCTTCTCCGGGCCGCTCGATCGCTCGGAGAACCAGTGCTGATCCTGTTCGACACCGGTGGTGTCAGGCTGCAGGAGGCCAATGCGGGCGAGATCGCTATCGCCGAAATCATGCGCGTGATTGTCGAGGTGCGAATGGTTGGCGTGCAGGTGGTCGGCCTGATCGGCGGCCGCGCCGGATGCTACGGCGGTGGCGGTCTGATTGCCGGTTGCTGCTCCGCCTTGATCGTTTCGGAACAGGGTCGCATCGGCGTCAGCGGTCCGGAAGTGATCGAGACCAACAAGGGGGTTGAGGAATTCGACTCACGTGACCGCGCCCTCGTCTGGCGGACGATGGGCGGCAAGCACCGCTATTTGATCGGCGGAGCCGATGCCTTCGTCGCTGACGATGTCCTGGCCTTCCGCGACGCTGCGCTCATGGCGTTTGCCGGCAACGGCCGGCTTGATGCCGCCGTGCTAGAGGCCGAGCAGCAACGTCTCGAACGCCGCCTCCAGCGTTTCGGCAGGGCGCATGATGCCGTTGATATCTGGACAGATCTAGGCGTCAGCGATCCGGCCGAAATACCAGGCCTTGCAACCGATGAATTTCTGCGACGCGTCACCGACAAGCGGGAGACAGCCAATGAAGCTCGCTGATATCTTGGCTTCGCTGTTCCCGGGCGGCCATGAGGTGACTGTCACGGACAATCTGATCGCCGGTATCGGGATCATCAACCCGATCAAGGTTCACGTCATCGGCATCGCCGGTCAAAGCGCGCTCAGCTGCGACGGCGCGCTCATCCTCGCCGGCCATGTGCTGGAAATTGTGCGCGGTGGGAGTACTGCGCCCATTCTCGTGCTGATCGATTCTTCCAGTCAACAGATGAGCCGGCGCGACGAACTGCTCGGCCTCAGCGAATGCCTGGCCCACCTGGCCAAGACGCTGCTGCTGGCGGAGGTGCGAGGTCATAGGACCATAGGCCTGCTGTACGGCGGAAGCGCTGCCGGCGCCTTCATTGCCACTGCACTGGCTACCGGAACACTTGTCGCGCTCCCGGGTGCCTACCCGGCTGTGATGGATCTGCCGTCGATGGCGCGTGTCACCAAACTGCCGATCGAGGTGCTGAAGACGAAGGCCGAGAAAACGCCGGTATTCGCGCCGGGTCTCGACAACCTGGCGCAGACCGGGGCCATCCGCGCCGTATGGAATCCCGATCAATCGCTTGCCGAACAATTTCTGGCACTTCTCGACGAGCAGGGCGGTCGCGACGTACGTGATCGCTTGGGCGAAAGTCGAGGCGGGCGCCCAAAGGCCGCCTCCATTGCTGAGCGCGTCGAAAAGGAGGCATCCCGTGCCTGAGATTTTGCCGCGCCACACCATGGTAAAACCCTCGCCGCGCGCCTGGGCTGCATTGATGATGCAGCGCCCCGACCTGGCGAAAAAGCCCGTCGTGGCGGGATGGGCCGATGCCGGCTATCCGCTTGTTGTCAGACGGCAGCTACTCAGCGACGACCCGCGAACGGTGTCCCTCGGCCTACCCCTGCCACCGGCACAGGGCAAACATCGTATCGCGGTGACGCTCGATCCGGACGATATCCTGCGCGCGGATCCGCCGCCGTTGCTGTTCGCCGCTGCCGTATCGGCACCCGCCTGCTGGCGCCGATGCATCGACCAATTGATCTGCCTCGATCCAACTACGCGGGTCTTCGGCAGTCTGGCCTGGCAGCACCTTACGGCGTTGCCCTATCTTTCCGCTGGTTCGGACCTCGATCTACTGTGGTATTTGCCGCACGGTGGCGATGTCGACACCCTGCTTGAAGGCATCACGGCCATTGACGAGATCGCGCCGATGCGCGTCGATGGCGAGGTACATAACGCCACGGGTGCCGTGCAGTGGCGAGAACTGCGGGATGCCGGCGCTGACGTCGTCGTCGTCAAAGAACTGCGCGACGTGCGGGCCGTCTCCCGAGCGGATCTCTTCACGGTAGGCATGCAATGATCGCCACTTTGCTTGCCTACACGTCCGAGCCGAGCTTCAAGAGTGAAGATATAGGCGGTCTCGCAGTGCTGTGTCTGAGGCTGGAAGTCGAGACCCATCCCAAGCCCGGCCTGGTCAGTCACATCGACAATGGCGCGCATCGTGACATGGACGCCGCGCTGCTGATCCGCAGCGCAGAAACGCTCGCCCCCTTTTTCGCCGACCTCGCGGCGGCGGGCGCCGCAAGCGCTGCCATGGATCGCCTGCGTGCCATCGGCATCGCCGCCGAACGTGCAATGCTCGCTGCGACCGGGGGCGTGAACACCCATCGCGGCGCAATCTTCGGCCTGGGGCTTCTTGCCGCCGCCGCGGGTTTCCGACATGCTTACGGCATTCCCCGCTCTCTCGGTGCGATCATCGCCGAGCGCTGGGGGCAGGCCATCCTGACAGGCCCGGCTGCTTTGTACAGCCACGGCGCCGGTGCGGCACGCCGCTATGGCGCTGGTGGCGCCCGCGCCGAAGCCGCACAGGG
This sequence comes from Phyllobacterium zundukense, assembly GCF_025452195.1. NCBI lineage: Bacteria > Pseudomonadati > Pseudomonadota > Alphaproteobacteria > Hyphomicrobiales > Phyllobacteriaceae > Phyllobacterium > Phyllobacterium zundukense. The sequence goes on along the minus strand of NZ_CP104972.1, from coordinate 723,891 downwards.
CCTACCGTCGGTCTACGAGATCGCCTTGCCCGCACTGCGAGCCGGCCGCGCCTTTGCTCGCGGCGAAGAGGCAGCGCGCGTCCATGCTTGCATGGCTCTGATCGCTTCGGTCGAAGACACCAATCTCCTGCATCGAGCTGGATCGGACGGGCTGGCTTTCGCACAGGTGCAGGCGTCAAACTTCCTGACGGAAGGCGGTGTTGCACACACGGATTGGCAAGCCCGGGCCACTGCCATTCACAAAGCTTTCACCGTCCGCAATCTTAGTCCGGGCGGGTGCGCGGACCTCTTGGCCATGACGCTGTTTGTCGATCATCTGGAAGCATCATGTTAGCTCTGCTTTGCGGCGGGCAAGGGTTGCTGTCCCCGGATATGTTCGACCTCGTTGCCGACAGACCGGAAGCGGCTACGATCTTCGAGGTGGCGACGCACCTCCTCGGCGAAGATCCGCGCCATCTGGTGCAAAGCACAAGAAGCGATCGATTGGTCGCCAACCGCACCAGCCAGATCCTCTCCGTGACGGCAGCGCTGACGATGCTTGCCTGCATTCAGGATGCGCTGCCGGAGCGGTTCGCTGTCACCGGCTATAGTGTTGGAGAGATGGCTGCCTGGAGCATCGCCGGAATCTGGACCGCCGCGACTGCCTTGAGGCTTACTGACGAACGCGCGCGTGCGATGGACGTCGCAGGAGGCGTCGGCGGACGGCTAGGTTATGTCCGCGGGCTGCGGCGGCCGGCGATCGAACGGTTGACAGAATGTCATCATTGCGCAATCGCCATCACCAATCCCGGAGACCTGTTCGTCATAGGCGGCCGTGAAGCCGATGTCATCGCGGTCTGCAACGCGGCCTTGGCGGCTGGCGCGATGCACGCCGATCTTCTCGCCGTGAAAATCGCCTCGCACACGAGTCATCTCGCGACCGCCGTCGCCCCGCTACGCGCGGCGCTGGCAGCCGAGACATCGGCTGGGCCGGTAACCGGTCGCCTGCTGCTGGCCGGCGGCGACGGCGAACGCGTCGTCGAGGCAGCGACGGCAGCGGCCAAGCTGGCTGCCCAAGTCGCAACCCCAATCGATTGGGCCACTACCCTTGAAGTTCTTTCCGAACTGGGCGTCGACCGCGCCCTGGATCTCGGGCCCGGACACGCGCTTGCCGAGATGGCGCGTGCAGAGCTTCCCGAAGTCCAGTGCTACGCCGCCGCCGCCTTCCATACCATAGGAGGAATCCGCAAGTGGCTCACATCCGGCTGAGCCACGAGCCTTGCATACCACGCCACAAGCAAGGGTCGGTGGTGCGCAGAGACTTTTTGCGCGTCGTGATGCCATAATGATCTATTAGGTCGAGCGGGACATCCGGCCTCGCCTAGTGGGTAGCGCGACGTCGTTGGTATATGCACCCTTGCCAAATCCGCCCCATCGGTAGCACTATTCCGGAAAATCCGGAACAGTCACAGAAAATAAGCTATTCGTTTGTAATAGGTTATTTTGCATCATGGGCCTTAATGAAAGTTGGATTACTTTTCCAGATTTCTCACTTATTTTTCCTTGAAAATCAAGTAATTAACACGACCGTTAAAACTGCCGTCCGGAACAGTTTTCCGATGCAGCTAGCCGGATCAGGCCGCGCGTGTTCATTCCGCTTCGTCGGCTATTAGGAAGCGGAGTACAGTCTACCGGTTTAATCAAAGTAGCCGGGCGGCTTGGGGCGTTACCCGACTGTCCGCAATCGAGAGCTATGGCTAAAACGGCCGTCCCTGTACCGGTCCCTTTGTAGATCTTCAGCTCCACGTGTCATATGTGCCGACTCGTTCCGGTCGATCCGGAGTATCAATTGCATCAGTTGTGAAGGCAATCGAAACCGAGCTGCATTTGACCTCTTGTCGCCGAACTTATCCACCACATATATAAATCAAATCACGAACCGAAGGTTGGTGGGTAATGAAGCCACGGATTGGTATCGTCACGCTTGGGGTCGACGACCTGGATCGGGCGCTTGCGTTTTATCGCGACGGCCTTGGTTGGCCCACAAAGGGTATTACCGCCGACGACTTCAAAGGCGACGACACGCATGCCGCCGGGGCCGTAGTGATGTTTCACCTGGAAGGCGGCCTTACCCTTGCCCTTTATCCTCGAAGTGAGCTTGCCAAAGATGCGCACCACGCCATTGGGGCACCAAGCTCCACAGAGTTCAGTCTTGGGTACCTCGCCGGCAGCAAAGGCGAGGTCGATCAAATACTGAACCAGGCGAAAGCAGCTGGCGCCACGCTCACTGACGCAGCTCATGACCGACCATGGGGTATTTATTCGGGTTACTTCAAAGACCCGGATGGCCATCTCTGGGAGGTCATATGGAATGCATCCACATAGTCATAGGGGACCAAGGCAACCGTCCACGCGGGAGTGTGTGCTTCCCCAACGCAATTTGCCGTATCGCTCAAGGTTGCGTGACTGCGGCTCACACCGTTGCCGCGCAGAGGCATCCATGCAGCTGATTTCAGTGTCGCTTTACTTTTAAAGGTGAGATGAGGAATTTCAACTGTTCTGCGGCGTGATGATGAGAAGAATAGCGCCGTTATCGATTCGGACTTGGTTCAAGGCGACCGGTAGGGAATGTTGTGAAACGCACTTCGACAACGGATTGTAGTCACCAGCGCTACAATTGAAGTTGCCCGAAATTTGCTCTTATCGGCCTTTTCAAAGGAACCGTTTTTGACAGAATATAAATTTGTACAGGTGGCCACTTCATGTTGCCGCCACCGTTTAAAGCCTGCATCGTCTGTTCCAATTAAGCCGCCTTTTCCTCCGAGGCATTTGGCCGCCGTCCAGTCAGGCGATCGTCCACCACATCCAGTATTCGTTCTATCACAAGCACGAACACCGTCAGGATGATGATACCGGCGAAGAGGCCAACTGCATCGATATTGCCGGTCGACGGCAACTACACCGGCAATGGCGGCACGCTGGTGATCGAGTCCGAGCTCCGCGGCGACGCGTCGCCCACAGACCGTCTCGTCGTCACCGGCGACACCGCAGGCACGACCAACGTCAAGGTCGTTAATCTTGATCCCGATAACGCGGGCGGCCAGACGGTCGAAGGCATCAAGATCGTCGACGTCGGCGGTGCTTCCAACGGCGCCTTTTCGCTGCTGGGTGACTAGTGATCGGCGGGCAGCAGGCTGTGGTGGCGGGTGCCTATGGCTATACGCTCAACAAGAACGGGGTGAGCACCCCTGGCGATGGCGACTGGTATCTGCGATCCGAGCTGACGGCAACCACGCCCCCCACGACACCGCCAACCATACCCCCAACCATACCCCCGACAACGACGCCGCCGACGACGCCGCCGCCAGCTGCTGGCCCGCTCTACCAGCCGGGGGCGCCACTTTACGAGGCCTACGCCCAGAGCCTGCAGGTGCTCAATGGCGTCGGCTCGATGCAGCAACGCATCGGCAACCGCTATTGGGCAGGCGCAGGCGGTGCGATGATTGCCGAAGGCGACGGGCCGGGAACGCCCGAGGCTGCACCTTTGCCTTCCGAAGGCGGCACGGCCACCATCGATGCGGGCGCCATATGGGCACGTATCGATGGTGCACATTCGCGCGTCGATCCTGACCGCTCGACCACGCAGGCGGAATATGACTACAACACCTGGCGGCTGCAGTCGGGTCTTGACGGCAAGCTCTACGAAAACCAGTCCGGTACGCTGATGGGCGGCGTGACATTCCAATACGGCGAGATTTCAACCGACGTCTCGTCCCTGTTCGGTAATGGTTCCATCGACACTGACGGCTACGGTTTTGGCGGTACGCTGACCTGGCTTGCCCAGAACGGCTTCTATGTCGACGGGCAGATGCAGCTCAACTGGTACGACAGCGATATTACCTCCGACACGCTGGGCCAGAGCCTGATCAATGGCAATGACGGTTTCGGCTACGCGTTGAGCCGCGAAACCGGCAAGCGGATCGTCGTCGACGAGAATTGGTCAATCACGCCGCAACACCACAGGTATTGAGGAAGACCACTGCCGCGCGATGGTCTGAGAGTAGGGCTGAATTTTAGATTACAACGCCGGATTCAAGCTGCAAGCGATATCGGTCGGCGCGGTAATACAGGATGGCGTACTCGATAGGCAGATTATCCTCACCAAAAGACTGGCGGCGGATAATCAAGACAGCCGCCCCTTTCCTGACATGGAGTTCGGCGGCCATTTCACTGTCGACGACGGCGGCCTCAATATACTCGGATGCGCGAACAACCTTTGCTCCAAATTCACGCTGTAACCATTCGTACAATGACCCTTCATTCAATGCCGTTGCAGAGGGTAGGCCGCCTCCTTGGAGAAATGTCGGAGATAACCACGATACTGCGATCCCAATGGGCGCATCATTGGCCTTCAACAACCTGCGCGACTGATAGATGGATGAATGGACTTTTACGCCTAACGCTTCTGCAACTTCTATCGGAGCCCTTGCCCGTCCTGCAAAAAGCGTTGAATATGACGGTTTGAGACCCCTTCGCTTCATGTCATCCGAAAAGCCCAACATTTCATTTGCGGGCTGGTCTATGCGTGGTCTGACGACAATGGAGCCCTTGCCGGATTTGCGGACAATCAGACCCTCTTGCTCAAGCTTGTCCAACGCGGCACGTGACGTCGACCGGCTAACCCCAAAAGTAGCATTCAGCTGACTCTCCGATGGAAGCGTGTCGCCGGGTGTGAACTCGCCCTTAGATATTGCATCGCGCAATCGCTCGGCGATTTGAAACCATAGCGGAAGAGGGCTGGACTCGGGGAGCGGTTTGTTCCACATTAAAGTCATATCGTACGAACGTCATGACAAGTCAATGAAAGAGAATTTATGAACTTGTATCGGCACGACCACTTCAGCATACGGAACCTTTCTCCTGCACGGTACTTGCCTGCGGCAGATACGGATCAAGCACATCTAGCGGACAAAATTTGAAGATGGAAGGCAAGGACATGGCTGATCCGATAAAACTCCTGTTTGCGGGTGAACCGCGGACGACCCACAGCGTTCATGTGAAGGGTTTTATTGCCGTGCGCGAAACAGGCGATGGACGGAGTGTCTTTTCGTCTGACTGCGGCCCTCATTGGTGCCCCCCCGGAATTGGTTGTACGGGAAGGCTATCCCAAGCTTTGGCTCAATATCGCGACTTGGCTCGCCAAGCGGTAGGATAATTCTCAAGCATCCAAAACGAGAAGGAACGAGATCACACTTTCAAATCGTTCATCAACATAATCGCCATAAGGCAAAGGGGAATTAAACCATGTTGAAACGGCTGCTTACGATCTTGCCGATAGTCATTCTGCCTCCCGCGACGATAGCTTTTGCGGAAGACGCGCAGCCGATCTCGCAAAAGACATGCACTCAGCTTCTGGAGGAATATAACAAACTACCATTCACGTCGGTTCTGCCACTCGAGGACGGTCCGATTACCGTTGGTGGAGAAACGAAGGATATTACCATCGGGTTCTCACAGACCGCATTCAACCATCCCTGGCGTGTATCCATGTTAGAATCGCTCCAGGCCGAAACCTGCCGTCACTCCAATGTGAAGCTTGTGGTTCTTGATGGCAACGTCGATGTTGCCAAGCAGAGTAATGATGTCCGCGATCTCTTGGCTCGCGGGGTCGACGCAGTTCTTCTCAGCCCGGTAGAATCGGCTGCGCTAGTTCCTGCGGCCAGAGCCGTTCAGTCTGCGGGCATTCCACTTATCGTGATGGACCGTGATGTGCCGACAGACAAGACGCTTTTCATCGGGCAGAGCAATGTCACGATGGCAGAACAGGTTGCTGAACGGATGGCGAAAGATCTTGGCGGGAAGGGCAACATCGTCGTCATCACCGGACTTAAAGGTTCGTCTCCGGCTGTTGATCGCGATCAAGGCATGAAGAATGTCTTGGGCAAATATCCGGATATCAAAGTGCTCGCAGTCGGTGATGGCCAATGGATACGCGAACCAGCTGTGCCACTGATGGAAGACTTTCTGACCGCGCACTCAGATATCAACGCCATTTTCTCCCATGCGGAAGAGTCATCTTGGGGCGCACAGCTTGCGATTGCGCGGGCGAAGCGTTGCGGCGACCATATACGCCACTACACGTTTGACGGGTCCAACGCTGGATTCAAATCAGTAAAAGCCGGTACCTTCAGCGCTGATGGCAACTATACTCCGTTCATAGCTGACATTGGCCTTCGGGCGGCGCTCTATAAGCTCATGGGAAAGGAGATTGCCGGTATGCAAGATTATGACATGCCAGGAAAGCGTCTGCTTTTGCCTGATTCACCGACCGTGGTTGCTGAAAATGCCGATGAATGGATCGGCCGCGGCTGGGGCAATTTCGAACCCACGCTCGATCCTTGCAAGTAACACGAGCCGAGGCTGTCCGGATGTATTTGACGGGCAGCCACATACTTGAAGCTTAGCATTGCAACTGCACAATCAGGACAGGCCGATGGACAAGATCCTCCTTGAAGCCATAGCGCTGACAAAGGCGTTCGATGGCAATACCGTGCTCTCTGGCGTCGACCTTAAGGTTCATGCAGGCGAAGTCCACGCTATCGTCGGTGAAAATGGCGCTGGCAAATCGACGCTGATAAAGACTTTGGCTGGTGTTCACCGCCCTGACAAAGGCCAACTGCGGATCAACGGCGTCGAAACGACGCTGCGGTCTCCCCGCGACGCAATTGCCCGTGGGGTCGTTGTCATTCATCAGGAGTTGTCGCTCGCTCCGCACCTTTCGGCTGAAGAAAATATATTCCTGGGCCACTTTCCTCGCACCAAATCGGGTTTCGTCGATCGCAGACGCATGCGTGAGCACACGGGCGAGCTTTTACGACGTCTGTCCATCGATATCGATCCCAAACGCCCGGTCGGGGAACTCAGTATCGCTCAACAGCAAATGGTGGAGATTGCCAAGGCGATTTCGTTTGAAGCCAAGGTTCTTATTTTAGACGAACCGACCGCTGTCCTCGATGAGGCTATGGTGGCGACGCTGTTCACTTTGATCGGGAGATTGAAGGCCGACGGCATCGGGGTGGTTTTCATCTCGCACCATCTCGAAGAGATTTTCCGCATCGCAGACACGGTCACAGTGTTGCGGGACGGGTCGCGAACCGGCCTGAACACGGTCTCGTCCATTGACCAGGAATGGCTTGTGGCCAAAATGATCGGAAGGGATTTTCCGGTACACAAGGCAAGCGCCAGGAAATTCGGTTCGCCTGCCCTCGAAGTCAACCGACTGAGTGTTCGTGGCAGCTTCGAGGACGTATCTTTTTTGGCCCGGCAAGGCGAGATCGTTGGCCTGGCAGGACTTGTCGGCGCCGGACGCACGGAGGTCGCGAAAGCCATCGTTGGAATAACCCGTCCAACATCCGGTGAAATCAGGGTGTTCGGCGAAGTTGTCCGGCCGCGCAATCCCAAGGCTGCCGCCAGGTTGGGTATTTCTTACGTTAGTGAGGATCGCAAATCGCTTGGACTTTTGCCGAACCGGCCCGTTCTGGAGAATGCAACAATTTCTGGTCTCGCGCGCTTTCGCAAGTTTGGTTTTTTGAACCGGTCCCTGGAGCGGAAATATGTAGGGAATGCCGTGAAGCGCCTCGATGTTCGCCCTTCCGGAATCGACACAGAAATCCGGACTTTGAGCGGTGGAAACCAGCAAAAGGTATTGATAGGCAGGGCCTTAGCGGTCGAGCCGCGCATCTTGATTTTCGATGAGCCGACACGAGGCGTTGATATCGGCGCGAAAAGCGAGATTTACACTTTAATCGATGAACTCGTTAGATCCGGCATGTGTGTCATTCTCATTTCCTCCGAGATGGAGGAGATCCTGCGGCTGGCGGACCGGATTGTAGTCCTGCGCCGGGGCAGAGTTGCAACGACATTGTCGCGAGACGAAGCGAGCGAAAATACAATTATGAGAGCAGCTGCTCTGGCAGACTGATTTGGAACCAGAAGATTAAAGCAATGCCGAAGATGTCAGCATCACTTCCCACCTACTCTGTTTCCGTCGCCAAGATTTGGCGGCGGGTTGGAGTGCTCGCAGCTCTGCTCATCCTGGTTGTCGCCGCTTCCTTCCTTTCCGACAGATTTCTGACTGTATCGAATCTTCTCAATATTTTGCGGCAAGTCGCAATTGTAGGAATTCTGGCCATTGGCCTGACATTCGTCATTCTGACACGAGGTATCGATTTGTCCGTGGGATCAATCCTTGGGATCTCGGTTGTCGTTTATGCGGGCTTGCTGCAAACGCATGGTATGGCAGTGGCGATACCCATCGGGCTTCTGGTAGCGATGGCCGCCGGCCTGGTCAATGGCCTCGGAGTGGCGTCGGCTGGTATACCGCCCTTCATCATGACGCTCGGAATGCTGTCGTTTACACGGGGACTCGCATTTCTCTATACGGGCGGAACCCCGATTCCGATCCTGAATGAAGATTTCTATAATCTTGGCAATGACTATTTGTTCGGAATTCCCATTCCCTCGCTCATCCTGCTCGCTATCCTTACGGTTAGCGCGGTAATCCTGTCGTTCACTGCCTTTGGCAGAAGCATCTACGCCATTGGCTCGAATGAAGAAGCGGCCCGGCTTTCGGGCGTACCGGTTCGCTTCTACAAGATCATTGTCTACGTCATTGCTGGAGGTGTTTCGGGTCTTGCCGGCCTCGTCTATGCCTCGCAGCTCAGTATTGGTACCCCCATTGCCGGACAGGGTTACGAGCTCGACGCCATCGCTGCGGTGGTAGTGGGAGGCACTTCGCTTTTCGGCGGCAAAGGCTCTGTCGGAGGTACGTTTCTCGGGACATTGATCATTGGTGTCTTGGCAAACATTTTGAACCTGACGGGGGTCGATCCTTACGTCCAGCAACTCTTCAAAGGCGCGCTGATAGTCATCGCCGTTTATTTCATGTCTCGGACGGATCGGGCTTAACGTTGGTGGCAAAGCAGCGTTCCGGATACATCGCAGATCATCTCAACAAGCTTTCAGAACAGCTCTTGGACATGCGCCCTGCCGTTGACGCCTATATCACACCCAACCGGGCCGCCCGTCATCTGACAGCAATCGCCGACACATCCGCACCCTCGACCGCAGCAAGCGCCATGCCAGTACCAGTTCCTATTGCGACTGGAAATCCTTGGTTCCGGAGTGCTTGCCTTCACACCTGTTACCGGCAGCGAAAACGGCGTCACCTTGAGCGCTGCACCTGCCGATATTCTGAATCTGGCAACCGGCGCACCTGTCGGCCTCAAAGTCAATGCTGGTGCATGTCTTGTTTTTCTTCTCCTGGTGGTACCGGTCGTCCTGATATTCCTGCAACACCCGATTGTCGATCGCCGGCTGCACTACACTTGAACCCGCTGGCCCTGTTCTCCATGCGCAATCTGTGCTTCTCGATTCTGTCTGGGGGTGCATTGCTGCTCCTCGCGCCCTATATCTGGATGCGTTCGACCGCAGCAAAATCCCGCGAGGAGATTTTTTCGTCTTCGCTATCGCTCTGGCCGGAGTGCTGGGCCTTGTGGGAGGATCTCGGCAAGGCGTCTACGCATGATCCGGTGACGCAGCTCCCGTTCAACGGCTTCATTGTTTGCGGGCTGATCTTTGTGCTGCAGGTGGTCATCGCCATACCCTGTGCTGTGTCGAAACTGAAACTCCGGCCTGCACAGACAATGATGACAATGGTCCTGCTCGGACTGCTCATGCTGATTCATGCGACCGCGTTGCCGATCTATGTGGTGCTGAACCAGGTCGAAATGCTTAACAGCTATTTTGCACTGTCGGCGCCGTTCATCAACCGCGTCATTGTCCCCCAATGCCTGGCCGGCAGTGACGGCGCCCGCGATCCTCCCTGTGGTCGAGCACTGGAACGAACTGTTCTGGCCGCTACTCGTCAGCTCCTGTACCGAAAGGGCCGCCGCCGCTTGGTCTGCTCTTTCGTACCGCCGAGGCCGGCGATGATTATGGGGCGCTGATCACACTTTCCCCAGGTCGTCGCGTTTCTGGCGCAAAGGCGCTTCATCGAAGGCATCACTCTGACCGGCCTGAAGGGCTGAACCACCTCTTTGATATCACCACAGGAGACAACCATGGACTTCTTCAAGCAGACGATTGCCGCGGCAGCGATCGCTATAGGGCTCTGCGTTCCGGCCTTTGCCGATACGACGCTGCATGTCCATTCCCCGATGCCGGACTTCTTCCAGGATGGGATGGATGTCATTTCCAAGAAATTTATGGAAGCGAATCCGGACATTCGTATCAATTTCGCCAACCCCTCGGCGACCTATGAAGAAGGGGGCGATGGCAATGAAGGCATCGATTTGCGTTGGCAGGGCGACGATTGGAATTTCTCAGCGATGATCTTCGGCAATGGCGGCGCCATGCTCTCGCCCGACGAAAAGAAGGTTGCCGTCAACGACCACGAACGTCTCGCCGTCAATCTCATCGGCCACATGGTCAAGCAAGGCGGCGTGCCGGTCCTGACCAAACAGGCGGCCGAACAGGCCTTCCTCGCCGACGAAGTCGGCATTTCCTTGCTGCGAGACGACTGCTGAAAGAGGGGATTTACAATGTCTACGAAAGAGAGAGAAACAGCGATTGAGACAGGGGCCTCACGAGGTATCGGAACAGCCATTGTTCAGTGGCTGGCAGCTGAACGTTTTAATACTATTATCAATTTTGCATGCCTAAACACGCTAAGATTTTCGCGAACCGCTGCTGCCATTATCGCGGCAGCCGTTTTCATGCTGGACACGTTGACATCCTTGGACATTGCCATTGCGGTGCTCTACGTGCTCGTGGTCTTGCTGTCGCTCAATTTTGCGACCCAGGCAGGGCTCGTTCTGATCGGTGCTGGCTGCATGGGACTGACGGTTCTAGGCTTTTTGATTTCGCATGGCGAAGGACTGCCTGCATTTGAAGAGTCGATGGGGCGTGGCTTGGTCAGCCTTGCGGCCATCGGGATCACAACACTCCTTGCCTTCAGGGTGCAAGCTGCGATCGGTGTTCTGGCCGAAAGTGAACAGCGTTACCGCACGATTTTCCTGGCGACGGGTGTCGGCATCCTGCAGATGGATTTCACACGCCTCAAGGCGGCTATCGACAGGCTCAAGGTTGACGGCGTGCGGGACATCGATCATGCCCGGAGGCTTGATCCGGGGTTTCCTTACAAGGTTGCAAAAACCATAAAGTTGATCAACGCGAATGATACGGCGCTGACGATGTTCAATGCCGCAGACAGCAACGCGCTGGAGACCATGCTGCCTGGACTTATCACCGCGGACATCGACAAAGCCTGGACATTCCTGGCGGCAATCTGGTCCGGCCAGTCGAGCTATGAGGCCGAAACGGTGATCAACAATGCGGAAGGCCGCCAGCTGGCCGTTTTATACAATGTCGCTTTCCCCGCCAATCGCCCGGCTCTCGACATGGTCCTGATCAGCATCATGGATGTCACGGCGAGACGGGAAGCCGAGAACCAGCTTCATGCAGCGCGAACAGAATTGGCGCATGTCACCCGCGTGGCAACGCTTGGCGAGCTGACGGTATCGATCGCGCATGAACTCAACCAGCCTTTGGCCGCCGTGGTCACCAACGGAGGAGCCGGCTTGCGCTGGCTTCGACGGGACGTACCGGACCTTGAGAAAGTCCGGTCTTCGATGGAGGGTATGATTGCCGATGCACAACGTGCCAGCGACATCATCAAGAACTTGCGGGCGCTGTCAGTAAAGTCGCCTCCAAAGCCGATACAGATCAACCTGAATGCGGTTCTCGATGAGACGGTGGCGCTTGTCCGGCGCGAAATTGACATCAATCAGGTAAGCTTGCGGTTCGATCTTGCAGCCGATCTGCCAGAGGTCAACGGTGATCGCGTACAACTGCAACAAGTCATCCTGAATTTGCTGTTAAACGCCATCCAGGCAATGGCACATGCCGCTGGCAACACCCGCAAGCTGCTTATAGAAACCTTTGCCGAGGAACGGTCCGCTCTTGTGAAAATCCACGACAATGGCCCAGGCCTGACGCCTGAAGTCCGCGCTAACCTCTTTGACCCGTTTTATACGACCAAGCCAGACGGCATGGGCATGGGGTTGTCGATTTGCCGGTCGATCGTGACTGCCCATGGTGGAAGCATCCGTGCAAGTTCCAAACCGGGAGCAGGCACCACGTTCGAATTCACCATTCCTTTGGAAAAGGAAGCCGCGTGATGGCCGAACTCACATCACTCGTCATTGTCGTTGACGATGATGCGCACCTGCGAGAAGCGCTGGGCAATCTTTTCCGCTCGGTCGGCATGCGTGTGGAGCTGTTCGGCTCTACGTCGGCACTGCTTGACCGCCCTGCGACGGTTACCGCCGCAAGCTGCCTTGTTCTCGATATCCGCCTTCCAGGCGTCAGCGGCCTCGACTTCCAGAACCAGCTCGCTAACCTTGGCAACAATATTCCCATCATCTTCATGACCGGCCACGGTGACGTTCCCATGTCTGTGCGGGCGATGAAGGCTGGCGCCATTGATTTCCTTACCAAGCCGTTCCGCGACCAGGATATGCTCGATGCGGTCTCGAATGCGCTCGTGCTTGATCGGGCTCGTCGGACGAGCGATGGCGAACTGTCCGCGCTGGTGAAGCGGTACGAGAGTCTGACGAGCCGGGAGCGTGAGGTAATCGCCCTGGTGACAAGCGGCCTGATGAACAAGCAGATTGCCGGCGAACTGGGCGTCAGTGAAATAACAGTCAAAATTCATCGCGGCCACGTAATGGAAAAGATGGGTGTGCGGACGCTTGCCGAGCTTGTCAAGAAATATGAGACGATTTTGCCTCGCCTGAAAAGGTAATCACTGAACGTATTGAAGGGTAAACCTGAGTATGGTTGAATTTCGTCGGGCTCGGGCGCATTTGTCTGTAAAGTTATTAAAGCGCGTTGAGTACGCAAAAGGGCATCCTTGTCCAATCTGAAATCCATAGCTGTCGTCGAGGACGACGCATCATTGCGGGCTGCACTGGAGAATCTGATCGGTGCTCACGGACTCGATGTCCATGCTTTTGCAAATGCCGAAGCCTTCCTGACTCAAAGAGACTCCGTCGAAATTGATTGCCTGATCACGGATGTGCAGATGGATGGGATGGGCGGGGTAGCGCTGTTCAATATCCTGCGTAAGGCCGGCGACACTACACCGGTCATATTCATTACGGCATTCGAGGATGAGCGGATACACAGGCAGGTCATGGCAGCAGGGGCTACTGCCTTTTTCAAAAAACCTTTTGATTGTGAAGAGGTGATCGAGTGCATCGAAAACTTGGCCTTGTGAACGTTATTGCAGGGCTCATCCGGCAGTCGCTGGAGGGTCTCCCGGATTGGTGGGGAACACAGATACTCCGGCGGCGTCGCCGCAATAGACGCAACTCACGAAGCCGATTCCAGAGAACATGATCACTTATAGAAGATGTAGTCGGCAGTGTAATCGGCACGCTGCTCTGACCCGACCGTCGGACACGTGCCGGTCGGTCCAGCTCCGCCGGAAGTGTTGATACGTTGGACAAAACGCACCCCGGCAAGTATCCCCGACGCCGAAGAATCCGCCGACAGTAACAGCCAGGGAATCGCGCCTGGCTTCGGTGCGGGTTCGGTTACCAAGGCCTTGCCGACGGCCTTGGAGCCGTCGCCCGCTTCCCATGTAGGGCCGCCATAGTGCTTGGCGAATGGCCTGCCCTGTGCATCGGTAAGCTCGGCCTCAGGAGCCTTGAAGTCCCATTCGCGTGTGGTCCCTTTGACACGACAGACATATATCTGGACGCCCCTTGCGGCGTACCTGCCGAGCAGCGTGGCACCATGCGGAGGCGCAAGCTCTGCAGGAAAATCCTGAGCGACCGCAGAAACCGAAAAAACCGCAAGAGCCGCAAAAGTGAATAGCAAGCGAGTGAACATTGGGGGATTCCAATCCGGAGATCGATATTACGAAATCTCTGTCTAACCTGGCGTCTCATGTCTGTCCCTTTGATGGGAGACTTTGCACTCGGCCATGGTGAACGTTGTGTCCGTGGGGAGAAGCCCATGATCGGGAGATCAAGGCACCGGATAACAGGATCGAGTGAAAAGCGATTGCAAGTGGCAGCTTCATTTTTCTCTTCCTTGTTGTCTCCCGCTTGTTGAGAACAAAAGACCGCCCGGTGGGCTTCGGGCGGTCTTTTGCGGACACGGGAGGATGTCCGGGCTTCAGCCAGGGGGAAACTGAAGCGTGGTAGCCGGGGAAACTACCTGGGCCCATCGGTGTTCGACAGGCGCGGTAGTAGAGGTACAAACAATCAGCCCGATGCGAAAGTATACGTAGGTATGGTTTGCCCAAGGTATGATTTGCCTAAACGTGCCAGTAAGGATTGCACTACCGGTTTCGCATAATCTTTATGCGGCGACCCTGTCGAAAAGTCCCAGCGTTCGAACGCCTAATCGCGCCAAACCAAGCACGCTGTCGATAAACGGCGCATTGGAAACGACAACGCTCCCGCAGTACCACAGGCCAAATTGGGCAGCTTGTGTCTCTAGACAATTGCCCTCAGCAGCCTGTTCGGGAGATCTCGACTTAGGACGGGTTCGAGCCCGTTCTTGTATAACTGGGCCAACGAAATAGCAGCTCATACATCCGTATAGTAGAAATCTCATGGATTTGGTCCATTTATGCGAGGCTCGAAACGGTCTCACCAGGAGTTGGACGCCATGAGCAAGCAGGTAGCAGACATCATCGTTGAAACGCTGCAGAGCGCAGGCGTCGAACATTGTTACGGCGTCGTGGGTGACACGCTCAATCTGATCGCGCGTTCGCTCGAACGAAGCACGATCGAGTGGGTGCCGGTGAGACACGAGGAGGCCGGCGCTTTCGCCGCACAGGCCGAAGCACAACTGACGGGTCACTTGACGGCCGTCGCCGGAAGTTGCGGGCCTGGGAGCCTCCATTTCATCAACGGGATTTTTGAAGCAAACCGAAACCGCGCGCCCGTCATTCTCATTGCAAGCCAGATCATTCGCGATGAGTTGGGCTTCGATTTCATCCAGGAAGTCGATTTCAAGCAGATCTACAACAGCTGCAGCGTTTTCTGTGACATGATTTATACACCGGAGCAGGCGCGGCGCAAAACCGTCATCGCTTGCCAGACCGCTTTGGCGAAACGCGGGGTCGCCGTTCTCATCGTGCCGGCGGACGTTTCCGCCTCAACGGTACACGATGACATCCCCTACGCAGTTCACGTTGCACAGCCCGTCGTTCGACCGAGCGATGCCGATCTCGACGAAATCGCCGAGATACTCAACAACGGCGGGGACATCGCCATCTATGCAGGAGCGGGCTGCCAGGGGGCACACCAGGAAATCCTGGCGGTTGCCGAAAAGGTCAAGGCCCCGATCGCCCATACCTCGCGCGGGAAAGACTTTCTCGAGTTTGACAATCCCTACAACATCGGGATGACCGGCATCCTCGGCAATGAAGCCGGATATCACGCCTTGCTCGATTGCGACACGCTGCTGCTTCTGGGGGCCGATTTTGCCTGGCGGCAGTTCTATCCCGACAAGGCGAAGATTGTTCAGGTCGATATCGATCCAACACACCTCGGGCGCCGCCATCCGATCACCAAGGGTGTTGTCGGCGATGTGAGACCAACCCTGGAAGCATTGCTGCCGAAGCTGGTCGAGCGCACTGACGCCTCCTTCCGTGACCGATACGTACAGCGCTACGCCAAAGCCAGGAAATCGGAAAAGGCCAAGGCTGTCGCGGGTCACGACGGGAGTATTCCTGGAACCTATCTGACTGAAGTGATCAACCGCCATGCCGCCAAGGACGCGATATTTTCTGCGGACATTGGCACACCGGCCGTTTGGCTTGTTCGCTACATCGAGACCAATGGCCAGCGCCGCACCTTTGCCAGTCTCCTGCATGGAACCATGGCTGGCGGCATGCCCTCGGCCCTTGGGCTGCAGAAGTCTCAGCCAGGCCGCCAGGTCGTCTGTCTGGCCGGCGATGGCGGGCTCGCAATGCTTTTCGGTGACCTGATGACCGTGGTCCAGGAGCAATTGCCGATCAAGATTGCCGTTTATGACAATGGCAAACTCGGCTTCGTGGAGATCGAGCAGAGGGCTGAGGGGATGCTCGATACATTCACGCGGCTGAAAAACCCGAATTTCGGGGAAGCTGCGCGAGTGCTGGGCCTCTGGGGCCAAACGGTTTCCAAGGCGGACGAACTTGAAGGGAGCGTCAAGGACTGGCTTGCCCAACCGGGGCCTGCACTGCTGCACGTGCACGTCAGTCCCATGCAGCTGGTCATGCCACCATTCATAGCTGCGGCACCAGCAGTTGGCATGGCGCTTTATTCAGCTCGCGCCGTTTTGCACGGTCGGGGAAAGGATGTTTGGGAAATGGTGAGGGAAAACTTCCTTTGACCTGGCATCGTCTTGCCGGACGGGCGATAAATGCGGCTCTGTGGCTGTAGGCGATGATGTTGCGGATTTGAGGCGATAATCGCAATCAGGCGCATCCGCTGCGAATAGTGACCTGGGATGATTTACGGTATTTGGGAATAAGGTAGCGCTGCCTCCGATACGGATAGACAAGGCAATTGCGCCCTCGGAAGGGTATGATGATCAGAAACGGCGCCCTTGTCCCAATCGTACTTGCGATGATCCTATCCGCAACCCAAGCGAATGCGGGTGCGGACGCTCCCCCATCCTATTCAGAAACCGCGCTCACGGGCGACTGGAACGATTATCGGAGTTGGCTGCGAGATAAGGGTGTGGTCTTCACAATTTCTCAAACCAGCGACTGGCTCGGCAACGTATCAGGCGGCGTGCGAACGGGGACTGCCTATGACGGCGTTTTCCAGTTGCAGGGCGATTTCGATATGGATCGGCTGAGCGGCTGGACTGGCGGCAAGATCCATATCTCGGGATATGCAATCCAAGGCGAAGGTCTGTCGAAGCACGACCTTAACAACCTGTTGACCGTGACTTCGGTCGAGGCCGAAAGCGGTGTCAGGCTCGGTGAATTTTATATTGCGCAAAGCCTGATGAAAGATTCCGTTACGCTGAAGGTCGGGCAGATTCTGGCAGACCAGAATTTTGCGATCAGCAACACTGCAGGTCTTTTTGTGAATTCCACGTTCGGCTTTCCCGGCCTTTTTGCTGTCGACCTCCCCGAAGGAGGACCAGCTTATCCCTTCGCCGCGCCGGGGGTGCAAGTCATTTTAAAGCCCGATGATGCATGGGCGCTGCAGGCGGCGGTATTCAACGGCCGTCCAACACATGATGCCAGCGGGTTCGGTATTTCGCTTGGCGATGGAGTTCTCGCCATTGCCGAGGCATCTTATGCTTATACGCCTGCCAAGGGTGATCCCGGCCTACCCGGCACATACAAGATTGGCATGTGGTATAATTCGGAAACGTTCGACAGCCTCTCCACCGCCTCGAATGGCGTTTTGCTAGCCAACCCCTTGGCGAGCGGTAGCCCGAGGCGACTGTCTGGAGATTACGCGATCTACGCCATTGCCGACCAAACACTCTGGCAGGAGCCCGGCAGCAGTGACAACGGTCTCAACGGATTTGTCCGCGTTGCCATCGCACCCGAGCAAGATCGCAACAGCATCACCTGGTACGTCGATATGGGTATGGCCTACAAGGGGCTTTTGCCGGGACGTGACAACGACACCGCAGGGATCGGCTTCGCTTACGCGAAATTAAGCAACAGCGTGTCGAATCTAGCGAAAGCGGACATTGCGTTCAGCGGCATGTCGCAACCCATTCCAGACTACGAGGCCGTGATCGAAGTTACATACCAAGCGCAAGTTACGCAGTGGCTGGCAGTGCAGCCCTTCTTCCAATATATCATTCATCCGGGCGGCAATGCGGCCGATCCGAACGATCCCGGCTCGGCGATTGGGAATGCTGCCGTTTTCGGGCTGCGAACTGCCGTCACTTTCTAAAAACCTCTCCGGGGCGGTATTTTGGTCCGATCCATTCTGCAAAGAGCCACGACCTGACAATGTGATTGTATGGATGGGATTCGTATGCCTCATGCGCATAATCCAGCGCGCGCTCTATGAGAGGTGTCGCGGGAACTGAAATTCCGGCAAGTTTTAGTGTCTCTGTCACGCCCACCTTCGCAGGCCATAGGCTCTTCTGGTCGGTGTCGACGACGAAAACTGCGAGGAGCCCCGCAGCCTTAGCCTTGCTCCCATCCTCGCTGACACCGTGATGGTCGCCTGGAAACTCCTCGCAGCTTTCGCCGGCGTGGTAGAGGGCCCGCCATTGACCTGCCCGCGGATCGAGCCGCCCGACTCAAGCTCCACCAGTATGCCCTTGATGTTTTTGCCAGGCACATTGGGAAGCTTGGGGTCGGAGGCTTCTTCAAAAGCAGCAGAGGCTTCGACACTTCTTCGGTACGCACCCTGCGACGGAACGGATCAAGCTTCATCTTGGTACAGCGTCGTGAAGCCAGTCGACCTCAATAATTTTGTTCTTCGCGGCGCCAGACACTACAGCCGCTCGGTCGATTGTTGCTAAATTCGAAACTTGTCTTTCGCGGCGCAAACTCTGCCTGAGGACCAAGGAATGACTTCACGCGTTCCGTCTCGAAATAGAACGGTCACAGCAGCTTCGGAATTTGACACGACCCACGCCTGAATCCATTCACCTGGGTCGCGACCTCGCGCGTTCTTCGCCTCATGTTTTAGGATCTTGACCGGATCGCCTCGCTTAAATTTACATCGCGGTTCGGCCACGGTTGAATGGAAGTCCATCATTGCCTCCGTGCAGTTCAGTTGATCGAAAGAGATCCAACGCCCTCCTACGCGGGCAAGTTCCAGCAAAACCCAATCGAAGAATGAGAAATTGCGGTAGCAATCGCAGTGCGCACTCGGCATCAGTCAGCAAGGGCCAACGCGACGCTCCTCTACCTGTTCGATGGGGTTTCAGCGAAATAATGGTAGTGGTGTCTGCTAGTGATATCACCAAAATCTAGCTTGGTAGCTACCGCCACCTGGTTGCAGCGGAAGGGATTACGAGTTCCAGGCGGGAAGGAAGTCTGGCCACTTTCCCATAAGGACGGATGCGAGGTTTCAGCATCTGCTTGATCGCTTGGAATGGTCAAAAATTGACCAGACAAGGCCTTAGGACATGAAGGGCAAAATGGAGCCAGAGAAACGCCACAAAGACGGCAGCCAGGAGGGCTTGCCAGTCAAATAACAAAAGCGTTGAAGCGAGCATCAATGTCGAGCACCCAATTTGAGGGTTGAATCGTCGTGAGCAACGCGGTCAATGATGGATAATTTCCGATGATGCTGCTGGATTGCACAGGAGGCCAGATGAGTGAGCCGCCCTGTGATAGAGCCTTGGCAAAAGCGCGGGATTGCATTCGCATTCGATCCTTTGCAACCCGGCATTAGATGACAATTCCACATGCGTCGTTCCAAAGCGCTAGGTCGTCGATAATGATGACTATTTCGCGAAAACCGTAATTGTCTTTAACGTCAAGTGCCCGCTCAAGCGCCAGCGGAACGGGTGTGGCATAGAAATAGTCGCCCTTGTTGGTGAGGCTATTTTCTGGCCACTCGACTTCGGCGAGCGGCCGGCCAGCCTTTTCGATTATCCGTAGGCATACCGCATCAACGGGTATATCATCCTCGTTGAGGAGCCTGCGATATGTGGCGTTACGATCCATCCTGACCTCAGGCGCGCAGCAGCTCTGTTTTAACCGACATTTTCCGAGTGGCCTATATTCCCGGATTGTCCTCTGGAGGACATACCATTGTTCCTGGTTTCCAACTTGATATTTATGGTTTTTTTGAAAGCGCTGGATCGTCAGTTTGTTCCTCGCGGGAAGGAGCAACATGAACTTGGTCCAATCCTCTGTTCAAAACAAACTCCTTAGATTGTTGTCACCGGCTGATTTCCAGCTGCTTGTCGCGGATCTCGAATACGTAACATTTTCCCTACGAGATCCCATTGAAAGTCCGGGGGAGCCTATTGACGCCGCGCTGTTTATCGAGGACGGCATAGCCTCAATTGTAGCAAAAAGCCCTTCCGGCGGCGATATCGAAATTGGTTTGGTCGGCCTGGATGGAATGACGGGGACTTCGCTCGTGCTCGGGAATACCAGCGCGCCGCTCTCCGTCTACATTCAGCTTCCCGGTGCTGGCCACCGGATTGCTGCCGGCAAATTGCTCTCTGCAATGGAGCAAAGCCGGACGCTGCAGCGGGTGTTGCTTCTTTACGTCCAGACGATGGTTGTCCAGACCGCCACGACAGCTTTGGTCAATGGTCAAGCCGACGCCCGGACAAGATTGGCCCGATGGCTGCTGATGGTGCATGATCGCACTTCGGGTCATGATCTATATCTCACCCATGAGTTCATGGCAGTGATGCTGGGCATGCGACGTCCATGGGTGACAGAAACCCTGCATGCCCTTGAGGGCGAGGGCTATACCCGTGCTACCCGCGGCAAGGTCACCATCGTTGATCGCGCGGGTTTGTTGGCTGAGGCTAACGGATTTTACGGTGAAGCCGAGCGCGAATATCAGAACTTGCTAGGCGCATCGATATCTCGCTGAGCATATCCAGACCATTATCCGGCCATGGATAATCTGTTAATGTGGTCAAGAGAGTATTGTCCAGCAGAACACCAGCTGGTCGGTTGGAACAACAACTGATTGCGAACTCCTACGCACACGTTGAGCGAAGAAGGTTTTCGCTCCTGGTCCCGTTCCTCGAGTCTGTCAAGTTGGCGTTCGCAGCCAAATGAGGAAGTGATGTCAGAAGAGCGCAACAACACACAGCAAATCCTGCAGTGCATGACAACCGAGCATTTTGTACTGCAGACCGCCCAGGCAGCCACGATTCAGGAAGCCAACCAGCGCGCCAATCTATTCTTACGTCGGTCTCAAGCGTAACGATCGCCCTGTCATTCGTCGCGCAAGTTACGCAAATGGGAAACCCTTTCGTGCTGTTCAGCCTGGTTCTGCTTCCTGGTCTTTTCTTCATTGGCCTGGTCACTTTTGTGCGCACCGTGCAGGTCGCCATCGAGGACATGGTGCATGCCCGCGGCATGGCACGGATCCGGCACTTTTGTGTCGAGCTGGCGCCGATCATGCAAAAATATTTGATCCATTCTACGAACGACGACCGCTCGGCGGTGCTCGCTGATAAGGGCCTCGGAGCATCGCCGCTGCAGTATTTCATGACGGTCTGAAATTCTCTGACGGACACCGTTGCTGCCTGCTTCAAACAACGTGGCAACCCCTCAGCCCCATCCATGTGCTGCCAGTCCGTAAACCCATGGCTCGCCGGCCTTCCGATTCAGGAACTTTTCCCCCTTCGACATCGTCGTGACCGTATCGAAAACGCCGAGCCTGCATTGCGCGAGGAAGTCTGCAAAAGCGCCGTCTTTCTCACGGGTGTCGACGCGTGCAAATTCCCCCTTGAGATGTTGAAAATGGACCGCGGTCAGATTGATTGCGTCTTGATCGCTGGCGGCGACAACTGGACCAATAACCTTGCCGCGACCGAACTCACGGCAGCAGGAGTACCCAACAAGTTGACCATTGCGTCTCAGTCCGTAAATCGTGGATTTTTCAGTGATCAGAGCGAGCAGACTGGTGCGATCGGTCCCGAATGCCTGACAATCCAGGCTCGCGATGGCGCCTAATTCTTCTGATGGCATGGCGACCAGTTCTCCGCTCAGGGGAGGAGTGGCCGGCAGTGTCAGGGCGACGTCGCCCTGACACTGATACACGGTTGCTTCGTTCAAAAAGCCGAGCGAAACGTAGAGACTGTAGGCAGCGTTGGTGGCGTTGAGGCTAAGGTTTCTGCCGGCGCAGCGCCCCAGAACCTGATCCATGAGCCAGCGGCCGTTGCCCTGTGCCTGCGTGCGCGGGGAAGTAATCACCATGCCAATAGTGGCGAAATCTACTCCGTGCGGAAACCACATTGCCGTTCCGAAAACCCGTCCGATGCCATCGACGGCAACAAGGCCCTGTCCGCTCTGCAACAGCATTTCCCAGTCATTGGGACGGTGCGGCCAGCCAACACCCAGCGATAGGGCATGAAGGAAGCTGATATCCACCTCTGCGATATCACGCGCTACCAGTTCAAACGATTTCAGTCGCACTGAATTTTGCATTTCAGCTTATCCGCTTTCTTCACCCCGTAACCGAGCCTGGGGCATGCAGTTTGTTATCCTGTCGATGAATGCCATCACGTTATAGGCATATTTTGTGCATCATCGCACGGCAATGCCGGCACGTATTGCTTCTGGGCAGGGCGAATTCGCAATCTTTGTTTGAAGCTTGGCGTTATTCGGCACGGAATACTTCTCAAGGCAATTATGCTGATAACCGTTCGAAACTCTGCTCTCTCACGGCGTGGCGTATATGAAGGTCGAAGAAATTCTGGCAATGCTGATACGGTTTCCCTCGGTTGTGGGCAAACCCAATGATGCGATCGTCGACTGGATCAGCACTTACGGGCAAGCTGCTGGCGCGAAAGCAACTGTGCTGCCAGGACCGGAGGGCGACAGGGCCAATCTATTGATAACTGCCGGGCCGCATAATGTGCCCGGCTATATTCTTTCAGGTCACATGGACGTTGTGCCGGCCGGCGAGGCAGGGTGGAAAACGGATCCCTTCCAACTCCGACAGGATGGAAAGAGGCTTTGCGGCCGCGGAACGACCGATATGAAGGGCTTTCTGGCCTGCGCATTGGCTGCTTTGCCGAAACTTGCCGCCAGCAATCTGCAACGTCCTGTACACCTTGCTTTTTCCTATGATGAAGAGGCTGGTTGCCGTGGGGTACCGCATTTGCTTGCAGCTTTACCCGATTTGTGCGCGAAGCCCTTGGGGGCAATCATCGGTGAGCCGAGCCGGATGCAAGCTGTACGTGCGCATAAGGGGAAAGCAGCGGCAAGGCTTGACGTGGTGGGGCACTCAGGACATTCGTCTCGGCCTGATCTGGGATTGAATGCGGTTCATGCCATGGCGAACGTCATCGCACAGGCGGTGGTCTACGGCCGGTCTCTGGAGCAGGGCCCCTTTGATGACAATTTCGAGCCGCCCTATTCGTCCTTACAGTTTGGTGTCGTTTCTGGCGGTCAGGCAGTCAATATCATCCCTGATCGATGTACTGCCGATATCGAAGTGCGTGCCATTTCCGGTGTCTCGCCAAGGCTGTTGCTCAAAGAGGTAAAAGAGCAGCTATTTGCCTTGAGAGAGCGAGGTTATGAGGTGGTTTGGCACGAATTGAGCGCGTATCCGGCACTATCGCTGCCGCGGGAAGCCAAGCTCGCAATGCTTATGGTCGAACTCACCGGAAAGGAAACGCTTCCTGCCGTGAGTTACGGCACCGAAGCCGGGCTTTATCAGCAGGCCGGCATCGATGCGATTATCTGCGGTCCTGGCGACATAAGCCGTGCGCATCGTCCCAACGAATATATCGAGCTCGATGAACTCAAGGCGTGCCAGAAAATGATCGAAGATCTCGGCGCACGCCTTGCAGCATGATACTCGAGCAGACGGCAACTTTCGATGGCATTTCTCTTCAATTCCGATGCAGCACGCGGTGCCGTCTTTCGCACGGCTTTTGCGCGTGGGCTTCCAGATCTCCAGTTCTTTCAAGCTGGCGAAGACGTTGATCCTGACAAGATACGTTATTTGATCAGCTGGGTGACGCCCGATGACATCGCGCGCTATCGCAATCTTGAAATACTCTTTTCGATCGGCGCGGGGGTTGATCAGTTCAAGCTCGCCAGCGTGCCGGAACATGTGAAGCTCGTGCGCATGGTGGAAGACAACATTATCCGCATGATGCAGGAATATGTGGTTCTTGGCGTGTTGACGCTTCATCGCGAGGTGATTGCCTATCGCGAACATCAGGACCACGAGGAATGGCGAGCGCTTGCTGTTCCTCACGCAACCGCGCGACGTGTCGGATTTCTTGGACTTGGGATGCTGGCGCAGGCGGCAATAGAACGTCTCAAGCCGTTTCAGTTTCCCCTTACTGGCTGGAGCCGCAGGCGGAAGGAGATTGAGGCCGTCGGATGCTTTTATGGTGAAGACCAGTTCGTCAGCTTTCTGGAGCAGACGGATATTCTCATTTGTCTTCTGCCGCTTACGGATGAAACGCGTGGCATACTCAATGCCCCCTTGTTTGCCCATTTGCCCAGCGGCGCCCGACTCTTGCACGTCGGTCGCGGGCCACAGCTCGATCAGGCGGCACTCATAGAGGCGTTGGACAGCGGCCATCTGGCTGGCGCGATGTTGGATGTAACTGACCCCGAACCGCTTCCGGCAGGACACCCGCTTTGGCTGCATCCCAAGGTACTTATCACGCCGCATATCGCTTCAGTAACCCAACCGCAGACGGCTGCAAAATTCGTCATCGACAATATCCAGCGTCATCGCGCAGGAAAAAAACTGATCGGCCTGATCGACCGAACGCTAGGTTATTAACGCAAGAGGAAAATGACATGTCACTCCTGACTACCATCGACACAAATCCAAGCTTTGCACCAAAAGAGGCGTTGCCGACCCCGGAACGGCTTATCTCAGGCAACCCAGCTTTCAAGGCATGGGCGCTGGATGCCTCGAAGGGTGAAAAGGTCTTGACAGGCATCTGGGAGGCAACACCGGGGGAACGCACTCCATCAAGGGCGCAACCTTTGAGTTCTGTCATATCCTATCCGGTCTTGTGGAGATCGAGGAAAAAGACGGCGAAACAAACATATATCGCGCGGGCGACAGCTTTGTGATGAAACCTGGTTTCGTGGGCATTTGGCGCACCATTGAAACCGTCCGCAAGATATACGTCTGCGTTTACGAATAGGCTATCGGCATTGATGGCGGTGCCGGTCCAGAATAATCCGCTGCATATAACCCGCCTGACGCGATTGAAAGCCGTCAGGCGGTCTACTCTCAACGGAAAATGCGGTGCGTCCAGCACTATCGTTAAGTGGACAATAGTGTGAGGTGCTCCATGACATTAAGCTTTGATCCGCAAACGCTTCAGCTTCCATTGTATCACTTCATTGGCGGGCAGCGCGTGGATTCAGCAGGAAGCATCGAAATGCGCAGACCTTCTGACGGAAAGGCCTATGGCGATTGCCCTGTTGCCGACAGTGGGCTGGTTGACCAAGCGGTGCAGGGCGCAAAAACAGCATTAAAATCAAGTGGCTGGGCTGATGTGCGCCCGCGCGAACGGCTCAATGCAATGCACCGCTGGGCCGATCTTATTGAGCGGGAGGCATTTGCTCTGGCCCGCCTCGAGGCCGTTTCCTCAACCCGTCCGATTGCGCAGCTCATTGAAGGCGATATTGCCTCTACTGCTGAGCAGATACGTTTTTTCGCTGAATTTGCCGATAAGGAAGGGAGTAGTGTCGTTCCCACGAGCGCCGGCAATTTTGGCATGACGTTGAGCGAACCTTACGGCATCATTGGTGCCATCACCCCGTGGAATTTCCCAATATCCATGGCCGGTTGGAAACTTGGGCCGGCACTGGCCGCAGGCAATGCCGTTGTTCTTAAGCCATCTGAAATTACGCCTTTCTCCACTCTCTACATGGCTGAACTGGCCGAAAAGGCCGGTATCCCGGCGGGGCTGATCAATATCGTCCTTGGAGACGGACCAACGACTGGCAACGCCATCACCGGCCACCCGGATATTTCCAAAGTGAGCTTCACCGGCTCCACTGCGGCTGGTGCCGCGATAATGGAAAATATTGCCCGCACCGGCATCAAGCCTATGACGCTTGAACTCGGGGGCAAGAGCCCTCAGGTCGTGTTCAGCGATGCCGATCTTGACCTGGCAGCATCAGCCATCACGCTTGGGATTCTGTCCAATGCCGGACAGGTCTGCGTGGCCGGTTCGCGCCTCATCGTGGCAGAAGACATCGCGGACGCCTTGAGCGAAGCTATCGCGCGACACATGGCGAACATCAAGCCGGGGATGACGTGGGACGAGAACACCCAGTACTCACCCATCATCTCCGAGCGGCAACTCTGCCGTATTGATAAAATCGTGAAGAAGGCTGTGAGCCTCGGCGCGGAGTGTGTTGTCGGCGGCAGTTCGATGAATGGAGATGGTTACTTCTATGAGCCAACACTGCTGCGCGGCGTTGGCAAAAATTCACCGGCTGTAACCGAGGAAATCTTTGGGCCCGTGCTGACTATCCAGACCTTCAAGGAAGAAGAGGAGGCCCTCGCGCTTGCCGATCATCCGACGTATGGACTGGCTGCAGGACTTTTCACGCGCGACCTGTCGCGGGCGATTCGAGTGACGAAGACGATGCAGGCGGGCACGGTCTGGGTGAACCGTTATGGCCGCTCGCGCGACCATATTCTGCCAACCGGCGGCTACAAGAGCTCGGGCATCGGCAAGGACCTCGGCCGGGAAGCCTATCTGGCGAACCGAAGATCAAAAAGCGTGCTCATAGAACTTTAAAGGGAACTCATCGTGAAAAGCTATTCGATCGCCTTGATTCCGGGAGACGGCATTGGCAAGAGAGTTACAGATGCGGCACTGCAGGTTTTGATGGCTGTTGCCAAGCGCAGGGGTGTTGACCTTGAGGGCACTCGTTTCCCGTGGTCCTGCGCTTATTATCATGAAACCGGCGCTATGATGCCAGCGGATGCTATCGAAACCCTGCGCAAATTCGATGCAATTTACCTAGGCGCTGTGGGCTGGCCTGCGGAAGTACCAGATTCAGTATCCCTGCACGGTTTGCTGCTGCCAATCCGCAAGGCCTTTGTGCAATATGCCAATATACGACCGCATAGGCTTCTGCCCGGTGTAACGGGGCCACTGCGCTCCGACGGTTTTGATATCCTCTGCATCCGTGAAAATACCGAAGGCGAATATTCGGGAGCTGGCGGGCGCGTGCATTCCGGCACCAAAGATGAAGTCGCGGTTGAGACTGCAATTTTCACGCGTACCGGCGTCGAGCGCATCATACGCTACGGCTTCGAGCAAGCCCGCGCACGCCGTCAGAAGCTTGCCTCGGTAACGAAGTCAAACGCACAGAAATATTCCATGGTTTTTTGGGATGAGGTCACGCGGGACGTTGCCAAGGAATACCCCGATGTGGAGATTTCGCATTACCATATCGATGCCATGGCGGCGCGCATGGTGATGGCACCCGAAAGCCTTGACGTTATCGTTGCCTCAAATCTGTTTGGCGACATACTCACTGATCTTGGTGCGGCTATTCAGGGTGGGCTAGGTTATGCCGCTTCGGCCAATATCAATCCGGATCGCAGTGCACCTTCCATGTTCGAACCGGTTCATGGTTCGGCGCCTGATATTGCCCATTTAAGCATTGCCAATCCGATTGCGGCGATCTGGTCCGGTGCGATGATGCTCGACCATCTTGGCGAACATCTAGCGTCAAAAGACGTGATGGCGGCAATCGAGGCAGCCACCATGCAGGGTATCGGAACGATCGCAGGCAAGGACAAAACGGACGCGATCACGCAGGCCGTTCTTTCGGCCCTCGCCTAACGAAAAGAGGAAAACATGCACACATTAAAGGATCCGGCTCTTTTCAGGCAACAGGGCTTTATCGGCGGTCTCTGGCAGGATGCAGCCACAGGAGCGGTCGTTGATGTCACCAATCCGGCAAGCCTCGGCACGCTGGGCACCGTCCCCGATATGGGAGTCGAGGAAACGCGCGCCGCAATCGATGCGGCGGCGAGAGCGTTCAAGAGCTGGAAAAAGAAGACAAGCGCCGAGCGCGCAGCCCTTCTCGAGCGCTGGTTTGCTCTCATGGGCGAGCACGAGCAGGATCTGGCACTGCTGCTGACATTGGAGCAAGGCAAGCCTGTTGGCGAAGCTCTGGGTGAAATCCGCTATGGCGCCTCGTTCGTCAAATGGTTTGCCGAAGAAGCACGCCGTATTGACGGCAGCACCATACCTTCGCCTTCGTCTGACCGCCGCATTCTTGTTCTCAAAGAAGCGGTAGGCGTCTGCGCAATCATCACGCCATGGAATTTTCCGAATGCGATGATTACGCGCAAAGTCGCGCCCGCCCTTGCAGCAGGTTGCACGGTTGTTATCAAGCCATCGGAATTCACGCCATTTTCCGCACTGGCACTGGGGGTTCTTGCCGAACGGGCAGGGATTCCGGCTGGCGTTATCAACATCGTGACCGGCATGCCGACGGAAATCGGCAAGGAGCTTATGACAAACGAGACAGTGCGCAAGATCTCCTTCACCGGCTCGACACGCGTTGGCGCGCTGCTGATGAAAGGCGCAGCCGACAGCATCAAACGGCTCAGCCTTGAACTGGGCGGCAATGCGCCGTTCATCGTCTTTGACGATGCCGATTTGGATCAGGCAGTTGAGGGCGCGATTGCATCGAAGTTCCGTAATGGCGGTCAGACCTGTGTCTGCTCCAACCGTATTCTGGTGCAGTCCGGAATTTATGACGCATTTGCGGCCAGGCTGGCCAGCCGCGTTTCTGCGATGAAAGTGGGCGCAGGAACCGAGGAGGGCGTCGCGATTGGCCCGATGATCAACCGCTCGGCTATCGAAAAGATCGAGCGCCACGTGAGCGATGCTTTGGGTCGCGGCGCAAAAATCCTCGCACAAAGCGAAAAAATGCCGGAAGGCCGTCAGTACGCCCGTCCGATTGTTCTTGGTGATGCAACAACCGACATGCTGCTTGCTTCCGAAGAAACCTTTGGCCCGGTGGCCCCGCTATTCCGTTTTGAAACGGAAGAAGAGGCTATCGAACTTGCCAACGGCACGCCGTTCGGCCTTGCCGCCTATTTCTATACTGAGAATCTGAAGAGATCCTGGCGGATTACTGAGGCACTGGAATTCGGTATGGTTGGTCTCAACACCGGCCTGATATCAACGGAAGTTGCTCCCTTTGGCGGTGTCAAGCAGTCCGGTCTTGGCCGCGAAGGATCGAGGCTTGGCATTGACGAGTACCTGGAAGTCAAAACGCTGCATGTCGGTGGATTGTGAACCAATGAAGAGCGCGGTTTAACCGGACTCTCATTTTTGGATTATTGAATCGTATCCAGCATCTTGTAGTAAAGGCCGACCAGCGGCAGGAACCAGGGCTTGCCGGAATAGCCTGGAATAGCCGGCCAAGCGAGATCGGCAACCGGATTGCAGTCGCCGCGGCCAAGAATGGCATCGGCCAGATGGATGCCCATCTGCGTCGATATCTGGGCACCGTGGCCGGAATAGCCCATTGCATACCACACGCCATCGGCGAAGCCCGCACGCGGATAGCGGTCCTGCGTCATATCCACGAGACCGCCCCAGCAATAATCGATTTCGACATTGGCCAGATGCGGAAAAATCCTGACAAGATTTGCGCGAAGGATTGCGCCGCTTCTGGCATCGGAACGCTGGTCGGATGTGGTGGAAAAGCGGGCACGGCCACCAAAGATGACGCGGTTGTCCGGCGCCAGCCGGAAGTAGTTGCCGATATTCATCGACGTCACATAGGTGCGGTTGCCCGGCAGGGTGACTGCGATTTCGCTTTCCGTCAGTGGCCGCGTCGCAATGATAAAGCTGCCGACAGGGATGATGCGTTTGCGAAAATAGGGAAAACTATCAGTCGTATAGGCGCCTGTTGCGAGGATAATATTGTCAGCCGTAGTCGTGCCGCTTGATGTTATGAGTTGATTAAGACCATTGACGTTCCTGCGTTCGATCACGGGTGTGTTTTCAAAGATCGCCGCGCCTTGGCGTACTGCGGCTGTCGCAAGTCCGGTAACGTAGCGGCCCATATGCATCATGGCGCTTTTCCTGGAAAGCATCGCACCATGGAAGCCGCTGGACCCGACTTCGCCTGCAAGCTCATCGCGGCGCAGTAAAGCTGTGTCAGGATCGATTTCCGCGTGAATGGCCTCGAAATTGCGTGCCAGACCATCGAAATGGGCTGGTTTGGACGCAAGCTTCAACTTGCCGGCACGGCGGAAGGAGCAGTCGATATTCTCCTCCCGTACAATCCGTTCGATCGTATCGATCGAGTCGTCAAAAGCCTTGTAGAGTGTCTTGGCGCGCTCTGCGCCAAGGTGCTGTTTTGCCGCAATGAAGCTGTGGGCGAGGCCATTGTTGAGATGACCGCCATTGCGCCCCGATGCACCGGAACCGACGAGAGATGCTTCGAAGACCGCGACGCGCGCGCCACCCTTGGCAAGGTGCAACGCAGCAGAAAGTCCGGTGAAGCCCCCGCCGATGACGGCGATGTCATAGTGTCCTTCCGGGGAGCGCTGCTCCGCTTGTGTGAAAGGCGGTGTAGTATCGTGCCAATAGGGCTTGAATTGCATTTTGCCTCGCGATGATAGCGCATTTCCGAAACTGGAATTACAAATAAATGCGCGCAAATACGATTGTTGGAGCGCCATTTAACAAATCAGATCGAACCGCGCGCTCTAAAGCCCGAGGGCGCCGGCCAAACCGGAGATGCCCTTGATTTCGGTATAGCCGTAATAGGGATTCGCAGGCTCATGGCCGCGATTGACCCAGATCTTGTTCTTGATGCCTAAATCATGAGCCGACATCAAATCATAACGAAATGATGAGGAAACATGAAGAATGTCTTCCGGACCGGCGTTGAGCTGATCCAGCATATATTCGAAAGCCCTCAAGCGCGGTTTGTACGCTTGTGCCTGTTGTGCAGTGTAAACAGCATGGAACGGAGCGCCGAGCTTT
The DNA here is from genome assembly GCF_025452195.1 of Phyllobacterium zundukense. Classification (NCBI taxonomy): domain Bacteria; kingdom Pseudomonadati; phylum Pseudomonadota; class Alphaproteobacteria; order Hyphomicrobiales; family Phyllobacteriaceae; genus Phyllobacterium; species Phyllobacterium zundukense. The sequence continues at coordinate 693,189 of NZ_CP104972.1, read as the reverse complement.
TCAACGTTCGAGTGGATTTGTTCATTCATTGCATTTGAAAGAATGACGAGGGGAATTTCCTTCGCGACCGTGGCAAGACCCGCTGGTACGTCCGGGTGCGGACCCCAGGTCGGAACCTTCTCATAGACCTTGCGTGCGTCTTCTTCATGGAATCTGACACGGTTTTTCTTGCAGGTCCGTTCAATCGCATTGTGAACGACTTCACTGTAAGGTTTCCACTCGCCGAGGATTTCGTCCAAGCGATAGGCGGCAAAATCCTTTACAAACTGCTGCATGCGTTCTTCGTCAACCTCGTCGCAATAGAGGTCGCGCGCGGCTTCCGCCATTTGGAAATTGGTCAGCGTACCGTAGCAATCGAAAGTAATGTATTTCGGTCTAAATTGGGTCATGCTCTGATCCTCCTAAGCATTGCAGGCACGGCTGTGCCGTTCACAAGCATCATAATGAGTGGTGAACGGACTAATCACTGCATTCATATCGGCACAAAGCAGATTGTTTCGTATCCGGTCAAAGCTTTGGCAGAGAGTTTTGTCGGGTGATTGTCGATGGGAGCTTTGCAGCTGAGTTCGGCAGCGGTTTGGCCATGGTCACGGCATAACATGCGGCGGCAGTGCAAAAGGACAGTGAAAACGCTCTGCCTAAACATACCGGTCGGGATGAACTGCTGCTTAAGGCATCTTAATCTGAGTCTATGACGAACCATGCCGGAACCAGCTATGAACGCATCACAAATTATTTTTGGAACAATGACGCAAGACCATCTCGGTGAAGCTGTTGCCCTGTCTGCTCAAGCAGGTTGGCCGCATCGCCGCGAAGATTGGGCGCTGGTACTGGCTTTGAGCAATGGCGTGGTCGCGCTTGAAGACGGCCGTGTGGTTGGGACCGCAATGACCACGCTTTTCGGTGGCGATACCGCGACCATCAATATGGTTATCGTCGATGAGAGCATGCGCGGACGCGGGTTGGGCCGCAAGCTGATGCAGACCGCTCTCGAAGCTGCTGATAAACGCATCTGCCTTCTGATTGCAACGCAGGAGGGGCTGCCTCTTTATGAGAAGCTCGGCTTCGTCGCGACTGGCGAGATCGTTCAGCATCAGGGTGCGGTATCGGGGGTGGACGCGCCGGACAATGTATCGTGGGCAACGCCTGAAGATTTCGCTCATTTCATTGTTCTGGATCGGTTGGCAGCGGGACATGACCGTTGTGAACTCATGCGGCTTCTGGTTGAACGGGCCCAATTTGCAGTCGTTCGCACTGATGGTGCGGTGAATGCATTTGCAGCAATCCGCGCATTTGGACGCGGGTTTGCTATCGGCCCGGTTGTTGCGAGCAACGACACCGACGCACGGGCGCTGATCGGTTTCCTGCTCTCACACCACATGGGGGAGTTTGTCCGCGTCGACACGCACATCTCGACAAATCTGGCGAAATGGCTAGCTCAACGCGGGCTCGACCATGTTGGTGGCGGTATATCCATGCGCCGAGCCGCAAACATCCAGCAAGAAAACAGAATCGCGTCGCCATATCGAACCTATGCCCTTGTAAATCAGGCACTGGGTTGAGCCGCAAAAGACTAGTTGATTGGAGAATATCATGCTGAGCAATTCCTTGATCGAATTTGATCGCGCCCATCTGGTGCATCCGGTTTCGTCCTATCGCAGCCACGAAGCTGCGGGTGTGCGTATTTTGAAGTCGGGCAAAGGGGCTACGGTCACTGATGCCTCCGGCCACACCCTGCTCGATGGCTTCGCGGGCCTTTGGTGTGTCAATGCCGGTTATGGTCAGGACAGCATCGTCGAGGCGGCCACGAAGCAGTTGCGCGAGCTTCCCTACGCTACGGGCTATTTTGGTTTGGGATCAGAACCGGGCATTCGTCTCGCGGCCGAACTGGCTGACCGCGCACCAGGCGATCTCAATCATGTCTATTTTACGCTGGGCGGTTCTGATGCGATCGACAGCACGATCCGCTTTATTCGCTATTACTATCATGCCAGGGGCATACCGCAGAAAGACCAGTTTATCTCGGTTGAATATGGCTACCATGGTTCCTCTACAGCAGGTTCGGGCTTGACCGCCCTTGCAGCATTCCATGTGGGCTTCGGGGTGCCTTATGACTGGCAGCACAAAATCCCCTCGCATTATGCTTATCGCAACCCTGTCGGCCCGGATCCCCAGGCAATTATAAATGCCTCGGTTGCGGCGCTGCGTGCGAAAATTGAAGAACTTGGCGCGGAACGTGTAGCTGCTTTCTATGTCGAACCTATTCAGGGTTCAGGCGGTGTTCTAGTGCCACCAACTGGCTGGCTAAAGGCGATGCATGCAGTGTGCAAGGAGCACGATGTCCTTTTCGTCGCCGATGAGGTCATCACCGCGTTTGGTCGTACAGGTCCGCTTTTCGCCTGTGAGGAAGACGGTGTCGTACCGGACTTCATCACCACTGCCAAAGGCTTGACGTCCGGCTATATGCCAATGGGTGCCGTCTTAATGTCGGAGCACATCTATTCTACGATTGCGGATGGTGCGGGTAAAGCAGCAGTTGGCCACGGCTATACCTATTCAGCGCATCCGGTCAGTGCTGCGGTTGGTCTTGAATGTCTGCGCCTTTATGAGGCCGGGTTGCTCGACAATGGCCGCAAGGCAGGAAAGCGTTTGCTAGCCGGGCTCCGATCACTTGTTGATCATCCGCTGGTCGGCGATGTGCGCGGGCGTGGCATGCTGGCCGCAATCGAATTGGTGACCGACAAGGAACGCAAAACGCCGCTGCCGGCAACTGCCGATCCAGCACGGCGTATTTTTGACCGCGCCTGGGACAATGGCCTTGTCATTCGCGCCTTTGCCAATGGTGTGCTGGGCTATGCACCGCCGCTTTGCTGCACGGATGAAGACATTGATGCCATTATCGAGCGCACTCGCCTCACGCTGGACCAAACGCTGGCGGATAATGATGTGCGCGCGGAAATGAAGGGATGAGAGAACGAGAAACAGTAGGAGATGATGCTATGGATTTCGTGAATCCCCGAAATTCGCAATTTTATGCTGCCGTTCCGGACCGATTCAGCGCAATTTATGCGCACCTCCGTAACACACTGCCATAGCTGTTAAAGGTCAGATCCAATGGATCGCGCTGGGATGTATCGACAATTATTCCCGCAGCTGCTGGACTCTCCTTTGATACGCACAAGCTGCGTTGGCCGACACTGCAAGAGGTATTTTTAACAACTGACCATCTGAAAGATTGGTGTAACCGGTGACCATAAGCCGGCGCCCGACACAACCAACAAGGGGAACTGCAATGAGCGAGAAGATAACCAACTGGACTTCTTCCGACCACCGGATGATTGAAAATGCAATTGGCCGCGGAGCGAACCGACGCGAACTGCTCCAAATGATGATGATGGGCGGTGTGGCAGCAGTAGCCGGTGCTTCTGTTTTCGCGCGTGCTACTTCTGCACTGGCAGCAACCCCTGTGAAAGGCGGCTTTATCAAGGCCGCGGGTTTCAGCACATCCACTGCAGATACGCTTGATCCCGCCAAGGCATCAAATGCGACGGATTACGTTCGTTGCTGCGCGTTTTACAACCGCCTGACCTTTCTTGATGGCCAAGGCCAGACCCAGATGGAACTCGCGGAGAGTATTGAGACCGCTGATGCCAAGGCCTGGACTGTCAAGCTGCGCAAGGGTGTGACTTTTCATGACGGCAAGTCACTCACTGCTGATGACGTCGTCTTTTCGCTAAAGCGCCACCTTGATCCGGCCGTCGGGTCCAAAGTCAATGCGCTGGCCAAACAGATTACCGACGCAAAGAAGATCAATGACACGACCGTTGAGATTACGCTGGAAAGCGCAAACGCAGACCTTCCGACCATTCTTGCGATGCACCATTTCATGATCGTGGCCAACGGCACGACTGACTTCTCCAAGGGAAACGGCACGGGGCCGTTCGTCTGCAAGGAGTTTCAGCCCGGCGTTCGTTCGATGGCATCGCGCAATGAGAACTATTGGAAAGACAACGGTCCCTATCTTGATTCCTTCGAGTTCTTCGCAATTTCAGACGAATCCGCCCGCATGAACGCGGTCCTCTCGGGCGACATTCAACTGGCTGCCAACCTCAATCCGCGCTCGCTGCGGGTTCTTGAGAACAATCCGGCGGCAAAACTCTTCATTTCCAAGCTGGGCACCTACACCAATCTGAATGTGCGGCTTGATATGGCGCCCGGCAACAAGGCTGGCGTTGCGGAAGCTTTCAAATATCTCACCAATCGCGAAGTTATCCAGAAATCGGTGTTGCGTGGACTGGCGGAAATTGCAAACGATCATCCCATTCCGAATACCAACAAATACTTCAACGCCGAACTCAAACAGCGCGAGTACGACCCAGAGCGCGCCAAATCATTGCTTGAAAAGGCCGGCGTGCTCGGTCAGGAAATTCATATCACCGCAGCGGAAGCTGCCTCTTCATCGCTCGATTATGCGATGGTACTGCAGCAGGCAGCTTCATCCATAGGCCAGAAGGTTGTTATCGATCGCGTGCCCTCGGATGGATATTGGTCGAACCATTGGCTAAAAGACGCCGTGCACTATGGCAATATCAATGCACGTCCAACTCCCGACATTCTTTTCTCGCTGCTCTATAAGTCGGACGCGCCCTGGAACGAAAGCCAGTACAAGTCTGATAAGTTCGATTCTATGCTGCTTGAGGCGCGCGGTATGTTGGACGAAGCGAAACGCCAGGAAATCTACGGCGAGATGCAGGCCTTGATTTCCAACGAAGCAGGGACTGTCATTCCTGTGTTCATGTCGAATGTTGACGCGATTTCGCCAAAACTGCAGGGCCTTGAGCCAAATCCGCTCGGCGGCATGATGGGCTACACATTTGCCGAGCACGCCTGGCTGGAAGCCTGACTATTTCTTTGTTTGGCCCGGGCAAATCACTGACTTTGTCCGGGCGATATTTTCCCCAAGTTGCGGACTGGTGCATGATCATGAAGTCCCCATTGCTCAATATTATCATCAAGCGCCTGGTAGTTGCAGTCGTTACGCTTCTCATTGTCGCGTTCACGATTTTCTTTGCGACCGAGATGCTGCCGGGTGATGTGGCAGAAATCTTGCTGGGGCAGGCGGCTACTCCAGAAGCGGTCGCCGGACTTCGTCATGCGATGAATCTTGATCAGCCCGCATTTTTTCGCTTCCTTTACTGGCTCGGACACCTGTTGAGGGGCGAACTGGGGGTATCTTATGTCAACAATGTTCCCATCGCTGATCTGATCGGCGGGAGATTGGTGAACTCGCTCAAGCTTGCTAGCGTCACAGCTGCCATTTCGGTTCCAGTTGCACTGTTTCTCGGTATTACTGCCGCTATCATGCGCGGCACTTTCTATGACCGCGCTGTCTCGATCATTACAATTGCGGTGATTTCCGTGCCAGAATTCATGGTGGCAACAATCGCAGTCATCGTTTTCGCGGTCTATCTCGGCTGGCTACCCGCACTCTCCATGGCCAATGAGGTCACGTCGCTTTCCGGCCTGTTGAAGGTATTCGCCATGCCGGTCATTACATTGAGTTTTGTGATTTCCGCGCAGATGATCCGCATGACACGGGCCGCGGTTCTGGAAACGCTGGATACGTCCTATGTGGAAATGGCCTTGCTCAAAGGCGCCTCGCGGTTCCGGATGGTAATCGTCCATGCGCTGCCCAATGCGCTGGGGCCTATCGTCAACGCCGTCGCGCTTTCGCTTTCCTACCTGCTTGGCGGCGTCATCATTGTGGAAACCATCTTCAACTATCCCGGCATTGCCAAGCTGATGCTCGATGCAGTGGCAACGCGCGACCTGCCCTTGATTCAAACCTGCGCGATGATCTTTTGCTTTGGTTATCTCCTGCTTATCACGATAGCGGATCTGATTGCCATCGTCTCCAACCCGAGGCTTCGATAGCAATGTCCCCCATGACAAATCAACAGGCAACAAGGTCTGCATACTTCGGATACCGGATCAATCTGGTTGGCGCCATTTCTTTCCTCATCGTTCTGGCCTGGGCCCTTGTCGCCGTATTGGCTCCATGGATTGCGCCGCATCCGGTTGGTGAGATCGTCGATTTCGATTTCTTCGGCCCCACAAGCGCCCAGTTCCCGCTCGGCACCGACTATCTTGGACGAGACATGCTCTCGCGCATTATCTACGGGGCACGGTTCACGGTCGGGATTTCACTTGCGGCTGTTTTTCTGGCCTGCTTTGCTGGCGTTTTTTTGGGGATGATGGCCGCCGTGGTCGGTGGCTGGTTCGATTCTGCCCTCAGCCGCTTTCTGGATGCGCTGACCTCAATCCCAAGCAAGATTCTGGCTTTGGTAATTGTAGCCGGCGTAGGTTCGTCCATTCCGATTTTGATCGCGACTATGGCGGTTATTTACACGCCTGGCAGTTATCGCTTTGCGCGTGCATTGGCAATCAACATCAATGCGATGGACTACATTACCGTTGCAAGAGCGCGTGGCGAAAAGATGGGCTATCTGATCCGCTCGGAAATTCTGCCCGGGATTATTCGCCCTGTGCTCGCCGATTTTGGCTTGCGTTTTGTCTTCATCGTCCTGCTTCTGTCAAGCATGTCTTTCCTGGGACTGGGCGTGCAACCGCCTTTTGCTGACTGGGGTGCTTTGGTCAAGGAAAATATCGGTGGGCTAACCTTTGCAGCACCCGCCGTGGTGTTGCCCTCTATTGCCATTGCGAGCCTTACGATCAGCGTCAATCTGCTGATCGATAATCTTCCTCACAAGATCCGCGATCGGAGCGAGTAATGGGCAATATTGTAGAGGTCAGCAATCTGCGCGTGGATGCAAAGACCGATTCCGGGCGCAAGGTGGAAATCATCAGGGACGTCAGTTTTGATATTGCAGGAGGCGAAATCGTAGCGCTTATCGGCGAGAGCGGTTCGGGCAAAACGACGATTGCGCTCTCCCTGATGGGTTACACGCGACCCGGCTGTCGAATCGTGAGCGGCACTATAGCCATAGGCGGACAGGATATAGTCAATCTTTCGGAGCGGCAAAGAGCACGAAAGCGTGGCACGGAAGTCTCCTACGTTCCTCAAAGTGCGGCGGCGTCCTTCAATCCCGCGCATCGGATCATGGAACAGGTCATCGAAGTGGCGAAAATCCATCACCTTATGCCGATGAACCAGGCGCGCAAAAAGGCGATTGCCCTGTTCAAGGCGCTAGCACTGCCAAACCCCGATACGATTGGTGATCGGTACCCCCATCAGGTATCAGGCGGGCAACTGCAGAGGCTTTCAGCGGCGATGGCGCTGATCGGTGACCCGAGGCTGGTGATTTTTGACGAGCCAACGACGGCACTTGACGTGACGACCCAGATTGAGGTTCTGCGCGCGTTCAAGTCAGTCATGAAAAAGCACGGCATTTCCGGTGTATACGTCTCCCACGATCTGGCGGTTGTTGCCCAGATTGCCGACCGCATTGTCGTTCTGAAAAACGGCGAAGTGCAGGAAGCCGGCAGTACCCGCGATATTCTTCACAACCCGCAGCACCCTTATACCAAGGAACTTGTGGCCGCATTTGAACCAGCCCTGTATGCACGCCCGAAAATGGTCGAGGTCGAGAAGCCAGCACCACTTCTGGTGGTCGACAATGTCGTTGCGGGCTATGGCATGGTTGGAGGTTCAGGTGATCCTGCGATGATCGCCGTCGATAATGTCAGCCTGCAACTCGCGCGAGGCAGGAACCTGGGCATTATTGGTGAATCCGGCTGCGGAAAATCTACGCTTGCACGCGTCATCGCGGGCATTTTGCCTGCTGCTCGCGGCCAGATACACTTTGACGGTGCGGAGATGCCGAGCGACTTGCGCAGGCGCAGCCGCGATCAGTTGCGCGAACTACAAATTGTTTTCCAGTCTGCGGATACGGCGCTTAATCCGTTCAAATCCACTGCTGAAATCCTGGCTCGTCCGCTGTCGTTCTATCATGGGATGGACAGAAAAAGCCGTGAAGCGCGAATTGATCAGCTTCTCGATATGGTGCGCCTTCCACGAACTCTGCGTTATCGGCGTCCCGGCGAATTATCGGGTGGTCAAAAGCAGCGTGTCAACCTGGCGCGCGCGCTGGCGGCGGATCCCAAACTTATTCTTTGCGATGAAATCACATCCGCCCTCGACACCGTTGTTGCAGCAGCGATCATCGATCTCCTGAAGGAATTGCAGCGTGAACTTAATTTATCCTATCTTTTTATCAGCCACGATCTCTCCACCGTCCGGGCCATTTGCGATGAAGTCGTGGTCATGTATGCGGGGAGGAAGGTCGAACAATTGAGCCCGGGCATGATGGGCAGCAGCGCGAGCCATCCTTATTCGCGGCTCCTGTTTTCTTCAGTACCTAAGCTAGACCCGCGCTGGTTGGACAGTCTGGAACAGGATCCCGACCTGGTGCGGGAGTTTACCAGAAACTGATATACCGTGGCAGATTTCGAGCAGAGGCAAACGATGTTGCAATAGCCGCCTTTGACGGTTTCCATCTACTCAGTGAAGATCGCATCCAAGGGAAGATGAGCTTTCACAATAGGGGATTTGAGCACGACAAAACTGAAATATTTGTCTATGCCGATATCCATGTCGATGAGACGTTCCATAATGGTCTGATATTCAACGATCCCCGGGGTGACGAATTTCATAAGGTAATCGTAACCACCGGAAACCAGGTGACACTCGATGACCGAATCGACCTTTGCGACCGTGGTAAGAAATCGTGCAAAGTCGGTCTGGCGATGGTTCTTTAGCGTGATCTCGGTGAATACCGTCAGTGTCTGACCAAGTTTTGAAACGTCGATCTGCGCTGAATAACCCGTGATATAGCCTTCTGACTGGAGCCTCTTTACCCGCATCAGGCAGGGACTGGGAGAAAGATTGACGAGTTCGGCAAGCTCGACATTGGTGATCCGTCCGTTCTTTTGCATCTGGGATAGAATTTTAATATCTATTTTGTCCAGCTTCATGGAGATACCAATCAGTTAGTACTGTGAGAAAAGAATATCGTCTTTTTCATTCTATGCTGCAATCGCTTCAGGCCGTTTTATGATATTCAGTTCAGGTGCGATGCAGGCCTTGATTGCATGCAATAATCGCCTGCTAAAGGCACGCCAAACCACAGGAAATTCTGTTTAAGATCAAACTCCGAAGCATGACTCGGCGCTCACCGCGTTAGGATGCAGAAACACCGGGAGTTGTACCCATGCCTGCGCCCCTATTGCATATTGAGACCAGCGCGACTTTACCCGCAGAGGCGGATGTTGTCGTCATAGGCGGCGGCGTTATTGGTGTATTTACAGCCTATTACCTTGCCCGCAGCGGTGTGAAGGTTGCCCTCTTAGAAAAGGGAAGAATTGCTGCCGAGCAGTCGAGCCGCAACTGGGGCTGGTGTCGTCAACAGAACCGCGATGCGCGAGAACTGCCGATGGCCACTAGAAGTCTTGAGTTGTGGGATAAGATTGCTGAGGAAACCGGCGAGGATACGGGTTTTCGCAGATGCGGGCTGCTCTATCTTTCGCAGGATGAAGCTGAAATAGCCAGCTGGGCGAAATGGCGTGATTTTGCAAAAACTGTTGGTGTCGAGACACATATGCTGAGCGCGGCAGAAGCTGCCGAACGCAGCACAACAACGGCAAACTTATGGAAAGGTGGTGTCTTCTCGCCAACTGACGGAGTCGCTGATCCGTCGAGAGCCGTTCCGGTTGTTGCAAGGGGCATCATGGCGGCTGGAGGCACAGTGCATCAGAATTGCGCGGCCCGCGGTTTGGAACTGAGTGCAGGACGGGTGACCGGCGTGGTCACAGAAGCCGGAGTGATCCGCACCAAGACGGTGGTAATGGCTGGTGGCGCGTGGGCTTCGTCCTTCTGTAACCAGGTGGGCATTCGCTTTCCACAGGCGGCCGTTCGTGCTTCTATTCTTTCTGTCGCGCCCGGGGCGATTGACTTGCCTGATGCATTACACACATCGCAAGTATCGATAACTCGCCGCATGGATGGAGGATATACTCTGGCGATCAGCGGGCGGGCGCGAGTAGACACAACACCCCAGCAATTGCGGTTCAGCCGCGAGTTCGTTCCCATGTTCATCCGCCGCTGGCGCAGCCTTGCGCCCGGTGGGCTTGGCGGCTGGTGTGAGGGACATGAAACGTTGAAAAAGTGGTCGCTCGATGACATCACTCCGATGGAAAAGAATCGTATTCTTGACCCGAAGCCTGATGAAGGACAGATCCGCCTTACCTATCAAAGAGCGCAGAAACTATTACCGGAATTAGCCAAGTTTCCGATTGCCCACCGCTGGGCGGGATATATTGATAGCACACCGGATGGTGTCCCTGCGATCGGAGAAATAGAGGCTGTACCAGGCTTTATTCTTGCAGCTGGATTCAGCGGTCATGGTTTTGGGATAGGCCCTGGTGCCGGTCATATGATAGCCGACCTGATCACAGGCCGTTCACCGCTAGTCGATCCAACTCCCTACAGGCCGGAGCGCTTAAACCGCAGCGCATGGGGAAATGTCGCTGATTTCTAGACGTTGTTCGCGATTACAACGCTCGTCCCGTCTAGATACATCAGAGCGGATTTTCAGCGAATGAGAAGCCCAAAATCACACGACAGCATTCTTGCACCCAAAGGGCGGCCGCACCGCCCTACTTATAAAGCGCGTAGTGCGGTTGCCGGGCCAGTGATCAGCGGAAGATCGAAGATTAAATCAGGCTTCTTGCCGGGTGCGTTAGCCAACACCCGCGACTATAAGCTTGGTCTTCTGCCTGGTGAATCCGTTCCTTGATGAGCCATGACGCGAAACCGTCGACGATCGGGCGGATCTTTTCGTGTCAGATGGCGCACTGGGCAGACCGGCTCGCTGCCATGGCATGTCACCGTGAGCGCATGCACATCTGTCCGGTCTTCATCTTTCGTTACTCTCAGCAACTTTGTATATCTCAGCAAGGTCGCATAAGTCCCAGTTCCCTCCAGTCAACACCGCGCAAACCTTTTCGTCCGGTCTGACTTTTATGGAGCCGGCCAACAAAGCGCCAATACCAATCGAGGCGGCCGGTTCAGCGATTAATTTTGCATCGTTGGCAAGAGTACGCATACCTGCGATGATATGTTCGTCGTCAACAAGAATAATCTCATCCACATACTTTTCAATTATAGGATAGGGGTTTTTACCCGGAACACTTATTCTCAAGCCATCGGCAATGGTATCTTTTAAGGGAAACGACGTACGTTCTTTATTTATCCGGCTGTGAAAATACTTCGGTGTTAAGGCAGGCTCTGCGCCTATAACGCGCACTGATGGTTTCGTTTCCTTGATAGCCGTCGCGATTCCCGAGATAAGGCCTCCGCCGCCGACGGGAATAATGACCGTATCCACATCTTCCAAGTCCTCCAGTATTTCGCACCCTATTGTTCCCTGGCCAGCCATTACCATGGGGTCCTCAAAACCGTGAATAGTCGCATATTTGTTTTCTTCAGCGATTTCGTAGACCCTCTTCCATCTGGCAGCAGTATCCCCATCAAAGAGAATGACTTCCGCGCCCAAAGCCTTTGTATTGGCAATCTTAATTTTTGGCGTGGTCACCGGGAGTACCAATATCACTTTTACGCCCAGCATCCTTGCCGCGTAAGAAAGCCCCTGGGCATGATTGCCCGACGATGAGGCAATGATGCCGTTTGCGATCTCTTCTCTTGGGAGCGAAAGTGCCTTGTTGAGAGCGCCGCGAATTTTAAATGCGCCAGTAATTTGCAAGGTTTCAGGTTTAAGATATAGCTGACAACCAACAACTTCCTCTATTTTTTCTGCTCGCAACAACGGCGTATGCCTGATGAGGGGTGCCAGCCTTTTCTGGGCTTCGCGAATGTCCTGTATTGTTGGGTAGTTGCGCATATTACCTGTCGCCCTTCAACTTCAAGAATCACGTTCCTCTGAACATAAGAGGACGCCTTGATCGATGTTAAATTTATTTTTTGGAACCAAGCTTCGGATTTGCTCGCAGTGTACTGCACACGCAGGGCCCTCTTGGTGGGAATTTTAAGAGCAACTTTACTGTGCGAAGTCTCTAAAATCGTTATCAAAGAACTCGAAGAAAGTTCCAATGTTTCTTTCTATTGCATTTCGATAAATTTTGATCGACGTTACATTGTCTTGTATGGCCATTCCTGTGGAGTCGAAAATGGTAACTTCTTCATCATTTTCTCTTCCTGGCTTTTTGCCCAGCAATATCTCGCCGATTTCTCCATGGATATCTTCTTTGGTGATGATATTTTTATTTAATGGATGCCACGTTTCGCCCTTTTCGGTGCACTGCGCAATTGAGTCAACGACTACTTTTGCATTCCTAAAAATCTCTGGACCCAGTTCTTGTTTACCTTGCTGATCTGTACCAATTGCAACAATGTGTGTACCGGGTTTCACCCATTCTGGTTCCACAAGCGACCCTTTTCCGCGGGTCGTCGTAATCAGGATATCGGCCTGCTCAACCGCTTCTTTTTTGGAGTTTGCCATGATTACAGGAATGCCAAATTCGCTTTCAATATCCGTCTTGTATTTGGAGAGCGTTTCCGGGTTACGGTCCCATGCATGAATTTCTTCAATTTTCATAGTGTCGTTGATCATCCGGATTTGCATTCTTGCCTGATTTCCCGTCCCGATCGACGTAATTTTTTTTGCATTTTTCCTTGCCAGCGCTTTTACGGAAACGGCTCCAGACGCTCCTGTTCTGAGACCAGTGATCAAACTTCCATCCATAACGCAAATTAACGCACAACTCCTGGCATCAAGTAGCAGGATGGTCCCCATGCCACTGGGTACGCCGTGTGCTGTTGGATTGTTGATGAACCCTCCAGAGGATACTTTCATAGAGATCACTTCGTTGGCTTTGTAATAACCAACCTTGAAATCAATTTCCCCACGAGGCGAGGGGAGATGTATCCCGATATAGTCAGGTTGTTCCACCTGATCGCTGTTAAAGGCCTTGTATGCCTCTTCCACCGTACCGATGACTTCGCTAATGCAGATTAATCTGCTAACTTCCTCTCTTTTAAGCAGCAGCGTTTTCATGCATCACCTCTCTATTTTTAATTCGTACCTACGCCATACGCCCGCGGCCGAAAGCTTGACACTCTGCAGATATACTCGAGAGGCGCATGTTCAAACGTTGAGTAGGACACGTTGATCTGGGGCCGCCGGATCGACAAAACCGTGATCACGAAGATCAAGCGGGATTTGGTGCTCATGTTCATACGTCTCCGAGAATGCATTACCCGAATACGTGTGAGCATTATTGCATCGGGCACGCAGCAGAAAATGTCGAGTATTCCCCAAATACACACTTTGCATTGGTTTCCAGATCCGTCTGCGAAAGCTATTGCTAAAACCCTCTTTAACATGATGCCGCAGTCATTCGACGGCGGGTGCCATTCGGATTTTTCGAGACGGAAACGATTAAAATTCGGAGGGGGATGATGCAACTGGTGTAGAAGCTGGTTTCAAGATGGATATCCAGTCAATCCAGTTTCCGCCCTCATACCTTCCTTAACCTTGGGGAAGATCGATAGATCTCGGGAGTGGCGTTCCGTCGATCGCGACGTGACGTTCCTATACAGCAGACTATTCCATCCTTTTTATGCGCCAAGTGGCAGGTTCGTCGATTTCGGACGAAAATCTTAGCGATGGCAACGCCATTATCGGTTGGTTTCGTGATGTATGACAATATGCGCGGCGTCATCCAGGGGGCCCGGATGTATCTCGACTCGTCGGCCTCGGAGAGGACGAAACCTCGTTTGCAATGAGTGCGGTTCAAGAGCTTGCGCAAGACTGACTTCAGGAGATAAGCACAACACGACCCTGATAACCAGAATGTTCTCTGAATGAGGTCCAGTACGATCGAGCAGGTTGGTTAGTTTCGATTTGTATATTTGGCGGCGCAGACGCAGTTTTAGCTGCTGGCCTAGAAGCTGTCTTTTCAATACAAGTTTCAAGCAGACGTCATTTTCCGTTGATCCGCGACTGTAGAATCTATGGCACCAATCGAAATCGCTGAAAACCGGTCCTCATCGGCATTTTGACCATTGAAATGGGGCTGACGGTCTTAAGCAGCCCTTGGTTCGACTTCGATCGTTACATGTGACAGGTCATGAATATGAGAGAGTTTCTCGCGATAGGATGACGGCGCCTTCGGACGTTCGCTGACGAGTGACACGATGGCCCCGTGATGTCCGGGACCAAGTTGCCAGACGTGCAGGTCAGTGATTACGTCGCCTTCTTCTTCAAGCGCGGAGCGGATCTCTTCCGGTAAATCTTCGCTGGATGGCACATAGTCCAGGAGCACCGCGCCCGCATCTCGAATGAGGCCCCAAGACCATTTGGCGATGACAAGCGCACCGACAATGCCCACCGCCGGATCCAGCCACAACCAGCCATAGATGCTGCCGGTAACAAGGGCGGCAATAGCAAGAACCGAGGTCAAAGCGTCGGCGAGGACGTGCAGGTAGGCCGCCCGCAGATTGTTGTCATGACTATGTCCTTGGTGATGATATTGATGGTCAAGTCCATGGCTGTGGTGAGACTGGTCGTCGCGCAGCAGCCAGGCGCAAATGAGGTTGACAGTGAGACCGATCACAGCGACGGAGATTGCCTGCGGGAAGCTGATGGGAATGGGATTGGCAAGACGCACGAAACTCTCCCAACCGATCAACAGCGCTATCAGGGCAAGCACGACGGCACTGGCGAATGCGGCAAGATCGCCAAACTTACCCGTCCCGAAAGTGAAGCGTGGATTGCGAGCATTTTTGCGGGCATACAGATAAGCCAACGCCGCGATCAACATCGCGGCCGCATGCGTGGACATGTGCCAGCCGTCAGCGACGAGCGCCATCGAACCGAAGACGGTTCCTGCCACAATTTCCGCCACCATCATTGTCGCCGTCAAGGCGATGACCAACCATGTGCGGCGCTCGTTGCGCTCGTGATTGTCGCCAAGGAAAACGTGGTCGTGAGTACTTGTCTGCGCATGTGTTGTATCGTCATGGGTCATTTGAGATATTTCCTCACAACATCGATGAGTTCTGCGCTAGCCTGGGCACGCGCGGCATCCGAATCCTTATCGGGATCGACGACGTGCATGCGTATGTGGCCTTCGATTAGTTCCCCCATCAGGCCATTCACCGCACCCCGCACTGACGCGACAAGATTCAGGATATCGCCGCAGGGCACCTCGGCTTCCAGGGCTCGCTCCACCGCCTCCATCTGTCCCTTGAGGCGGCGGATGCGTCCGAGCAACTTGGCTTTCTCTTTTGCAGTATGCGACATAATATAGACCCCTACCCTATTTTTACTTTATAGGCAATCCGGGCCGGAAACCTCCATTTCAAATCCAATCTATCACTTCGACCTTGCCTTACCTTGATTTAATGTAATAACATTACATAGATGGTTGGGGATCCGAAGCCAGTCGCCAGTACCACCTGAAAGGAATGATTGAATGATCAGGAAACTACAGCTCACAATTGCACTGAGCGTCATAATATTTCTCCCCGCGTCTCCTTCAATGGCGGAGGAGGAAAAGCTCAATGTCATTGCGAGTTTTTCCATTCTTGGAGATTTTGCTCAAAAGGTCGGTGGCGATCGCATTGAACTGCGTACGCTCGTCGGTCCCGATGGCGACGCCCATGTCTATGAACCCAGGCCGTCGGACGCCATTGCCATGGCGAGTGCTGATGTGATCCTCGTCAACGGGCTGCAGCTCGAAGGATTTTTGCCTCGCCTGGTGGAAGCAAGCGGAACATCGGCGATGGTCGTCGAAGCAACCAGGGATGCCGAAATCCTGAGAGATCCGCATGGCGGGCATTATCACTACTATGGCGACAAGGCCGTCTTTCATGAAGCGCCATTCGACCCACACGCATGGCAATCTGTCCGCAACGCAAAAATCTATGTTAAAAACATTGCCGACGCCTTTTGCAAGGCCGATACCGAAGGCTGCGATGCCTACAAGTCTAACGCAACCGCCTATCGGGCCGAATTGACCAAACTCGATGCTGATATCCAGCAGGCGGTCGCCGCGATCCCGCAAGACAGACGCGTAGTGGTCGTTGGCCATAACGCATTCCGGTACTTCGAGAACGCCTACGGAATAACATTCCTTTCGCCCCAAGGCATATCTACGGAATCTGAAGCCTCGGCGGCGGACCTGGCTGGCGTTGTTCGTGAGATCAAGGGGAAACGGGCGGCAGCGGTTTTTGCCGAGAACATCTCTGACCCACGACTGGTCGAACAGATCGCATCGGAGAGCGGCCTTGACGTGGGGGGCACACTCTATTCGGACGCTTTATCAGCCGCAGATGGGCCAGCGGCCTCCTATAAGGAGATGATGCGCCACAACGTCAATACGATCCGGGCGGCCACAAAGGCCGATTGACCAAGGATAACAACAGGCAGAAGTTCTTGATTGTTGTTATGTTATACCGTTAATAAAGGAGAGACCTATGAACCGACTAATTTTAAGCGCCTCGGCCCTGGCGCTGGCCGTCTTTATGAGCGGGGGTGCCGCGCTGGCCGACGATAATGAGGTGACTGCGTGGAGACTGTTTGTTTCCGATCACGCCGAACCCGTCGTCAACGTCATCGATGCGCTCGACGGCGCTAAACTCGACACCTTCAAGATCAAGGGGCCGGCCTCTCTCTATCGCACCGGCAGCGGTGAAACCGTCTTTGCGGTTCAGGGGTCAGCTGGCGTTGTATCGGCGATTTCCACGGGAATTGCGTTCCACGATCATGGCGATCATGGGGACATTGATGTTGATGATCCGAAGCTTCTGGGCGTGGAGATTTCGGGCAAGAAGCCCGGACACTTCGTCGAACAGCAGGGGAACGTTGCCCAGTGGTTCGACGGGGAGGGCACGGCAAGCATCTTCACCGAGAAGGGTGTTCTGGACGGCAAGTCGGAGGTGCGAAGTGCCGACGTCATGGCGCCTCACCACGGCGTCGCCGTTCCTTACGACAAAAATGCGGTCGTATCGATCCCGAATCCCGACGATGCTTCCAAGCGGCCAATCGGTGCGCGGGTGGTTGATTTCGAGGGCAACACGGTCGGTGAAGACGTCGCTTGCCCTGGCTTGCACGGCTCGGCGGGTTCCGGCAGCATCTACGCTCTGGCCTGCAATACCGGCCTGCTTCTGATTACCCAAAACGGCGATACGCCATCCATCAGGCATCTGCCCTACGCATCCTCCCTTCCGGAAGGGAGTGCTTCCACGCTCATCGGCGGCAAGGGATTGCAGTACTTCGTCGGCAACTATGGCCCGGACCGCATTGTGCTGGTTGACCCATCCGAAGCCGATGGTGGCTTCAGACTGGTGCAGCTCCCGACACGTCGGGTGCATTTTGCTGTTGATCCCATCCGGGCGAAGTTTGCTTACGTCTTCACGGAAGACGGCCAGCTCCATCAGGTCGACATCCTGAAAGGCGAGATCGTTCATTCGCTTAAGCTGACCGAGCCTTACTCCATGGATGGTCACTGGAGCGATCCGCGGCCCCGTATTGCTGTCGCAGGCGATAATGTTGTCGTTACGGATCCTCTGAATAGCAAACTCCACCTGGTCAAAGCTGTGTCCTTCGAGAAGGCCGGCGAAATTGCGGTCGAAGGCAAGCCGTTCAACATCGTCGCAGTCGGCGGTTCCGGCATGGTCCACGGCAACGATGGCGAGGAAGCGAACGCCCACGAGAACAGCCATGCCCATGCTCACAATCACGATGATGACCAGGTTTACAAAGGCTACTTTGAGGACGCGCAGGTCAAGGAACGCGCGTTGACGGACTGGGCCGGGGACTGGCAGTCGGTTTATCCCTATCTGCAGGATGGCACGCTCGATCCGGTGATGGCGCACAAGACAGAGAAAGGCGACAAGAAGGCCGACGAATATAAGGCCTATTACGAGATCGGCTATCGGACCGACGTCGAACGGATTGAGATCGACGGCGACACCGTGACATTCTTCAAGGATGGGAAGCCGCTCAAAGCCCGCTATGCGAGCGACGGCTACGAAATCCTGAAATACGAGGCGGGTAACCGCGGGGTACGCTTCGTCTTCAAAAAGACCGGCGGCGACGCACAGGCTCCGCAATACATCCAGTTCAGCGATCACAAGATCGCGCCGGATGCCGCGGACCACTATCACCTCTACTGGGGCAATGATCGCGCCGCCCTGCTGAAAGAGGTGGCGAACTGGCCGACCTACTATCCATCCTCCCTGGATGCGAAGGAGATCGTGCGCGAGATGATCGCGCACTGATCGACGGCTTTTAATCTCAGCTGCGCCCCGCCACCTCCCTACTCAAAGAGGCCAGCCATGCTTGAGCGAGGTCAATATCGATGCTGTCCTCGTGCGCGACGGTGGCGCCAATCTGTCCCGAACCGAAGAGCAGCTGGTCGAGATGACCAATGGCTGTATCTGCTGCACGTTGTGCGACGACCTCTTGAAGGACGTTCGCCAGCTTTCCGAACAGGGACGCTTCGACTACCTGCTTATTGAAGGAACCGGCATTGTATCCCAACCGCGCAAAAGCGCTTGCCGAAGCACAGCGCGGTCGAACTCGACCCGAATGATACAGGGAATCGCTGGGTATTGGGCGTAATTTTGGGCCACGAGAGCCGCTGGGCGGATTCGGATGCCGAATTCGAAGCCGCCCATAAGCTGGACCGCAACCGCGCCGACGCAATGGGCGTTGCAGACTGAACTGACGACGGAAAAAGCACGGCCCGCGGAAGCCATTGAGCAGGTGCGGAAGGCGCTCCGGCTCAATCCTCACTGGCCCGGTTGGTATTACTGGATGTTGGGCCAGGCTCAATATGCCATCGGCGACTACAACTCCGCGATCCAAACGCTGCGCCGGAAGCCGGTCGGGCCCGAGCTGGAAATTGAATTCGGGACACAAATTCAATTTTGGCGTATGATTATGAAATTGTAGCAGTTCGCGATTAATTATCGCGGCGATGGTGTCATTTGAGAAATTCTTGTTGCAGTTAAGTTTTTGCTGCCTTTCTTTTGCTGTTTCGGGAAAAGTCTCAGGCATGCTTGTTTCCAATGTTGCTGCAAAAGCATACCGTGATAAATTTCTCACTGGCAGCGCATTGGCACGCGACGCTAGCTTGTACCATTCCGGTGCAGCTGAAGCTGCAAAGATGAGGCGGGAGTGTGCAATATGCAAACGCGTGTCAGCCTCATCAGGAAACAATAGGAGGCAATGTGGCAGACAGCACAATAGATGGCAGCTTTGAATGCCCTACTTGTAGAGGCATAGTTGGTGCCGCATCGGGTGCTGGTGAAACCATGGCCGTCTGCCGCGATTGCGGACACGTGTTGGGCACATGGGCGAGCGCTCAAGCAATGGCCCAAGCCTCGATCAAGAAGCAACTTTTGGCCATGGCGAAAGCGCGCATCGGCACATCGATCAAAGCGGCAAACCGCAAGATGCGGCGCTAAAACCCGTCGCACGCCTTGCGCACCCTGTGGCTGTGCACGCGTACTTATCAATCCAGCTGCCTCCAGGAGTTGCGACAATGGGCCGGATGGCATCATTAGACACCATCTAGCCAGACGAAGTGCCATGACGGATCGACAAAGGAATACTGTCGCTCGCTTTGGTAATTGGATACACGGGGGAGGGAAAGGAGTCTGCTATGCTCGAACTTACCTATCCAAATGGCTTTCCGGTGCATGTGAACCCGTATGCCGTCGTCACGATTACCCAGGCCGGCGAGACAACAAATATCGTCACGACCAATGGTGAGTTCTCCGTGAAAGAGGACCTAACCATCGTCTCTCAGAGATGGGTAAACCTCATGTCTCAATACGCGGGCCGTGGCTAATCATTCTGCCGCCAGCCAATCCAGTTCGAGAACTCACTATCTCCGGTAAGTCGGAGTATGGTTCTCTCTGTAGTCTCTTGGGCCTTCGCCCATTGATTGCGGCCATCTGCATTGAGCGGGAATGGCTTCTGCCTCACACATCGGCACTTTGTTGAACTACTGGATATAGTGGGCGAGTTCGTGAACGAGGACGCCCAGGTTCAGCCAGTCCGCAAAACGCCAACAACGTACTCACAGCGCGGATGCAGCGTCGCCGCTGGTCACGTCGACAAAAGCTCGGCCTCGGAGGTGGCGCCATAGGACAGCAGGTCGCCTTGCCAATTGCTGCGTTTCACAAATTGCTCCCAAGTCAACGCATGCGGATCGATTTTCCGGCTCCACGTCAGATCGCGGTCGGGGGCGTAATAGCCATACTCGACAGCGTATTCCACCATACCCACCAATTCGCGCACGAGGTGCTCGTCGGCGGCAAAATTCGGAAAGTGGCGCAACAAGTCTTCGCGCGCGTAAGCGGAGGCATAGTGCGCCCGCTGCCCGGTGACCCGCACAAAAGTGTCCACCATTTCTTGCGCCGTGAGAAACTCGCCGATCACTGGTAGGGTTTTGCCGGCGTATTGCGTCGGGTGATCGAAAATCGCGCGCACTGCCGGTCCAGCGGCACTGAGCGGATCACAGAACGGCATGGGTATATGCGGCGGCAAGTATATGGCGAACGTTATGCCGTCCGCCCCGCGCTGCGGCACATAGTATTCTAGGAAATTGGTGTAGTAAAACGCCAGGTAGACGAACGAACTGCGAACGGGCAAGCTGCGAATGTAGTCCTCCACCTTCGCCTTGTCGGTGAAGTGCGGCGCCCACTTGGTGCCGCCGGTACGCGCTTCGACATTTTCGAGCCC
Source organism: Phyllobacterium zundukense (assembly GCF_025452195.1). Lineage (NCBI taxonomy): Bacteria > Pseudomonadati > Pseudomonadota > Alphaproteobacteria > Hyphomicrobiales > Phyllobacteriaceae > Phyllobacterium > Phyllobacterium zundukense. The sequence goes on along the minus strand of NZ_CP104972.1, from coordinate 672,394 downwards.
GCTGAAAACCACATGCTCGACGCCAGCGGCCACCGCCGCGTTAGCCAATTCCATGCCGAGGGTAAGCTCGAGTTCCTCCGGCGGCACCTTGACGATGGGCGGCGTCATCAAGAACGCTCCGTACGAGCCGCTCATGGCCGCGGTTAGCTTGGCCTCCATGCCGAGTTCAAGGGGTGCCACCACGACCTCGGCGCCCTTCTGCGCCAAGATTTGCGCAGGCTGGCTATCGCAGCGGCGCGTCAGGGCACGCACCCGGTAGCGCCCACTGTCGAGCAGGGCCTCGGCGACACTGCGGCCTTGCTTGCTCGAGGCACCGACAACAGTGATCAGAGGTTTGGCGGTATCGGCTTGGATCATGCAACTTCTCCCAGTCTTGAGATTCCTGATCTTGAGGTCGTGAACCGTAGTCGCCCGGTTGCTGTCCACCAGGGTGCTCGTGAATGGCGACCGCGGAAAAGGCCGGACCTCAGGCCGGAAGTCTTGCCTGTTTCGAGCTATATTGGAAATCATAGGAATGTTCAGCTACTATCCATTCAATGGATACCAAGCGCCTGAATCTCAATCTGCTGGTCACTCTTGAGACGTTGCTCGTGGAGCAGAACGTCACGAAGGCGGCCGCGCGCCTGAATCTGAGCCAACCGGCAGTAAGCGCCCAGCTAAACCGCCTCAGACATGAGTTCGACGACCCACTGCTAATTCCTGCACAGCGAGGAATGACGCCGACCGCTAAAGCAATGGAATTGCTCGAACCTTTGCGCCAGGCCCTCGACCAAGTTCGAGCCACGGTTGTTTCCCATAGGAACTTTGACCCGGCTGAAGCCAAGCTAACCGTTTCTATCGCCTGTACAGATTATCTGCAGGCGGTGGTGGTCAAGCCGCTCGTCGTGGAACTCAGGATGCGGGCACCCGGAGTTCGTGTCGCGCTGCGCAATCTCGACGTGCCGCAGTTGGACGCGCAGATGGTGCGGGGTGATGTGGATCTGGCGCTCATGACGCCGCAGGCCGCTTCGCCGAGTCTTCGTACTCGACACCTGTTTAACGAGCGCTATGTGCTCATTGGCCGACGGAAGCATCCGAGACTAAGAGAGGGAATCACGGTCGAGGAGTTTGCTGAGATGGACCAGGTAATTGTTTCCTTGGACGGCGGTGGCTTTGTGACGCCAGTGGACAGCGCTTTGGCTGACCTCGGACACAGACGCAATGCGGTGTTATCTGCAGCCTCATTTTTGTTCGTTCCTGAGATCGTGTCTTCCTCGGACTTCGTTGCCCTTGTTCCAGAACGTCTCGTACGCGACCGTGCCGACAAGTTCATGGTAATAGACTGCCCATTTCCCGTCGAAGGTTTCGCCGTGGGAATGGTGTGGCACGAGCGCAGTCACGGACACGGCGGCCAACGCTGGATCCGGGAGGCTATTGTGTCGCTGATGGCGCACACATAAATGGCTGCCTGGCTTTGCTTCTCGAAGCTATCTTCAGTTACATTGAAAGCGCGGATCCGAGGGCGACGGTTCACGTCGAAGAGGAAATCGTCTGCGCCGCACGCCGTCTTCTCGACTTTCCCGAGAGCGGTCGACCTGGCTGAATTGCTAGAACGAGGGAGCTTGTTATCCCCCGTACGCTTGCATTGCAGCTTTTCGCGTTCGAGGATCCTGCAATTCAAATCCCTTCAAGGCGGGCATTTGAAGTGAGATTCCCAATGAGCCATGGATATGTTCCCGGAGGTCGGTTCGCGAGAAGGCAACAGGCAAAGGATAAATAGGCAGGCCCGAGCCTGAACAGCAAATCTCGGCCAACTTGTGCCAATACCTTGCGAAAAAGCCAACGACCATGGTGCACCAACTACCATGAGGTTGTTCAAATCCGCAGCCAACTGCAATGGTATGGCCAGACCGATCCATGCGGGCAGACCCGCATCCCGTGAACGGGGCGCCGGCACAGAAATGGAAGTCAAAGACTGAGGTGCGTCGAATTCTTGTCGCTGCACCAAAGTCCATCTTCGTTGTTCTCGGCCCGACAGGAACGTGTCGGGGTATTTCATTAGAAGATGCGTTCTGTCTTTTGGACAACAGGATATACTTTGATTTCGTCGTTGCTGTCCTTGTTTTTCATTCATCTAAACCGAGGAATATGCAGCATTTTTTTACTTACATTGACTTGTTTGCCTTAAAGGAGGACTCTCATCTCGTCGTCAGGCATTGGATCGGCCGCTGACGCTGGAGAGATTAGTCGAGCTCCCGCCCAAAGGGAGCAATCATGTCATTCCAGATTTTAACATCGGTTTCCAAGGATGCATATACCAAGGTGAACTGGCACGTCATGTCGGCGGCCTATGAACAGGCTATGTTCCTGCTCGACGCATCGGATGATGGAAATCATAACGCTGGCCGATTGGCACGTGAAGTAATGCGGCTGTTTAACAACGGAAAACGTGACGTCAGCTTGATCGCATCGCTGGCAGCGGACCGGGAACGCAGCATGGGTTTTAGCACAGAGATGCGCAAACAACCGGTGCGCAGGCGCTCCGGTGTAAGGCCTTAGCCCGGTGGCCAATGACTATGCCCGGATGCAATTGCCCTGGCTCCGGAGACTATTCCTCCGCGCGCCCGACAATGGCGCGCATCCCGGTCGTTCCAATTCCGAGAGCAGCGACTTGCAGATCGGCCGTTTGACCACAACGATCGGGGGGATGGCAGCGCGAAACCATGAGGGCCTTTTGGCAACCACGGATTGGACGGCAGAGCGGAATTTGCTGTGGGCAATGATCGATCAGGTCCCCGACTATCTGTTCGTGAAAGATCTGGATCACCGCTTTGTTGTTGTAAACCAGGCGGTAGCGCGAATCCACGGTTACGACCACGCGGATCAGTTGATTGGCAAAACCGATTTTGATCTACACACGCCCGATCTCGCGGCAAGGTTTTTCGAAGTCGAGCAGGCGATAATCCAATCCGGCAGCCCGATGATCGACATGGAGGAAGAGGTCGTTGATGCGGTAACCGGAGCCAAAAAGTGGCTCTCGACCTCCAAAATCGCTCTTCACAATGACACGAACGAGACCATAGGACTTGTCGGGATATCGCGCGACATCAGCGTTCGCAAACAGGCGGATCGTCTTCGCGACGAGCAAAGCCTTGTACTCGAAATGATCGCAATGAACTTGCCTCTCAGGGATGTACTAGACAAAATAATGCGCCTGATCGAAGAGCAGCTGGAGGGCGTGTTTGCCTCAATCCTTGTTGTTGACAGCGATGGAGGGCACCTCTGGCACGGTGCCGCGCCGAGCCTTCCGGGGACCTATGCCCGCGCTATTGATGGCATCGCGATTGGCCCGAACATGGGTTCTTGTGGCACGGCAGCTTATCGGCGGGAGAGCGTCATAGTCGCGGATATCGCGAATGATCCACTTTGGAGCAACTTCAGGGACTTGGCACAACTCCACAGCCTGCGCTCCTGCTGGTCGACGCCGATTTTGTCGCATCAGGGCGACCTCCTCGGTACCTTTGCCCTGTATTCAGGTGAGGTGAGGCAACCAGGTTCCTTTGAAAGGCGGCTCACGGAAAGGGTAGTAAGGATTGCTGCCATCGCGATTGAGCGCAAGCAAAACGAAGATGAGATATTTTTCCTGGCCAATCATGACGCTCTGACGGGCTTGCCAAATCGCATTTTGCTCAAAGATCGTTTGACCCAGGCCATGTTGCACACGGAACTTCACCATCATAACCCCTGGGTATCGGTGGTCTTCGTAGACCTCGACAATTTCAAAACGGTCAATGACAGGCTGGGCCATACGGCAGGAGACGAGCTTCTCAAGATTGTTGCGCGTCGTATGGTGGGCTGCGTGAGGCCGATCGATGCCGTTGTTCGGCTTGGTGGCGATGAATTTGTAATACTGCTGGTCGATCTACCCGCACGCACCGATGCGATCTCAGTAATCCTGCACAAGCTCAGGGCAGCTATTACGGACCCGATTGCTCTCGACGGTCACGAATTCCACATCACTTGCAGCATGGGTGTTGCTACGTTTCCACATGATGGCAACGATGCAGAGACGTTGCTGATGAACGCCGATGCGGCAATGTACCAGGCCAAGAATAGTGGGCGGGACAGCTTCCAGTTTTTTACCGCGGAGATGAATACCAAAGCGCACGAACGCTTTGCAATGCAGGATGCAATACGCTCGGGCATCGCGCGGTCGGAATTCTACCTGGATTATCAACCTCAAGTCGATCTGCGCTCGGGGCGCATCTTCGCGGCAGAAGCGTTGGTCCGCTGGAGACATCCCGTTCTCGGTGTATTGTCCCCCGTTCAATTTATATCGCTCGCTGAGGAAACGGGTCTTATTGTTCCGCTTGGGGACTGGGTCCTCAACGAGGCCTGCCGGCAAAACAAAGCCTGGCAGGATGCAGGGCTTCCGCACCTCAGCGTCAGTGTCAATGTTTCGGCACTGCAATTTCAGGAAAAGGACTGGCCGCAGCGGGTGAGGCGAATATTGAAAGAAAGCGGCCTTGAAGCCGAGTATCTGGAACTGGAAGTGACCGAAAGCTTGTTGATGCGCAATGTTGATCAGGCAATCGCAACCATGAAAGAATTGCAAGAGCTGGGCGTTCATTTCGCCATTGATGATTTTGGCACGGGCTATTCCAGCCTGAGCACTCTGAAATGCCTGCCCGTAACGCGTCTCAAGATCGATCAATCGTTCGTGCGCAACCTTGCACATGACGAGGATGATCGAAGCATCATATCTGCGGTGATATCCCTCGGACAGCGCTTGAACATGATGGTAATTGCAGAGGGTGTCGAGACGGAAGGTCAACTGGCGTTCTTGCGTGCCAACGGGTGCGACGAGGCCCAGGGCTACCATTTCAGCAAACCCGTCGACCCCGGCGCGATGGCTGATCTACTTATGCTCCAAGGCTGACCATCCGAGTATATGTGTGCAGCCAATCCGCTCCTTTGCATAAAGGGGTGATGTCAGGTTAACTCTTCGAGGAAAGGGAAATCCTTTTGGCTGGCAGATTTCAGGCTAATGCACCTGCCACCGCCTTCCATTGTGCCTGGGCGTTGAGGCGATGGAGGCCGTTGCGGCAAGTTCGGCAGGCGTAGCGGCGAAGCGGCACTCAGCGAAACTATTCCACTGGCAAGCGCAAACAGGTTCTTGATCCTGTGGTCCATTTCACGGATCAGCATATGTTGCTGTTGCTCGGCACGCCTTCGATCGGTTATGTCCCTGGCAATCTTCGATGCGAGCGTTGCCTCGCAGCCTCCAATGTCCTCGGTTTGCCGTTGAAGCCAAATCGATGAGGAGGGAACGCCTGCCCGTTTCCAAACCGATCTCAATGATACGTTCGAGCCGCAAGTCGCCTTGCATCACGGCTGGCTGGTCAAGACCATGGGGTGACGGCATATTGGCCGAATTTCTCGCGGTATTTCGGGCAGCCCCCGCAGCCGGCGAGCGTCCGCTAACCCCGATAACCGCCTTCATCCAGATATCGCTGTTCTTCAGGACGCATGGTGCGCCCCAAAATCGGATTGCGATGCGGAAAGCGTCCAAACCTTTGGACGATGTCGCAATGCCGCCGTGCATGTGAAAGGTTCGGTTCGCCAAGCCGCTTGCCAAGCTCTACGGATAGCAGCTGGTCCGGCAGGCTTTCCGAATGACCAAACGGCAGGTACAGGAACAGGCGCATTTCCGCTTCGATCGCTTCGTCGTAACCGGCCACTATCGCATCGCTGGCAATCTCCCGCGCCATTTGGTCCGTTTCGTACATGCGCGGCGTTCCGCGAAAGGCATTGCGCGGAAACTGATCGAGGAGAATGACCAGCGCCAGCGCCCCTGTCGGTGTCGACAGCCAATCGGAAAGCTCGCCGCGGGCCGCCGCCTCGTGCAGATCAAGGAACCGCTCTCGAAACCGGCGGTCGAAATCGACGTCTTTGGCGAACCAAAGCGTTGGGCCTGCTGCACGCCAGAATTCGACAACGGCTTCACCCGATATAACCTTGGTCGGAGTTACTGCATCTGACGTCGCGTGATCTGCATAGTTGCGGGCGGCCCTTCCGCGATCCGCCTCGACAAAGGGTAGACCTCCAGCCATCGATGCGATTTCCACAAAGGCTTCCAGACTGGCGGGTGGTTTCAAGTTCCAGGACATTTAAAGCTCCTGTGTTGCTGGACTACAAATTCGTGATCGCAACATTTCAGATGCGTGATGCTGAATCCAATGGTATGATTTCATCAATATGCTGAATGAAAGTAATTTAGCTCGTATCGACCTTAACCTGCTCGTGCTTTTCGCGATCGTCTTCGACGAGCGCCACGTTGGCCGTGCAGCTGAGAAGCTTAATCTTTCGCCCTCCGCAGTCAGTCATGGTTTGAAGCGGCTGCGACGGTTATTGAACGATCCGCTCTTTCTCAGAACGCCGAAAGGCGTGGTTCCTACAGTCCGAGCGATAGAGTTGCGGGAACCGGTGTCGGACGTGCTTGCGCGCATTGGCGATATTGTCTCGACTGCCGGGGCCTTTGATCCCTCGACATCACGACGGCGTTTTACGATTGGCGCACCGGATGGTGTCTCAGCGGTGCTGCTGCCGCCGTTACTCGGTGCTCTCCAATCATTGGCCCCCCGCATCGATCTTGGCGTACGACAGCTTCTACCGCCCAACAGGGCGAGGGGCCTTCAAACCGCCTGGCAGCCGGTGCTCGATGAGCTGGAAGCCGGCAGTCTTGATATTGCAATCGTGCCGCTTCAATCGGTACCCGCCCGCTTTGTGATGTCGACGCTCTACGAAGAGAGTTTCGTGATCGTGACGAGGGCAGGACATGGTTATCCCAAAGATCCTTCGCTCGACCGGTACTGCGATATGCAGCATATCGTTGTATCGCTCACAGGCGACAGTCACGGCATGTTTGACGATTATCTCGCTGCGCTCGGCCGTTCGCGCAGGGTAGCTCTGACCGTACCGAACTTCATGCAAGCGATGCTGATGCTGTCCGGGACGGATTTCGCGACTGCAGTGCCCCGACGCTTGGCGGAGACATATGCAGGGCGGCTCGACCTTGAGATTGCCGAGATTCCTCTAGCACGGCCGCGCGATCAGATTCTTGCCGTCGCGACCAAGGCCGCAATGATGGACAGGGGAGTCGACTGGCTCTTTGGCGTGGTTGAGAAGACGGGGCGGCGTTGTTGACTGTAGGGTCTGGCCGGGCAAGAATTAAGTCGCAAGGACAGCCTCAACGACACGGCCGGGTTTAAGGTGAAGTTCTGAGCCACAGGCTGAGTGAAAACACCTACAGGAGCTCAGGAGTTTTGCTGAGCTCCAGCGAGGGAAACCTGATTGACGTGGGCCGTCCCAGGTGTTTCCGGTGTTTTCGAGCATCCAGTCAGGGAAGGAGACGAGCAGAGCTCCCTTGTCAGCGTATGGCGTTCGAGCCGCCCCTGCGTGTTGCAATTTCTCGGACCATCTTCGAGCCGTCTTTCACGAAAATAGGGCTGTCAAAATAAGAGTTCATCAAGTCCTCCAGAATAGTGAACGTTGGCCTGGAGTGTGGGCGCATGGTTGGCTCCGGCTCGTGATGCTGCCATCGAAACTTGCGCTTCTCAGGCGGGATGACCCCATATTTGGCATTGCCGATGCTCCGCAATCTCCGACTGACGGCGCTAGATTCTCCGCAGCAGCAAACGGACCACTACAGCCCGCTTGCTGCCATTGTAGCTAGCTCTTGAGCCGCGAATTGCACAGGCTGTAGTAGCCGCCGCCCTTTTGAATCCACTTCAGCCCTCCAAGAGAGTTGTTCTGTTTGTTGGCATAGTATTGTTCCAGGCACGTGTGCATGCGGGCCTTGCCTGGGCTTTCACTGGAAAACTTGGTCGCGATGGCGCTCGGGAAACCCACGCCGCGCGGAGCGGCTGCCGTCGGTGCTGCCGGCTCGCCCTTGTATGTGGCGGTATCGGCACTCGGAGCAGTCTCGTCATCATTGGTTGTAGAGGCATCGGCACTGCATTGCGCTTTACGGAAATCATTCCACTTCAAGCCGCCGAGCGTGCCCGCCGTCTTGGCCGCTTGATATTTGACGCTGCATTCTTTCATCGACAGACCAGCGCCATTGCTGTCATCCGATGCGGCGGTCGCAGTCGTTGTCGGTTGAGCCGGTTGCTGATTGGCTGTAGCAGATGCACCGGTGCTGCACTGTGCTTTGCGGAAGTCGTTCCACTTTAGACCCCCGAGTGTTCCGGCGCTCTTGGCAGTCTGATATTTGGCGCTGCATTCCTTCATCGTCAGACCGCCATCATCACTGGCGCTGTTGGTCGCGGTTTTGCTGGTTTTGGTTGGGCTTGCCGGAGCTTCAGCAGTAGAGTCCGCGCTACATTGGGCTTTGCGGAAATCATTCCACTTCAGTCCACCCAATGTACCGGCACTCTTTGCAGCCTGATATTTTGCGCTGCATTCCTTCATCGTCAAACCACCACTTCCATCGGTGCCGCCGGCGGCTGTGGGTGTTGTTGTGGTATCGGCTTTTGTCTTGCTCGCCGCCTTCTTCGTCTCCGTTGCCGGCGCGGCATCAGAAGCACATTCGGCTTTGCGGAAATCATTCCATTTCAGACCACCAAGCGTCCCTGCCTCCTTTGCCGCCTGATACTTGACGCTGCATTCCTTGGCAGTGAGCGCATAGGCTGGTGCAACGGCAAATGATGCCGCCGCAAGCATGCCGGCGAATACGAGATTTCGGATGGTGGACATTGTAAAACTCCCTCAAGTGGCCGGAAACTAAACTCGCAACGTCTTACTCGCCCCGGACGATGCATGGAATTCTACCAAGGCACATCTGTTTGTTCTTGCGAAAACCATACTTTCGAAAAACAAAGTGTATCGGGTGGCAATAAAGCGTGAACAAGCGCACTTTGGGCCGAGCGAGAAGATCACCGCGAGATTGCAGTATGACGCCCCACAGTTCTAAGGCGCTCCATAGCAGAGAATTGCAAGAAGCAAGCTATGGTACATACATCGAATTTAATTCAATATTTGAAATATAAATAGCTCCATCCACCGGTCTAAACAATATATTTTCGGTACAGCTGTTCCCTGTTTCAGTCATTGTAAAGCAATTGATTGTTGCGTTGTTGCCACAAAATAACCATACTGCCTGAGCGGCGAGGTGACTCCCTTCCCGTAAACCAGCTGGACGAAAGGAATCTGTCATTCTGACACGATTCCAAATAGGGGCCGACTGTGCCGCCGACGGACAACATTGGCGTGGGGACCCTGGTCCGTCAACAGATGGATTCTAAACGGAGGACAACCGATGAAAACCGTGACACTGGCTGCCGCCATGGTTCTGGCTATGCCGACTTTCGCTTCTGCGCAAGACAAGTGCTCCGACGCCGCCAAGACTCAGGCCGCCATGAACGAGTGCGCCGGTTCTTCTTTCAAGAAATCCGACAAGAAGCTCAATGAGCTTTACCAGCAGATCGAAACCCGCCTGAACGACGACGCGGACACCAAGAAGCTTCTTGTTCAGGCACAGCGAGATTGGGTCAAATTTCGCGACGCCGAGTGCAATTTCCAGACCGCCCAAGCGGCCGGCGGAAGCATGATGCCAATGCTCACTGCGCAGTGCACGGACGGGCTGACACAATCGCGTATCAAAAACTTCGAGGCCTATCTGAAATGCGAGGAAGGGGACATGCGTTGCCCCGTCCCCGCCGCTGCCGTTTCAACCGCCGCTCCCTCTACGCCCGCTCAAGCTGCGACTCCGGCAACCGCCCAGGGTGACATGGGTTTCGATGTTAACGTTACGCTCTCCCCGAAAGCGGCTGCCAGGCTCGCGGCCGAAAAGGAGGGGATCGTTGTCTTCGCCGACTATTACGGTGATCCGAAGAAGAGTGCCGAGAAGCATGCCAACGAGATCGGCCAGATCAGTCTCGTGCAGCAGGACGAAGAGGTGCAAATACCGGGCACCGGTGGCCACGCGCATGTCAGTGGCGCGAAGGTTGACACGAAGCGTCTCGATTGGCTCGCCGGCCCTGCCAAGGTCAACGTCAACGTCGCGTCGGCGCGCAAGAGCAATCCCGACAATCTGCTCGCTTGCGATTTTATCGACGGTGCCCTTGCTGATGTCATGAAAGCACCCGTTACGCTCCACTGCTACCTGATCGAGGAGAAGCATCCGGACACAAAGCTGAAGCCATAGGCTTGCCGCTCCGGGGACCTGGTTGAGAGGAGATTTCCATGCGCCCGCTATTCGGCATCTGTTTCTGCCTGGCCATGATTCTACCTGCAGCAGTCTATTCCGCCGAACGCCGGTGTGGCTGGTATTCCAGCCCGACACCCGGCAACCTCATCCTGACAGACGGGGACGGCGAGTGGTGGATTCAGACGCAAGGACGTCCGGATCCCAAAGGTATCGACAATCTCCCCGCCTTTGACGATCGGCAATTCGTGGAGACCAATGTGCCTGGTGCGGGTTACGGTTACGGATGTGCTTGCATGACCGTCGTGACCAGCGCCAGGCAGCAAAGGATTACCAGAGTGATCGCGGGCGACATCCTTCCCCTGGCGCGATGTCGCAATGACGGATCTCTGCCCGATCCGGACTGATGCCGTCATTCTCTGATTTAAGCCGACAATTATCACAGGGAGGTCCAACCAAGACAATTTTGCATATCGCGCAATTTTACGAAACGACAGAACTGGAGAAACCAATGAAGAAACGAGCAGCAGTGGCACTCATTTTGGTAGGCAGCTTCGCCTTGACGGCCTGCCAGTCGTCGTCGTCGGACCCGTCCGTTCGAGCCCACAATGCGGAATTCGGCTGCATGGCCGGCACCGTAGGCGGTGCGATCGTCGGTGGATTGATAGGTAGCACGATTGGTGGCGGTACCGGCCGGCTCATCGGTGCAGCAGTCGGTTTGGGCGGCGGTGGCTACATCGGCAACCGCCTGGCTTGTGGCTAAGGCCCGCAAAACGAGAAGGGACATCAAGATGAAAACAAAAATTGCAACGGCCGTTTCGGCCCTCCTGCTTTGCACCGCGGTAGCGACAGCGCAGCAGCCCACACCAATGTATGAAGGCCACCGGGATCAGCTCGATACCAACGACAATGGTTCGGTGAACCGGACGGAATATCAGGCTTTCATGAATGACGCTTTCAAGAAGCTGGACACGAACGGGGACGGCAGTTTGCGCGCCGGCGAAGTTGGCAAAGTGCTGACCCCGGCCCAATTTGCCGCGACGGACCGCGACGGCAATGGCAACGTGAGCCAGAAGGAATTCATGAACCAGGTCATGGCCGACTTTGCCAAGACCGATAGAAGCGGCGACGGCCAACTCCAGTAGCCCTTTCCGCAGGGAGATGGGATTGGGGAAATGTCTTTTCTGAAGCCCTTGACCTCTTCTGGCAGGTGTTCAAGCTCCTGCGCATCGCTGCAATCCTGTTCGGCGGACCAACATCCGCCGCACATGTTACCTCAGAAAGCGAGTCCGTCATAATCGACCAAAGCTGAAAAACGGAGTGAGCTAAATGTTCGATCGCAACCTTCTGGAACCAGGCTTTCCCGTCTCTCACAATATTGCACATATAGGTGAGCCATGACCTCAAAATCAGAATGCGGCGGCGCTCATTCGATGCGTGCAGAGATCGAGGCGACGGGGCGCGCCTTCAACCCCGACACGCGGGGCATCGCCCGGCGCCTTGAAATTCAGTCGGTGACCTGCGCTCCTGGAGCGACAGGGGCGGGCGGGTTTACGCTCGCCTTGCGCTTGCCGCCCTCGTCTTGGGCATTAACCCCGACAAAGCGTTTCCTCATGATTCCAAATCATCATTCCTCGGGGAGATGCGTCCGGTGAGCCGCTGGGCGGATAACTCACCGAAGACGAACTCACAATGGTCAACCGTGCTCTTGAGAGAAGTGTCGATGGATGGCGCGACGATGAACATCGCGCGGCGGCCACGGGGCGTAGTATCGGGGAAGGCATCATCAAAGGCATGCAGCGAGCCGATCTCATCAAGGACTGCATGAGAGCTCGTCGATTCATAGTGATGATGGGAGGCCGTTAATGTCATGATCAGGCTCCTTTTCCTGCTTCT